>JBDGTB010000106.1:0-13944 GCA_042217235.1 Haloferacaceae archaeon | reverse complement strand
CTCCGAGCAGCGGGGCGCGCCGCCCGTCGAAGGCGGCGGCCAGGCGGCCGACCTGGGTCGCGCCGAGCGACGACCCGAGGCTCGCGGCCGCGACGACGACGCCGGCCGCGGCGGGCGACCCGGCCAGGAGGGTCACCACGACGATGGACGCGTAGGTGAGGAAGGCGAACCAGACGAACGAGGGGACGGCACGCCCGACGAGGGTGACGAGCACCCGGGGACGGCCCAGGAGCGCGAGCAGGTCGCCGACGCCGTTCCCGTCGGTCGCTCCCTCGTCGGCGGCCCGGGGTTCGCCCAGGAACAGCACCACCGCGGCGGCCGCGGGGAGCGCGAGCGCGTACAGCAGGAACGGGTACTGCCAGGCGACGGCGACGAGGACGCCGGCGAGCAGGGGCGCGACCGTGAGGGCGACGCCGACGACGGTGAAGCGGACGCCCTGCGCGGCCGCCTCGCGCTGGCCCGCGTAGCGGTCCCCGACGGCGGTGATGAGCACCGGCCCGATGCCGCAGTAGCCGACGCCCTGGAGGAGGCGGAGGACGAGCACGACGCGGAACGACTCGACGGCGGCGACCGCGCACCCGGCGAGGCCGAAAAGCACCAGCCCGGCGGCGAGCACGGGGCGGCGCCCCACGCGGTCGGACAGCACGCCGACGACGGGGATGAGGAGGATCGAGGGGGCGGTGAACGCGGCGATCAGCAGGCCGATCCGCGCCTCACCGACGCCGAACACCCCCGTCAGCGAGTCGAGGATCGGGGAGACCACGGCGGTGCCGAGCGGCGAGATCAGGCTGGCGACCAGGAGGACCCGGAAGGGCCCCTCGGCGAGCAGGTCCGCGTCCCCGCCGAGCAGCGCGTCGAGGCGACTCACACCCGCGGGGCGGGGCGACGTGGCTTGAGCCTTCCCCTCCCGGCGTGACGGGCCCCGAGTTCGGCGCGGCCTACGCGAACTGGTCGAGCAGCAGGTCCGCGACGCGGGCGGGGTGTTCGTGTTGCACCCAGTGGGTGGCGTCCTCGATCATCGTCACCCGGCCGTTCCGGCAGTGGTCGACGCTCTCGTGGGCCATCGACCGCGCGAGGAACTCGTCGCGACACCCCCAGACGACGAGCGTCGGCACCTCGACGGTCGTTCGGCGCGGCTCGTCGCGCCGTCGCCCGAGCGCGCGGTACCAGTTCACCATCGCCTCGAACGCGCCGGGCTGGTCCCACGCGGCGCGGTAGCGGTCGAACTCCGCCGGCGAGAACGTCCCGGGGAGGCTCGTCCGGTGCATCGTCCGCACGAGAAGCGCCCAGTCGCCGGCGCGCGCGACCCGCTCCGGGAGGGCCGGCAGCTGGAAGAAAAGCGCATACCAGGACCGCAGGCGCTGGCGCCAGGAGCGACGGAGCGTGTCGGCCAGCACGGTCGGGTGGGGCACGTTGACCGCGGTGAGGGTCTCGACGTACTCGGGGTCGTGCAGCGCCGTCCACCACGCCACCGCCGCGCCCCAGTCGTGCCCGACGAGGTGGGCGGTCTCGCGGCCGAGCGCGTCGACCAGCCCGGTCACGTCGTCGGCGAGCGCGTCGATCCGGTAGGCGTCGACGCCGTCCGGGCGGTCGCTGAAGTTGTACCCCCGCTGGTCGGGGACCACGACCCGGTACCCCGCGGTCGCGAGCGGCCGGACCTGGTCGTTCCAGGCGTACCAGAACTCCGGGAACCCGTGGAGCAACACCGCGAGCGGGCCGTCCGCGGGACCGGCCTGCACCGTGTGGAGGGAGACGTCGCCGGCCTCGACGACGACCGACTCCCCCTCGTCGTCCTTCGGCGCCGACGGGCCCGCGGGGGAGCGCATGGCTCGTCCGTGGGGCGCTGACGTGAAAAGCCTAGCCGAGCAGCCGTTCGAGCAGCCCCCGCTCGCGTGCCCGCTCGGCGAGCAGCACGGAACACTCCACGTCGTCGACCACGTCGAGCACGAGCGAGCCGCCGACGAGCCGGGCGAGAAGGCCCCGTTCGCTGGCCCCGACGACGAGCAGCGAGGCGTCAGCGGCGACGTCGGCGATGGCCGGCTCGATGTCGCCGGTCCGAACCACCAGTTCGGCGTCGCCGAGGTCGTGGTCGTCGGCCCACTCCGCGAGGAACGCCTCGCCCTCGCGCTCGTCGTCGGCGACGTGGAGCAGCGTCACGTCGCTCCCGTACTCCTCGCGCAGGAGCGCGGCGACCTCCGCCGAGAGGTCGGAGCTCGCGCCGCCCGCCGTCGGGACGACGATCCGCGAGGGGTCGAAGCCGCGGTCTTTCAACACGAGGAAGTCACAGGGCAGGTCGTGTGCGAGGTCGTCGACCGCGCTCTCCGCGCGGCCCGGCGAGCCGTGGGCGCCCTCGCCCCAGCCCATCACCACGAGATCGGCATCGTAGGTGCGCGCGGCGTCGAACACCTCCTCGAAGGAGCGATGCGAGAGGACGGTGTGGGTCTCGACGGGCACGTCGAACGTCTCGGCGTCCTCGCGTGCGCGTTCGAGAAGCTCGTGTGCCGCCTCGTGGTCGCCCTGCTCGCGGGCGGCCGCCAGCGCCGTCTGGTCGGGCACCTTCTCGACGTTGACGGCGACGACGCTGCCGCCGCGCTGTTTCGCCAGCGCGCTCCCGAGCGTGATCAGGTCGTGCTCGTGTTCGGGGTTGGCGAGGGGGACCATCACCCGGAACCGACCGCCGTCCGGCTGGACGGAGGTCGCCGCCGCCACCGCCGAGTCGGGCATCCGGTCGGCGCGGTCGAGGATGTACTGCCCGAGCACGCCCTGCTTTGCGGTGCGGTCGCGGGCGTAGCCGAGATACCAGACGACGGCGAAGGCGACGAACCCGAGGCTGAAGACGACGACGATCGGCTCGATGAACGCGATGAGCGCGAGCGAGGAGAGCGCGCCGAGAACCGGGGTGAACGGGTAGAAGGGCACCTCGTAGTCCGGGTCGTACTCGGCCGGCTCGGCCTCCCGCATCACGATCAGCGCGACGTTCAGCAGGCCGTAGATGATCAGGTGGAGGACGCTCCCCATCGTCGCGAGCGTGTCGATCGGCGCGACGAGGATGAAAAGGAGGATGAACCCCCCGGTGACGGCTATCGACCGGTACGGCGTGCCGAACCGCTCGTGGATCTCGTTGAGCGCCGGCGTGACGATGGAGTCCCGGCCCATCGCGAAGTTGATGCGCGAGGAGGCGAGGATCGAGGCGTTCGCGCTGGAGGCCGTGGCGAGCAGGCCGCCGACGAGCATCGCGACGGCGCCGACCGGGCCGAGGACGAGCCGCGCCACCTCGACGACCGCGATGCCGCCCCGCGCGTCGACGCTCGCGATGAACCCCTGCTCGACAGCGGCGCTCATCACGACGAGCACGAGCGCGTAGATGACCGTCACCAGCACGACCGAGCCGATGAGCGCCCGCGGGAGGTTCCGCCCCGGCTCCTTGATCTCCTCGGCGACGCTCGTGATCTGGACGAAGCCGAGGAAGGAGACGAAGATGAGGCCCGTGGTCGTCAGCATCGGCCCGACCCCGTTGCTCGGCGGGAGGTTCGCCGGGTCGGCCCGCAGGGCACCGACGGCCGTGAACACCGCGAGGATGGCGACGAGAAGGACGACGATGACGTTCTGCAGGCGGCCGGTCTCCTTCGCGCCGACGTAGTTGACGAGGACGAACAGCGCCCCGCCCGCGAGCGCGACGAGTTTCACCGGCCCGATGGACAGGGGACCGAGCACGAGCGGTTCGGTCACGCCGACGATAGTCGCGATGTACTGGCCGAACCCGACCATGTAGAACGCGGAGGCGAAGGCGAGTCCCATCCAGTTCGACCACCCGGCGACCGACCCGAAGAGGGGGCCGAGCGCCCGGTTCACGTAGAAGTACGCCCCGCCGGACCGCGGCATCGCGGTCCCGAGTTCGCTCGCCGAGAGGGCGGTCAGCAGGGCGATCCCCCCGCCGATCATGAAGGAGAGCACGGCGAACGAGCCGGCGCGCTGGACCGCGGTGCCCGGCAGCACGAAGATCCCGGCGCCGATCATCGTCCCGACGCCGATCGTCAGGGCGGCGAGCGGTCCGAGGTCCTTCGCCAGTTCCTCGTCCGTGCCGCTCATTCTCGGCCCGCGACGTCGGACCGTGGGTCGGTCGTGTCGGGACGAACTGGGCGCGAACCGCCGACTGAGCGACGAGTCGGCGGCGACCCGTCGGTGCGGGCCGAGCGAGCCACGGCGCTCCGACGGTGTCCGTACACGAATGGTCGCATGGTCAGTGGCTCGTCCTCGGCCCGCTTAATCGGTTCGTTCGCGTCCCGGACACCGCGTCAGTATGCACGGCCGCCACGCGTGCTCGTCTCGCACGGCCGCCACGGATCGGACGCCCGGTTCGCACATACCTGTACCCTCGCTCGCCTACGCCTGCCCCGTCATCGGTCGGTTCGCCTACACCTGCACGACCCAGGCCCGGTAGTCGGCCGGCGCGCCGTAGACGGCCGCGAACGCCTCGTCGACGAACGCGGCCAGCCGGTTGGGGTCCGACCTGGCGCTGATCCGGACGTTCGTCCCGTCGGCGTCCTCGGGCGACTCCATCGAGTCGATCCGGAACTCCGGGTAGTCGTCGAGAAGGTCGGTCAGCCGGTCGAGCTCCGCGTCGGTACAGTCGAGGTTGAACGTCCGGTCGGCGAACTGGATCCAGGGGGCGACCGGCTCGCCGTCCTCGTCGGTCCGGTTTTCCCTGTCCTCCGTCGACGCCGCGCCCTCCGCCTCGTCGAGCGCGGCGGGGTCGAGCTCCACGGTGAGAAACCGGCTGTTGCGCTCGCGGTGGGCGCGGACGGCGTCGGCGAACAGCTTCCGTCGCTCGGTCGGGTCGGCGGCGTCGAAGCGAGTCACGTGCGGGGCCACGCCCCGAGAGGTGAAAGCACCGGGGGATCCCGCGGGCGGGGCGCGCCGGACGAGCGCCGGGGATCTGCAAGCATTTAGGTCCGGCGGGGGGAGGGGGCGGTATGGTCGAGCATCCGCAGGTGCTCCTGCTCGGAGCGCCGGGCGCCGGCAAAGGCACGCAGAGCAAGCGGCTCGCCGAGCGATACGACATCGAGCACGTCACGACGGGCGACGCGCTCCGCGCGAACAGGGACATGGAAACGGAGTACGGCACGCCGCGGGAGTTCATGGAGGCGGGCGAACTCGTCCCCGACCCCGTCGTCAACGAGATCGTCGCCGAGGCGCTCTCGAACGCCGACGGCTACGTCCTCGACGGCTACCCGCGCAACCTCTCGCAGGCGGAGTACCTCTCGGAGATCACCGACCTCGACGCCGTCGTCTACCTCGCCGTCCCGCGGGACGAGCTCGTCAGCCGCCTGACCGGCCGGCGGGTCTGCCCGGAGTGTGGCGCGAACTACCACGTCGAGTTCGAACCGCCGGAGGAGCCGGGGGTCTGCGACGACTGTGGCGCCGAGCTGGTCCAGCGCGACGACGACACGGAGGAGACGGTCCGGGAGCGCCTCCGGGTGTACGACGAGGAGACGGCCCCCGTCGTCGAACACTACCGCGGGACGGCCGAGTTCGTCGAGGTGGACGGCGACCGGTCGCCCGACGAGGTGTTCGAAGCGGTCGTCGCGGCGGTCGAGGACGCGGCCGGCGAGTGACCGCGGGCGCGAGTCCGGCTCCCGACCCCGTCGCGGTCGGGCGCGACCGACCCGTGACCGACGGGACTGTTCTCGCGGCCGGGCGCGACTGACCGGCCGCACGCGCGTCGCTCCGGCGACGTGACGGCGACGCGGTGGCGACGCGGTGGCGACGTAACGGCGACGTGACGGCGACGTCCCGGCGCGCCACCGGAAGAGCAAACCCTTCATATCCCGGCGTCGTCTACGCCGCCGCAATGGCACGGACCGAGCGGAAAGTTCGCGAACTCGTCGAGGGCGACCCCGAGATGCGGGCGGCCGTCGAGACGGTCCTCGACCGTGCCGACGACGGCACGGTCCGCTGGGTCGACGTCCGCGACGACATCACCAGCGGTCAGTGGGGACGCCTCATCGAGAAGGGCGTGCTCGTCGACGGCGACGAGGGGTTCGAACTCGCCGACGTCGCCGCGGCCCGCGACGCGCTCGCGGACGGAGCCACGGCGGAGAGCGCGGCCGGCGGCGACACCGACGGGGACGCCGAGGACACCTCCTGGTCCATCTACGACAAGGGCGCGGCGGGCGTGACGGTGCTTTTCTTCGTCGCCTACTCCTGGCGGCCCCTCCGCAACGTGATCGGCGGCGTGATGGACCTCGTTCTCGGCCCGCTGGAGCAGCTCCTCCCGTTCTACGCCGTCGTGATGGTGCTCGCGCTCGCGACCGGCGTCTACTCGACGCTCCTGCAGGCCATACTGATGAACACGGAGAAGATGGGGGAGGTCCAGGAGAAGATGCAGGACCTCCAGGAGCGCCGGAAGGCCGCCAAGGAGCGCGACGACCAGGAGGCGCTCGACCGGCTCGAGGACGAGCAGATGGAGATGATGGGCGACCAGCTCGGCATGTTCAAAGAGCAGTTCCGGCCGATGGTGTGGATCATGTTCCTCACCATCCCCGTGTTCCTCTGGATGTACTGGAAGGTGGGGATCGGCGACCCCTCGGCCGGCCAGTTCGGCACGTTCACCATCCCGTTCAGGGGGACGGTCAGCTGGAAGGAGCACACCCTCGGTCCGGTCCAGACGTGGATCATCTGGTATTTCCTCTGCTCGATGGCCTTCACCCAGGTCGTCCGCAAGGGGCTGAACATCGACATCAACCCGACCGGGTAGCCCCAACCGCCGATCCGGCCGTCGCGGGTCGACCGCGGCTCGCCGCCCCCGTTCGCTCGCGACCGACGGCATCAGCAACCTCTTTGAGGCGGTGGACCCCAGCGGTGATATGTTGATCACCGTCTCGGGTCCGGCCGGGAGCGGGAAGAGCACGGCCGCGGCCGGCCTCGCGGACGCCCTCGGCTACGAGCACGTCAGCGGCGGCGACATCTTTCGGGAGGTGGCCGCCGAGCGCGGGCTCTCGCCCGTCGAGCTGAACGAGCGCGCCGAGGAGGAGACCGACATCGACTACGACCTCGACCGCCGCCAGTACGAACTGGCCCGCGAGCGCGACGACCTCGTCCTCGAATCGCGGCTGGCGGGCTGGCTCGCCGGCGACGCCGCGGACCTCCGGCTGTGGCTGACCGCCCCGCTCGACGTGCGCGTCGCCCGGATCGCCGAGCGCGAGGACAAGCCACGCGAGGTCGCCCGCGAGGAGACCGTCCGCCGGGCCGAGAGCGAGGCGGGCCGCTACCGGTCCTACTACGACATCGACATCGACGACCTGTCGATCTACGACCTCGTAGTGAACACCGCGCGCTGGGGGCCGGAGGAGACGCTCTCGCTCGTCACGACCGCCGCCGAGACCTACCGACCGGCGGCGGACGAGGGGACGCTGCCCGTCGAGGGCGTCCGGTACGAGTTCCGCACGTGACCGCGCGCGGCCCGCCCGGCGAGCGCGACCCGGCCGCGCTCCTCCGGTTCGGCGTCGTCAACCTCGACAAGCCGCCCGGCCCCTCCGCCCACCAGGTCGCGGCGTGGGTCCGGACGCTGGTCGACGACGCACTCGCCGACCTCGACCCCGACGGCCCCGGGATCGAGGGGGTCGCCCACGCCGGAACGCTCGACCCGAAGGTGACCGGCTCGCTGCCGCTCCTGCTCGGCGACGCCACCCGGCTCGTCGAGCGCTTTCGGGACGCGCCCAAGGAGTACGTCGCGGTGCTCGAACTCCACCGCCCGGTTCCCGCGGACTTCGAGGCCGTCCTCGACGAGTTCGAGGGGGAGCTGTACCAGAAGCCGCCGCGCCGGAGCGCGGTGCGGCGCCGCCTGCGGACCCGCGAGGTGTACGACCTGACGGCCCTCGAGACCGAACCGCGACGCGCCCTCCTGCGGGTGCGCTGCGAGAGCGGCACGTACGTCCGGAAGCTGTGTCACGACGTCGGACTCGCGCTCGGCACCGGCGCGCACATGGGCGACCTCCGGCGGGTCGGCACCGGCGACTTCGACGACACCGACCTCGTGACGCTCCACGACCTCGCCGACGCACTCGCGTTCGCGCGCGAGGGTGACGACGGCCCGCTCCGGGACGCCGTCGCCCCCGCCGAGCGCCTGCTCGACGGCCTGCCGACCGTCACCGTCGCCCCGAACGCCGCCCGGGAGGTCGCCGAGGGCGCGCCCGTCTACGCCCCGGGCGTCCTCGACGTGACGGGAGACCCGACCACGGGCGAGACGGTGTCGGTCAGGACGCCCGACGGCGCGGCGGTCTGCCTGGGGACGCTCGTCGGCGACCCCGACGCGGACGCGGGGACGGTGGTCGACCTCGACCGGGTGCTCGTGTGAGCGCCAAACGAAGCGCTTAACCGCTGGACACCCATCGCACCGACTGTGGGACCGTGGGGTAGTGGTATCCTCTGCGCATGGGGTGCGTTGGACCCGTGTTCGAATCACGGCGGTCCCACCTACTTATAAAGGTCAAACACCGGACGGCAGTCGCCCCCTCAGGTCAGGCGGTGACGCCCGGTGAGTCGAGTCACCCGAGGGAACGCCCTCGCCGACCGTCCGCCGCGGATCCGCGACTTCTGCGGTGGCGGCATCGAGGGGTGCGGTCGGTGCGTCCGTCCGGACCGAGGCGCGGAAGCAACGAAAGCCTCGGGCCACCGCGCCCGAGGCCGTTCACTCGCGCGTGTGTCGCTTGACCGTGAGCGTGTCGTAGACGACGAAAAGCGAGGCTGGACCGGCGAGGACCCACCCGACGTACGGGGGCGGATTCGAGGGCGATCAGGTAGATCCCCGCGAGGAGAGCGACGCCAGCGACGATCCGCGCGACGATCCGCCCGCGGCTCAGGCTGTGGTGGTAGTACTCGACGAACGGGTCCACGCGCACGGCCTTGAGGAGGTCGACCAGGAGGGGCTGCACGTGGGGGAGGCGCTCGCGGTCGGGGGTCAAAACGCCACTGGTCCCGGAAGGGAGCCGTTTCGTGCAGGTGGTGTGGCGGGAACACTCCGAGTCGTCGGGCTGGGACTGGAACCGACGTGAAAAACCCCCGCACACGTCGGGGGGTCCGGGCCGAAGCGGACGGAACCGGGCGGGGCGTCACCCGTCCGTCCGTGAGGTGGCGGCCGTGGAAGCGGGGGGTACCTCTGACAGCGGGGTCGGTCACTGCCGGGACTGCCGCGCCAGCGACGCTCCCGGCACCGGATCGCGCGTCGCCCCGGTGTTAAATCTAGACTGTTTCGTGACGCTCTGATTCGGGAGAAAAAGAAACCGTTCGAACTTACCTCAGTCGGTCAGTCGTCCGCCTCGGGCGCGAGCCGCGAGAGGCGCATCGCGTTGGCCGTGACGCCGACGGTCATCCCGGCGTCGCCGGCCAGCACCGCCAGCCAGATGGGGACGTAGCCGAACGGGACTCCGAGCGCGAGCGCGGCCTTCACGCCGAGGCTCGCCCAGACGTTCTGTCGGATGATGCCGTTCGCGTCGTCGGCGAGTTCGTAGAGGTACGGGAGCTTCGCGAGGTCGTCGCCCATCAGCGCGATGTCGGCCGTCTCGAGCGCCGTGTCCGTCCCCGCGGCGCCCATCGCCACGCCGACGGTGGCGGTGGCGAGCGCCGGCGCGTCGTTGATGCCGTCGCCGACCATCGCGACGCCGCCCTCGTGGGCCTCGACGAGCTCGTCGATCGCGTCGACTTTCTCCTCGGGGAGGAGTTCGGCCCGGTACTCGTCGACGCCGACCCGGTCGGCGATGGCACGGGCGGTGCGGTCGTTGTCGCCCGTGAGCATGACGGTGCGCTCGACGCCGAGCTCCCGGAGCCGCTCGACGGTTCGCGCGGCCGCCGGGCGCACGTCGTCGGCGACGGCGACGACGCCCTCGAGTTCGTCCTCGGTCCCGACCAGGACGACGGTCTTGCCCTCGGACTGGAGTTCGGGCACGGCGTCCTCGAGGAGGTCGAGGCAGTTGTTCCGCTCGCAGATCCTCCGGGCGGTCCGGGAGACGACCCCGCCGTCGGTCGTCGCGTGGACGTGCGAGAGGTCGAAGTCGAGCTCCTCGAACAGACCGGGCTTCCCGGCGTAGTGGGGCGTCCCGTCGAGGTCGGCGCGGACCCCCATCCCGGTGATGCTCTCGAAGTCGTCGACCTCGCGCTCGGCGACCGACGCGCCGTCCGCGCGGGCGACGATCGCCTCGCCGATCGGGTGTTCGCTGCGGCGTTCGAGCCCGCGGGCACACCGGAGGACGTCCGCCTCGGTGTTGCCGTTCAGCGGGACGACGTCGGTGACGGTGAGCTCGCCCATCGTGAGCGTGCCCGTCTTGTCGAAGGCGACGACGTCGACCGCCCCCATCGCCTCGAGGTGGTTGCCGCCCTTGACGAGGACGCCGTTTTTCGCGGCGCTCGTGACCCCGGAGACGACCGAGACGGGCGTCGAGATGACGAACGCACAGGGGCACGCGAGCACCAGCAGCGTCAGCCCGTGGAGGACCGCCGTCGACCAGGTCGTCCCGAGGACGTACGGGCTCCCCAGCGTGACGAGGACCGCGAAGGCGACGACGGTCGGCGTGTAGTACGCCGAGAACCGCTCGACGAACTGCTCGCGTTCGGTCCGGTTCGATTGGGCGTCCTCGACCAGCTGGACGACCCGCGAGAGCGTGTCCTCGCCGGCCGCGGCGGTGACCGCCACCTCGAGGTACCCCTCCTCGTTTATCGTGCCGGCGAACACCTCGTCGCCGGGAGCCTTGTCGACCGGCACGGACTCGCCGGTGATGGGCGCCTGGTTGACGGCGCTCTCGCCGTCGACGACCTCGCCGTCCGTGGGGACCTTCTCGCCGGGGCGCACGACCACCACCTCGCCGACCGCGACCTCGTCGACCGGGACGGTCACCTCCTCGCCGTCCCGCTTGACGGTCGCCTCGTCCGGCGAGAGCTCCATCAGCTCGCGCAGCGAATCCCGGGCGCGGTTCATGGAGTGTCGCTCGAGCAGCTCGGCGACGCTGAACAGGACGGCGAGGGTCGCGGCCTCGAAGTAGAGCGACTCGCCGAAGGCGACGCTCGCGACGAGCGCGCCGAGGATCGCGACCGACATCAAAAAGTCGATGTCGAGGTTCAGGTTCCGCGCGGAGTAGTACCCGTTCTGCAGGATCGCCTGGCCGCCCACCGCGATGGCGGCCAGAAACAGGACGTCGGCGACCGCGAGCTCGCTGCCGAGGACGCTCCCCACCCGGAGGTTCTGGCCGGTCAGCCCGAACTCCAGCAGGAGGCCGAGCGCGAGGAGCACGCCGCTCGCGCCCGTCTTTCGCGCACGCGGGCTCGTCCAGGCGGACTCCCGGGCGTCGTCGGGGTCGCTCTCCGCCCCGTCCGCGCCGTCCACCCCCCTCACCTCGTAGCCGGCGCTCTCGATGGCGTCGGCGACGTCCGCCGCGTCGGTGGCGTCGGCGTCGTACGTGACGACCACCGTGCCCGACGTGGGTCGGGTGTCGTACGTCGACACCCCGTCGAGCCGGTCGAGGGCGGTCCCGACTTTCCCCGCACACGACGGGCAGTCCATCCCGGGGACGGTCGCCGTCACCGTCGCGCCGCCGGCGTTTTCGACGTCGTAGCCGGCCCGCTCGACGCGGTCGGTGATCGCGTCCGGGGTCGTCTCGTCCGCGTCGAAGGTGACCGTGAGCGTCCCCGTCGTCGCCCGGGGGTCGACGTCGTCGATCCCGTCCAGTTTCCGGACGCTGCTCTCGACTTTGCCCGCGCAGGACGGGCAGTCCATCCCCGGCACCGAGAGCCGGACGGCGTCCCCCCGGTCACCGGGCGCCGGCGTCGGCTCGGTCCCGTCGGCGTCCGGCGGCTGGGCTGCCCGACCGTGCTCGTCGTGGCCGTGGTCGTGGGATCCGGCGTCGGCGTCGCAGGCGTCCCGCCCGGACGAGGTCATCGCCGGCCTCTAGGTCGCGCAGTTTTATTAAATCGGCTATTACGTTCCCGGGTTCAGATGGGTTTCATTAATAAATTATTCGCTTTGAGTTGTTAACCGAACGGGCGTCCGTCGCGTGACCCCCGCAGGAACTGCCGGACCGACCGGGCGAACGAAGCGGTCGGGCGGGGCGCGTTCGGACTGCGGGCGCGCCCGTCGACGCCGGCCGACGACCGAGGCCGGGGCGGACGGAACGGTCGTGCCGGACGGGGGCCGTCCCCTCACAGGCGGTTCCCGCGCTGGACGCCACGCGCGACGGCGCCGGACAGCGCGGCGAGCAGGAGCGTACAGCCGGCGCCGAGGAGCGCGACGTCGCCGACGAGATACGGGACTGCGTACGTGACGCCCCCGTCTACGTACTCGAGGTACCTGCGGACGCCGGCGACGACGGCGAGGAGGCCGACCGCGGCGACGAGCCCGCAGGCGAGTAGCTCCGTGGCCGCGGCGAGCGTCCTGCGGAGCGAACGGCCGGTCGGCGCCGGTTCGTTCGGGGCGTCGGTCGCCATGTCCGCACGTATCCCGGCAGCCCCGAAAAAGCTACAGAAGGGACAAACGCTCGTCGAACCGTCCGGTCGCTCGCTGCCGAGTGGCGACCGACACGGGCCGACCCCGAACACGTCGGCGCCGCCGCCCGCCGGATCGACCGCGCCGTCAGTCCTCGCGGACGCCGGGGTTCGTCACCGCGCCGTTGGCCGCCGAGTCGAACGCCGCGCCGTACTTCGCGAGCACCCCGTTCTCGTACGCTGGCTCGGGGTCGTGGGACGCGAGCCGCTCCTCGATCTCCTCGTCGGTCAGGTCGACGGACAGTTCGAGGTCGTCGATGTCGATGGTGACGGTGTCGCCGTCCTCGAGCGCGGCGATGGGGCCGCCGACGTAGGCCTCCGGGGCGACGTGCCCGATGGAGAACCCGCGCGTCGCGCCGGAGAACCGGCCGTCGGTGAACAGCGCGACGTCCTCGGCGTGGCCCTGGCCGGCGACCGCCGAGGTGACGCCGAGCATCTCGCGCATCCCCGGCCCGCCACGGGGGCCCTCGTTGCGGATGCAGACGACGTCGCCGGCCTCGACGTGGCCCTCCTGGACGTACGCCATCGCGTCCTCCTCGTTCTCGAAGACCTGGACCGGTCCGCGGTGGTGGAGGTGGTCCTCCCCGGTGATCTTGATCACCGCGCCCTCCGGCGCGAGATTCCCGGAGAGGATGCGGATCGCGCCGCGCTCGTGGATCGGGTCGTCGACGGTGTGGAGGAAGTCGACGTCCAGGTCCTCGACGGCCGGCGGGTCGAGCGACTCGAGCTCCTCGCCCAGCGTCCGCCCCGTCACCGTGAGCGCGTCGCCGTGGAGCAGCCCGGCCTCGTAGAGCTCGTTCAGGACCACCGGGACGCCCCCGACCTGGTGGAGGTCGTACATCACCCGTTCGCCGCCGGGCTGCAGGTCCGCGATCTTCGGCGTGCGCCGGCTGACGTCGTTGAACTCATCGATGTCCAGGTCGATCCCGGCCTCGGCCGCCATCGCGAGCAGGTGGAGCACGGCGTTGGTCGAGCCGCCGACGGCCACCTGCAGCGAGATGGCGTTCTCGAAGGACTCCTTCGTGAGGAAGTCCGACGGGCTGCGGCCCGCCTCGACGACGTCGACGGCGAGCTCGCCGGCCCGGCGGGCCTCCTCGTAGCGCTCCTCGTCCTCGGCGAGCGGGCTCGCGCTCCCGAGCGGTGCGAACCCGATGGCCTCCGAGATGGAGGCCATGGTGTTGGCGGTGAACATCCCGCCACAGGAGCCGGCCCCGGGGCAGGCGTGGCGCTCGATCTCGTCGAGCTCCCGCCCGGAGATCTCGCCCTCGGCGAACGCGCCCACGCCCTCGAAGACGTTCTGGATGGTGATCTCGCGGCCCTCGTGCTCGCCGGGCATGATCGACCCGCCGTAGAGGAACACGGAGGGCAGGTCCGTCCGGATGGCCGCCATCATCATCCCGGGCATGTTCTTGTCAC
>JBDGTB010000043.1:0-14138 GCA_042217235.1 Haloferacaceae archaeon | reverse complement strand
GGCGCGAGCGGCGATCGGCGGACTGGCGGCGGAGGACGACCGGCGCGAGCGGCGACCGGGTGACCGACGGACGGGACGGGGCCAGGGCGGTCACTCGGCGATGTGGTCCGCGATCCCCTCGCGGAGGAACGTGCCGCAGTACACACAGCGCACGCCGTCGTCGAGCACGTCGAACCGCGACTGGACGGGTTCGTCGGCGTTGGTGATGCAGTTGGGGTTCGGGCAGTCGAGGACGCCGACGACGGTCTCGGGGCGCTGGACGCGGGTCTTCGAGGCCACCTCGTAGTCGCGGATGATGTTGATCGTCGCCTGGGGAGCGATGAGCGACAGCACGTCGACCTCCGAGGAGGAGAGCTCGCGGTCCTCGACTTTCACCACGTCCTTGCGCCCGAGCGCGTCGGAGGGGACGTTCATCCCGACCGAGACGTTCTCGCCGCCGGAGCCGTCGATGCCGAGGATCGCGAGGACGTTCAGCGCCTGCCCCGCGGAGATGTGGTCGATGACGGTGCCGTTGCGGATCTTGCTGACGCGGAGGTGGGGTTCGTCACTCATCGTCCGAAAGCAGGAAATCGAGCAGCGCCATCCGGACGGGAACGCCGTTGTGGGCCTGCTCGAAGTAGTGGGCGTGGTCGGTCTCGTCGACGTCGGGCGCGATCTCGTCGACGCGCGGCAGCGGATGCATCACCGTCATGTCGGGCGGCGCGTCGGCCAGGGTGCCGGTGTCGATCCGGTACTCGCCGGCGACGGCGCGGTACTCGCTCTCGTCGGGGAACCGCTCGCGCTGGATCCGGGTGACGTACAGCACGTCCAGCTCCGGCAACACCGCGTCGAGGGTCTCGTGCTCGCGGACGTCCGCGCCCGCGTCGTGGAGGTCGTACCGGACGCTCCGGGGCAGTCGCAGGCTCTCGGGGCTGACGAAGTGCATCCGCGCGTCGAAGTTCGTCAGCGCCTCGGCGAGCGAGTGCACCGTCCGTCCGTACTTCAGGTCGCCCATGATCCCGACGGTGATGTCGTCGAGCCCGTTGTTCTCCCGGATCGTGTGGAGGTCGAGGAGCGTCTGGCTGGGGTGCTGGCCCGCCCCGTCGCCGGCGTTGACCAGCGGCACGTCGACGAACTCCGCCGCCATCCGCGCCGACCCCTCGCTCGGGTGCCGGAGCACGATGGCGTCGGCGTACCCCTCGATCACCCGGACGGTGTCGGCGAGGCTCTCGCCTTTCTTCACCGACGAGGACTCGACCGATCCCATGTCGACGGTCTCGCCGCCGAGACGCTTCATGGCGGTGTCGAAGCTCATCCGGGTGCGCGTGCTCGGCTCGAAAAAACAGAGGGCGAGCACCGTCCCGGCGTGTCGCCCGCGCCACTCGGCCGGCGCCCGCGCGATCTCCCGCGCGCGGTCCAGCACCGCCTCGACGTCCCGCCGCGACAGCTGTGTCGCGGAGATGAGGTCGTCCTGGCGCATCGCATGGACGGGGGCGCGGCGAGGTAATGAATCCCTCGCCACCGGGACGCGGCCGAGCGACGGCGTCCGCCGAGCGGACCGACGACGTCGGCCGATCCGGGGGACTGCGTGGTGGTCGCGGTCGCGCTACCGCGCTACGGCCACTCGCCGCTCTCCCCGTAGGCGTCGAGCACGCGCTCGATGGCGACGACGTAGGCGGCGGTCCGGAAGTTCGCGACGTCGTTCTCCTCGTAGGCCGCCACGAGGTCGTCGAAGGCGTCGACGATGACCCGTTCGAGTTCCTCGTTGACCCGCTCCTCGGTCCAGGCGAAGCGCTGGCGGTTCTGCACCCACTCGAAGTACGACACCGTCACGCCGCCGGCGTTGGCGAGGATGTCGGGGAAGACGGCGACGTCGCGCTCGGCCAGCACGTCGTCGGCCTCGGGGGTCAGCGGCCCGTTCGCGGCCTCGACGACCACGTCGGCCTGCACCTCCTGTGCGAGGTCGCCGTCGATGGCGTTCTCGAGTGCCGCCGGAACGAGCAGGTCGACGTCGGCGGTCAGCACGTCCTCGTTCGTCCACTCCTCGTCCGCGCCGGGGTAGCCGACCACCGACCCCGTCTCGCGTTTGTGCTCTTTGACCGCGTCGGGGTCGAGCCCGTCGGCCGCGTAGACGGCGCCGCTGGAGTCCGAGACGGCGACGACGCTCGCGCCGAGGTCGTCGAGCAGGTCGGCGCCGATGTAGCCGGCGTTGCCGTACCCCTGGACCGCGACGGTCGCGTCCTCGATGTCGGTGTCGTAGTAGTCGAACGCCTCGCGGGCGGTCAACATGACGGACCGGCCCGTCGCCTCGACCCGCCCGAGGCTCCCGCCGGAGGCGAGCCCCTTGCCCGTCACGACGCCGGGCTCGGTCGTGTTCTCCAGCGTCTCGTAGGTGTCTTTGATCCAGTTCATCTCCCGCTGGCCGGTGTTCACGTCCGGCGCGGGGATGTCGCGGTCCTCGCCGATGATCGGCCGGATCTCCTCGGCGAACGACCGCGTGATGCGCTCGAGTTCGCTCTCGCTGTACTCGTCGGGGTCGAGTTCGATCCCGCCTTTCCCGCCGCCGTACGGGATGTCGACGATGGCACACTTGTACGCCATCCAGCCCGACAGCGCCCGTACCTCGTCGCGGTTCACGCCGGGGTGATAGCGGATCCCGCCCTTGTACGGGCCGCGGTCGCCGTTGAACTGCGACCGGAAGGCGCGGAACCGCTCGACGCTCCCGTCGTCCATCTCGACGGAGAGGTTGAGGTCGAGCACGCGCTCGGGGTTCTTGAGTCGGTCCAGTACGCCCGGGTCCACGTCGAGGTGCGCGGCCGCGTCGTCGATCTGTTCCTGTAAGCTCTCGAACGGGTTGGCTTCCTGCGCCATGAAGATGGGACGTTCCGGGGGGCGGTTAAGTCTGACGTATGATCATCTCGACACCGCCCGATCGCCGCACGGATCGCCGATTCCACGGATCAACCGACCGCTATCCCCGATCCGTCACACTTCGCCGGACGATCTGTCACCGATCGATCCCGATCTTTCTCCACGGTTCACGCCGGGGTCGACTCGCGGCGAGCCCCCGGCGTCACGTCCGGTCGCGCTCGCCGGCGCGTTCCAGCACCCGCTCGGCCTGCGCGACCAGCGGCGGGTCGACCATCTCGCCGTCCACCTCGACCACCGACCGGTCGCCCGCCGCGTCGCTGGCCGCCACGACGCGCTCGGCCCACGCCACCCGCTCGGGGTCGGGCGTGAACGCGTCGTTGATCACGGGCACCTGCGCGGGGTGGATCGCCATCTTGCCGTCGTAGCCCAGGTCGCGCGCGGCGACCGCGTCCGCCCGAAGCCCCGCCTCGTCCTCGAAGTCCACGTTGACGGTGTCGATCGCGTCGACCCCGGCGGCCCGCGCCGCGAGCAGGACGTGCTGGCGGGCGTGGCTCGCCTCCGAGCGGTCCGCCGAGGTGGCGCTCCCCACGTCGGCCGCGAGGTCCTCCGCGCCGAAGCAGACCGCGTCGACCGGCGACGCGTCGGCGATCGACTCGGCCGCGAGCACGCCCCGCGCCGTCTCGACCAGCGCGACGACCGGGAGCGGCCGCCCGGCGTCCTCGAGGGCGTTCGCCACCCGCTCGGCCGCCGCCGCCGTCACCTTCGGGACCATCACGGCGTCGAGACGAACCGCGTCGTCGACCACCGCCGCCACGTCGGCGGTCGGCTCCCGCCCGACCCTGATCCACACCTCCGCGGCGGGGTCGAACGCCTCGTCCGCGAGCACGTCGTGGACCGCCGCCCGCGCCTCGTCCTGGCGGTCCGGACCGACGGCGTCCTCCAGGTCGAAACAGACGACGTCGGCGTCCGTCGTCGGCGCCTTCCGGAGCATCTCCGGCCGGTCGCCCGGCGAGAACAGAACGCTTCTTCGGGCCATACGCCGCCGACGGCGGGCAGCGTGAAAAACTCCGGTGCCCGGCGCGGCCGCGGTGAGGCGAGCGCCGCCGGCACGGTTTAGCCCGCCCCGGCCGACGCCCCGGTATGCCCGGCCTGTACTACGAGGAGTTCACCGTCGGCGAGACCATCGAGCACCCGACGCGGCGCACGGTGTCGGAGGCCGACAACCAGCGGTTCTGTGACCTCACGATGAACCAGCAGCCGCTCCACCTCGACGCCGAGTTCGCCGCGGACACGCAGTTCGGCGAACGGGTCGTCAACGGGCTGTACACGACCAGCCTGGCAGTGGGACTGACGATCCCCGAGACGACCGACGGCACCATCGTCGCCAACCTCGCCTACGAGAACGTCGAACACCCGAACCCGGTGTTTCACGGCGACACGGTCCGCGCCGAGACGACGGTGCTCGACAAGCGAGAGACGAGCGACGGGGAGCGGGGGGTCGTGCGGATGCGCGTCGAGGCCTACACCCAGCGCGACGAGCTGGTGTGCGAGCTCGAACGGACGGTGCTCGCGCTGAAAGGCGAGGAGACGTGAGCGGCGCGAAAGGTCGCGGTGGTGCGTGAGCGGCGCGAAAGGTCGCGGTGGTGCGTGAGCGGCGCGACACCCCCGCGGCGACCCACGGCTCACGCCCGCGCGATGACGGCGGCGTTGACGACGACGGCGACGCCCCACGGAAGCGCTAGCGCGAGGGGGACGACCGGGGTGTAGCGGTCGGGGAGCAGCCGTCGCCCCGCGAGCGCGACGACGAGCACCCCGCCTTTCAGCACCGCGAACGAGGGCACCGCCCCGAGGCGCGCGACGAGTCGGGCGGCGACCGGGTTCCGCTCCACAAGCCCGATCGAGAGGCCGTACGCGGTGAGCACGCAGTCGAGCAGGAGCGTCACCAGCACGACGCCCCAGAGCAGTCGCTCCCGCCGGACGACCGTCGACCAGGGGGACCACCGGACCCGCTCCCGGCCCGGCGCGTCGGCGGCCATACCCTCACTCCGTCGGCCGCACCCGTTACTACGAGGCGCCTATCGTGGACAAAGGGGGGCTTAGACGCGAGAAACCCGACCGTACTGACGGGGAGGCGCCGCCCGGCGGCGACCCCCGCGACCGGACCGGGACGGTGACGGCTCAGAGCACGGTGCCGTGTTTCTTCGGCGGTAGGGACTTCTCGACGTCGGCGTAGAACGCGAACCGCTCGACGAGCTCCGCGCGGAGGTCGCCCGGCGCCACCACGTCGTCTATCACCGCCTCGCTCGCCATCCGCCGGGCGCCGACGTCTCGCCGGTACTCCTCGCGCAGTTCGGCCTCGCGGGCGGCCCGCTCCTCGGGGTCGTCGATCGCGTCCAGTCGGTTCGCGTACACCGCTCTGACCGCCGCCTCGGGGCCCATGATGGCGATCTCCCCGCTCGGGAGCGCGAGGACGCTCTCGGGGTCGTAGGCCGGCCCGCCCATGGCGTAGATGCCCGCGCCGTACGCCTTGCGCACGACGACGGTCTGTTTCGGCACCGTCGCCGACGAGGTCGCGTAGATGAACTTCTTGCCCGCCTCGAGGATGCCCTCCCGTTCGACCTGCGCCCCGGCCATGAACCCCGGCGTGTCACAGAGGTACAGGAGCGGCACCTCGTAGGCGTCGCAGGTCCAGACGAACTCCGCCGCCTTCGCCGCCGAGTCGGGGAAGATCGCCCCGGAGCGCACGTCGGGCTGGTTGGCGACGACGCCGACCGGGCGGCCGTCGATCCGCGCGAAGCCGGTGACGACCTCCCGCCCGTAGGCCGGCTTGAGCTCGAAGAAGGAGTCGGCGTCGACGAGATGGTCGAGCAGGTCGCGCACGTCGTACGGCCGGTTCGGTCGCTCCGGTACGGTCCGGTCGAGCGCCGCCGGGTCCGCCGCGGGCGCCGTCGCGTCGGCGCGCGGCGGTCGCTCGCCCGCGCAGTCGGGGAGGTAAGCGAGCAGGTCGGCGACGAGTTCGCGGGCGTGAGCCTCGTCCTCGGCGACGAGGTCCGCGCTCCCGGAGTGACGAGCGTGGACCGCCGGCCCCCCGAGATCCTGCAGGTCGACCGTCTCGCCGGTCACCATCTCGACCATCCGCGGGCTGGCGATCGCCATCGCGGACAACCCCTCGACCATCACGGTGAAGTCGGCGAAGACGGGCGTGTAGGCGGCGCCGGCGATGCAGGGGCCGTACAGCACGCAGACCTGGGGGACGCGCCCGGAGAGCATCGAGTGGTTGTAGTAGAACTTCCCGATCCCCTCCCGATTGGCGAAGAAGCCGGTCTGCTCGTCGATCCGCCCGCCCGAGGAGTCCATCAGGTAGAGCACCGGGCGCCCGGTCTTCAGCGCCCGCTCCTGCATCCGGAGGAACTTCTCGACGCCGCGGCGAGCCATCGACCCCGCCTTGACGGTGTAGTCGTTGGCCATGAAGTGGACGCGGCGCCCCTCGAACGTCGCCGCGCCCGTGATCAAGCCGTCCGCCGGGAGCCGACGGTCGGGGTCGTAGGACTCGACCTCGCCGCTCGCGGGGTGCCACTCGTCGAACGCGGCGAAGCGGCCGTCCTCGAAGTCCAGGTCGCCGAACCACAGCTCGAGGCGGTCCCGGACGAACAGCTTCCCCCCCTCCGCGAGCCGCTCGCGGTACGGCTCCGGCCCGCCGGCGAGGATCTCCTCGATCTCCTCGCGCAACTGGCGCTCGCGCTCGGTCACACCCCCCGCGTCGGTCGGTCCGTCCGCGTCGGGCAGCCCGTCCGACGTGCCGGACGGCGCCGACCGCGCCGTCGGCTCCGCGTCGTCGCCGACGAGCACCTCGACCGGCTCGCCGAGGTGGTCCGCGAGCGCCGCGGCGATGGCCCGGGCCTCCTCGTCGGTGGCGGACTCGCGGACCCGAATGCGCATAGGGGCCCTGCGGCGGGCGGGCGCAAACAGTTTGGGGTGGTGACGACGGCGTCCCGGAACGCGGCGGAGCGGCGACGAGTCGGGAACTGCACGCCGACGCGACGGCGCCCGCGGCGCCCGGCTCGGTCCTCAGTCGCGGTCGACCGTCTCCTCGACCCGCCGCACGAGCGACTCGTTGCCGACGTGGACGGGCACCCGCTGGTGCAGTTCGTCGGGCGTCACGTCGAGCAGCGAGCGGGCGCCGTCGGTCGACGCGCCGCCGGCGGCCTCGACCACGGCCGCGACGGGGATCGCCTCGAACTGCAGGCGGAGCTTGCCGTCCGGCGCGGAGTCGAGCGCGGGGTAGGCGAACACGCCGCCGTGGGCGAGCACCTGGTTCACGTCGCCGACCATCGCGCCGCCGTACCTGAGCTTCAGCCCCGGATCGCCTTGCACCTCGTCGGCGAAGGCGGCGAAGTCCGCGGGCCAGTCGGCGGTTCGCCCGCCGAAGCCGTAGACGGTCGGGTCGTCGGGCAGCGTCACGTCGTCGTCGATCACCCGGATCGAGCCGCCGTCGAGGCCGTACTCGGTCGCCGACCCCTCGCTGGCGACGACCATCGTCGTCGTCGGTCCGTAGAGGACGTAGCCCGCGCCGAGGAGGGCGTCCCCGCCCGCCGGGAGCGGTCGGTCGAACACGCCGAAGACGGTGCCCATCAGGTTGTTCGAGGCGAGGTTCGAGGAGCCGTCGAGCGGGTCGAGCGCGACCGCGACGCCGTCGCCGACGTCGACCGGCTCGGCGCGCTCCTCGCTCGCGACCGTCCCGACCTCCCCGAGGGCGCCGAGGCGCTCGACCAGGAGTTCGTCGGCGTGGACGTCCGCCGCCTTCTGCTCCTCGCCGGACGGGTTCTCGACGCCGGCGGCGCCGCGGCGCTCGGGGAGCCCCTCGCGGATCGCGCCGGCGGCGGTCGCGACCGTCTCGACGACGCGCTCGACGGCCGGGTCGGACATCAGTCGGCCCGCGCCTCCGTCCCGGCGAGCGAGACCGCGTCCTCGGCCGAAGCGCCCTCGAAGATGACGGCCTCGAGCGCGTCGAGGATCGCCCGGGGCTGCTCGCGCTGGAACACGTTCCGGCCGACGGCCAGCCCCTTCGCGCCGGCGTCGACGGCGCTCTCGACGGTCTGTAGGAACGCCAGGTCGTCGGTCTTCGACCCGCCGGACATCACGACCTTCGTCCGGCCGGCCACGTCGACGGCGTGGGCCATCGCGTCCCGGCTGCCCGGGTACTTCACCTTCGCGATGTCGGCGCCGAGTTCGAGCGCCGTCCGCGCCGCGTAGGCGATGGTGTCCGGGTCGCTCGCGTTCCGCAGCCCCTGGCCGCGCGGGTACGCCCACATCACGACGCCGAGGTCGTGGTCGCGCGCCGTCTCCTGGGCCTCGCGGAACTCCTCGACCATCTCGATCTCGTTGTTCGACCCGCCGTAGACGGTGAACCCGACGGCGTCGGCGCCCAGGTCGGCCGCGTAGTCGGCCGACCAGTTGACCGCCGAGTCGGGCTCGCCGGACCACATGTTCGACGTGCCGTTGAGCTTCGCGAGCAGCGTCACGTCGTCCTCGAATGAGGGGTAGTACGCCTCCGCGACCCCCTTCTGGACCGCGATCGCCGTCACCGCGTCGTGAGTGGCGACGTCGAACACCACCTCGGGGTCGCTGGTCTTCGGCACGGGCTCGAAGTCGACCGGACCGTGTTCCAGCCCGTGGTCGTACGCGAGGATCAGCGCCTTCCCGTCGCGAGTGATGGCGTCGTCGGCACCGGGTAACATACCAGAACGATCCCCGGACGGGGGCAAAAAACGTGCGGTCAGGCGTCGCAGTCGCCCGGATCGTCGGCCGGTCCGCGTGCTGGCGAGCCCGCACGCGTCCCGACTATAGTAGCGTTGCAAGTACTTGCTCGCTCGTTTTGTCAAACCCCACCAGATGGTCGTCTCACACCTCGCATCGCGACGGCGGCCGACAAGAGTCGCAAACGCTACTATAGCGCCGCCGACCGGGACCGGCGGTCGAGCACCGCCATCGTCAGGGTTAGGGCGGTGCCCGCCGACCCCCCGACCATGCGATCCCTCGACGAGATCGAGACGGTTGGCGTCGTCGGCGCGGGGACGATGGGCAGCGGCATCGCACAGGTGGCCGCGACGGCCGGCTACGACGTCGTGATGCGCGACGTCGAGTCCGAGTTCGTCGAGGACGGCTTCGAACGGATCGACGACGGCCTCGGTCGGCTCGTGGCCAAGGAGTCGCTCACCGAGGCGGAGGCCGACGCGGCGCGCGACCGGATCACCGGCACCACCGACCTCGACGACCTCGCGACGGCGGACATCGTCGTCGAGGCGGCGCTGGAGGACATGGACGTCAAGCGGGACGTCTTCGCCGACCTCGACGACGTCGTCGACGAGGGCGTGGTGCTCGCGACGAACACCAGCACGCTCTCGATCACGACGATCGCGGCCGCGACCGAGCGCCCCGACCTGGTCGTCGGCCTCCACTTCATGAACCCCGTCCCGGTGATGACCGGGGTCGAACTGGTCGTCGGCGAGCACACGAGCGAGGGGACGGTCGCGCTCGCCGAGGGGTTCGCCGAGTCGCTCGACAAGGAGACCTGGGTGTCCGACGACAAGCCCGGCTTCGTCGTCAACCGCGTGCTCATCCCGTGGATAAACGAGGGGATCCGGGCCTACGACGAGGGCGTCGCGGACATGGAGGACATCGACACGGGGCTGAAGCTCGGGACGAACGTGCCGATGGGCCCGCTCGAGCTCGCCGACCACATCGGCCTCGACGTCTGTCTCGACGCCAGCGAGACGCTCCACGAGGAGCTCGGCGACGCGTACAAGCCGCCGTTCCTGCTCAAGCGGAAGGTCGACGCCGGCGACCTCGGCAAGAAGACGGGGCGGGGCTTTTACGACTACGAGTAGCGGCGGGAGGCGACTGCGACCCCGCCACCACCGAGGGCGATGACCCCGAGTCCGGGGCCCACGAACGCGAGGGCCAGCCCCGGACCGCGACGACGCCGGACGCCGTGACGAACGCGACCGCGGCGCGCCGGTCGCCGCCGTTTCACTTAACCCACGCCCGGTCGAGACGGGACAGCATGATCGCCGTCGAGGACCTGCGCAAGGAGTACGGCGACTTCGTCGCGGTGGCCGGGAGCTCGTTCGCCGTCGACCGCGGCGAGATATTCGGCGTCGTGGGTCCGAACGGGGCGGGCAAGACCACGACGCTCAAGATGCTCTCCGGCCTGGTCGAGCCGACGGCCGGGAGCGCGCGGGTCGCGGGCCACGACGTGTCGGACCACGAGATGCGCCGCTCGCTCGGCTTTCTCCCCGAGGAGTCGCCGCTGTACGAGGAGATGACGCCGCGCTCGTACCTCCGATTTTTCGCCGACCTGTATGACGTGCCCCGCGAGACCGCCGACCGGCGGGTCGGGGACGCGCTCGACCGGCTCGACCTCGACGTCCGCGACCGGAAGCTCGGCGACATGTCCAAGGGGATGAAACGGAAGGTCGCCATCGCGCGCTCGCTCGTCAACGACCCCGAGGTGCTCGTGTACGACGAACCCGCGAGCGGGCTCGACCCGGTCACGACCGACGCAGTCCTCGAGTTCACCCGGGAGCTCGCGGACCGCGGCAAGACGGTGCTGTTCAGCGCCCACAACCTCTATCACGTCGAATCCGTCTGCGACCGGGTCGTCATCATGGCCGACGGGGAGATCATCGCCCGCGGCACCGTCCCCGAGATCCGGGCCGAACACGGCGAGACCACCTACCGGGTGTACGCCACCGTCCCCACCGACGGGTCCCGCGAGGTGGGCGACCGGCACGTGGTCGAGGTGCCGGACATGGGTGCCGTCGACGCGACGCGCGATCGGGTGGCCGCGGCGGGCGGCGAGGTGGTCGACATCCGCACCGAGGAGCCGAGCCTGGAGGACGTGTTCCTCGCGCTCGCCGGCCGGTCGCGGGAGGGGCGGGCCCGGTGAGCCGTCGCGTCCCCGACCGGTCGGCGCTCCTCCGGTTCGGCCGGGCCGTCGCCCGGATCGCCCGGTGGGAGGCGTCCCGCAGCGCGGCGACGCTCGACCGAACGACGGTGGCCGTGGGGGTCGCGGCGCTCCTGCTCGCCGGCGGCGTCGTCGGCGCGGGCGCCGCGACCGGCGGCGTCGCGGTCGACCGCGGCATCTATCGGGTCGGCGTCGCGCCGGACAGTCCGTACCGGGAACCGGTCGCGGCGACGCCCGCGCTGGTCGCCCGGCCGCCCGACCGCGCGGCGCTCGCGTCGGGCGACCTCGAACTGCTCGTCACCGGCGGCGAGGTGGTCGTCGCCGACAGCCCCAAGGGGCGGGCGGCGCTCGCGACCTTCCGCGACGCGGTCCGGGCGCACAACACCCGACTGCTCCGAGAGGAGCCGAACCGCTCGGCGGCGTTCCCGGTCGTCGTCGACCTCCGCTACCTCCCGCGGGGTGGGTCGCCGACCGTCGGCGGCGGGGCGACGGGAGGAGCCACCGGTACCGGCACCGGCCCCGGCGGGACCGGTGACGGCGGCGCTTCCGGGGGGGCGACGGGCGAGACGAGCGGCGCCGACGGGGCGGACGGCGGCGTCGCCGCCCCCGACATGGGGAGTGGCGGCGGCCTGTTCGGGGGGACCGGGCGCGGGTCGCCGGCCGAGATCACCCCGCCTTTCCCGTTCGGGTCGCTCGTGCTCGCCTTCGCCTTCCTCGTGCCGATGAACTTCGTCGTGCAGGCCTACGGCAGTTCGATGCTCGAAGAGCGGATCAACCGGCGGGGCGAGCTCCTGCTCGTGACGCCGGTCGCGCCCGCCGCGATCGTCGCGGGGAAGACGCTCCCCTACCTCGGCGCGATGGTCGCGCTCGTGGTCGGCGTGGCGCTGCTCGTCGGCGGCGGGGCGGTGTCGGTGGCGGCCGTCGTCCCGATCGCCCTCACGTTCCTCGGGGCGACCTTCGCCGCCGCGATGTTCGCCCGGTCGTTCAAGGAGCTCACGTTCGTCACCGTCTCGGTCTCGGTGTTTCTCACGTCGTACGCGTTCGTCCCGGCGATCTTCACGAACGTCACGCCGGTCGCGCTGATCTCGCCGCTTTCGCTCGTCGTCCGGGACCTCCAGGGCGAGGCGGTCGCGCTCGGGGAGTACCTGTTCGCCACCGGACCGATGTATCTCGTCGGTGCGAGCCTGTTCGCCCTCGCGGTCGGCGTCTACCGCGAGGAGGACCTCTTCACCCAGCGGGCGGTGCCGCTGAAGCTACTCGACGCGCTCGCCGCCCGGATACGCGGGCTGCGGTCGGCCGCGACGCTCGCGGCGCTCTCGATCCCCTTCGTCCTCCTCGGCGAACTCCTCGCGCTCGCGCTCCTGTTTGCCCTGCCGCGGGCGCTCGCCTTGCCGCTCCTGTTCGTCGCGGTCGCGGTGGTCGAGGAGGTGGCAAAGAGCCTCCACGTGTACGCCGGCATGCACGAGGGCGGGTTCGCGCGGACGCCGCGCGCGGCGCTCCTGCTCGGCGGCCTCGCCGGTCTCGGCTTTTTCGTCGGCGAGAAGCTGTTCGTCGTGGTGCAGGTCGTCGGCCTCACCGACCTGCCGATCGGCGCGGCGACGGCGGCGACGGCGGGCGTGCTCCCCGTGGGTGCGCTGGTGGTCGCCCCGCTCGTCCTCCACGCCGCGACCGCGTCGGTCTCGGCGCTCGCAGCGACGCGCGGCCGGAACAGCTATCTCGTCGGCCTCGGCGGGGCGACGCTGCTCCACGCCGGCTACAACCTCGCGGTGGTGAGCCAGCTTGGCTGACCCGCGCCTCGTCGTCGCCCGGCGGGAGCTCCGGAGCCTCCGGGCGGAGAAGACCATCGTGCTCGCCCTGCTCATCCAGCTTTTCATCGCCGCGTTCTCGTCGTTTCTCGTCGTCGGCCTCGTCTCCCTGTACGACCCGGGGAGCGTCGAGGGGTACGGGACGGAGGTCGCGGTGGCGGGCGACGAGGCGGCCGTCGACGACCTGGTCGCGGCCGCCGGGACGGTCGAGGGACTCGACGCGAGGGCGTACGGGGGCGTCGAGCCGGCCCGGAACGCCTTCGCGACCGGGCGCGTCGACGCGGTGCTGGTCGCAGAGACGCGCTCGGATCGCGTGTTCGTCACCGCGCTCGTCCCCGACGGCGACGTACGGACGACGGTGATCGTCGTCCAGCTGCGCGACGCGCTGCGGGCGTTCGAGCGCGCCGAGCGCGCCGAGCGCGGCGCGTTCCTGCGCCGGACGCCGCTTCCCCTGCCGCCTCGCGCCGGCGCCAGCCCCTACTTCGGGTTTACCTACACCGTCCTCCTCCCGCTGTTGCTCTTTCTCCCGGTGTTCCTCGGCGGGTCGATCGCCGTCGACTCGGTCACCGAGGAGGTCGAACGCGGGACGCTCGAACTCCTGCGGGTCGCGCCGGTCACGCCCGCGGGGATCGTCGACGGCAAGGCGCTCGCCGCGGCGGGGCTGGCCCCGATCCAGGCGCTCGCGTGGGTCGCCCTGCTGGAGCTGAACGGCACGCACGTCGCCAACCTGCCGCTGCTCGTCGTCCTGGTCGCCGCGCTCGCGGTCGTCGTCGTCGCGCTGGGTGCCGGACTCGGTCTCGTCGCGGCCGAGCGACGGGTCGCCCAGCTCGCGTACTCGCTCGGCACCCTCGTCCTGTTCGGCGGGACGACGCTCCTCCCGGGCGGACCGGTGAACCTCGCCGCCCGGCTCGCCATCGACAGCGCGCCCCCCGGCGCGACGGCCGTCGTCGCGGCGTACGCCGTCGGCGCCGTGGTCGGCTACGCCGGCCTCCGCGCGCTCGTCGAGCGCGTCGGCCTGGGCTGACCGAAACGAACTCCCGTCGGGGACGCGTCCGCCGGGACATGGGACTCGGAAGCACCGCGAAGAAGCTCCAGCGGGTCGCCGACATGGCCGAGGACGTCTACCAGCGGTTGAACGACCTCCGCGAGCAGGTGGTGGAGATGCGCGAGACCGTCGAGGAGACCGAGCGACGGACCGACCGACTCGAGTCGGAGATCGCCGAACAGCGGGAGCTCATCGACGCCCTCGCCGCCGACGCCGGCCTCGACGCCGACGAGGTGGCGGCACGTGCCCACATCGGCGAGGCCGAGGACGACCACGGCGAGGGAGGGCCGACCACCGACGCGGCGGACGGGTCCCCGCGCGCGGCCAACGAAGGGACCGAAGCGGACTCGCGGGAGAACGCCTCGGACGACTAGCCCCCGACGCCGCCCGTTCTCTCCCCTCGCGTGTGTCCGCGGGCTCATACGGTCGTGCGAAAATATTTACCAGTGTAGACTCAATTTGTGGTAATGGG
>JBDGTB010000100.1:0-14419 GCA_042217235.1 Haloferacaceae archaeon | reverse complement strand
CGCGAGCCCGCCCGCGGTCGGCGGCGCCAGCGCGCTCACCAGGGCGACGCGGGTCGTCCGGTCGCGCGTCCCGGCCGCGAGCGCGAACGGCCCGCCCCCGGAGAAGCCGAGGGCGGCGACGCGGTCGAGCGACTCCGCGGCGGCGAGGGCCTCGAACGCGGCCGGCCAGTCCGCCCAGGACCAGCCGTCCGGGGGTGGGTCGGACCGGCCGTAGCCGGGGCGGTCCGGGACGACCAGGCGGACGCCAGTCTCCCGTGCGGCGGCGGCGAGCAGCGCCGCGAACAGCCGGGAGCCGGGCGTCCCGTGGTGTGCGACGACGGGCGCCCCGTCCGGGTCGCCGGCGACGGCGTAGGCGAGCGTCCGGCCGTCCGGGAGCGAACACGTCCGCGTCGTCAGGTCGGCCGTCGGGTCCGTGGTGGGCACGCCGCGACGGTCGTCGCCGGCCCGGGAAACGGTTGTGACACGACGCGACGCCGCCCACCGTCCGGCCCCCTCGACGCCTACCCGCGAAAGAGGTTGACGACCTCGTCGACCACCGCGGGTTCGACGCCCACGACGTAGCGTTCGCCCGCTTCGAGCACCGTGTCGGCCCCGGCGATCCGACTCCGGGCGCGGTCGGAGATGACGAGGCTCCCCCGCGGGAGGCTGACCTCGTCGAGCGGTCGCCCCGCGACCGGCGCGCCCTCCGCCACCTCGATCTCGAGGATGCGGAGGTCGTGGTGGTCGCCGGCGATCGTCCGCACCTCGTCGCCGGAGAGGATGTCGGCCGCCGTCGCGGCGCTCAGCCCTCGCGGGAGGATCGTGGCGTCGACGATCTCCTCGTACTCCGTCTCGCTGGCGGCACCGATGCGGGCCAGCGTCCGGACCTCCGGCGCGAGCCGCTTTGCCTCCATGCAGACCGCGAGGTTCCGCCCCGGCTCGTCGGTCAGCGCCGCGACGGCGTCGGCGCGCTCCGGCTCCGCCTGTTCGAGGACCGACGGCTGGGCGGCGTCGCCCTGGATGACCACCGCCACGCGCTCGTCGGCAACCGCCTCGGCGCGGGCCTCGTCCCGCTCTATCACCACCACGTCGTGGCCGCGGTCGTTGAGCTCGCGCGCCGTCTCGAGCCCGACGTCGCCCCCTCCCGCGATGACGATCCGCTTGGTTCCTGGCATCGTGTTCCTCCGGGTCAGCGGGCGCCCCTCGCCGACCCGTGTCCGGCCGTCGCGGACGGCGCGCACATATTTCTGCCGGCTGTCACGTCGTACCCTCCCGGCGCGCGACGGGTCACAGGGAGTCGGCGAGCCGCCGCATCGTGGCCGTCTTCGCGTCGGCGTAGACGGGGCACGTCCGGCCGTCGTCGAGCTCCCGAACGAACGACTGCCGGAGCTCGTGGGAACACGACGCCGTGAACGACTGCCGGTGGGGGCAGTGGGCACAGCAGGCAGGAAACGCCAGGTCGACGCGCTCGCCCATGGATCGAGATGTGGTAACACGGTTCGAGAGATAAGCCTTGTGCGGACGGCGTCGGCGACCGCCGGCGCCTACGGTCCGGTCGCGGCAAACACTCTTGCCGGCGGGGGGCCACCCCCCGGCCGATGACACACGTCGCGATACTCGGCGGTGCGGGGACGGTCGGGGCGACGACCGCGTACACCCTCGCCGGCCAGGAGCCGGGCTGGGAGATCACGCTCGTCGACCCGGACCACGACACGGCGCGGGGGCACGGCCTGGACGTCGACTCGCTGTACGGCCACGCGAGCCACGCGGTCGGCCGACAGCTGACGCCCGGGCCGGAGCGGACGCGGGCGGACGCCGTCACCGCCGTCCCGGACGCGGCCGCGCTGGGCGGCGCCGGCGGACAGCCGGACGTCGTGGTCGTCGCGGCGAGCGCGCCGCGGCCGCCCGACTCCGCGGCTCGCGGGGGCCGCGAGGCGTTCCTGGAGCGCAACGCCGACGTGATGGCCGACGTGGGGCGGGGGCTGGGGGACGCCGGCATCGATCCCGTCCCGGTGCTCGTCGTGACGAACCCGCTCGACCGGATGACGTACCTGCTGTGGCGCGCGACGGGGGCGGCCTGGGACCGGCGCCGGTTCGTCGGCTACTCCCTCTCGGAGACGGCCCGGCTCGCCCGCGCGCTCGCCGTCAGGTACGGGGTGTCGCCGGGGCGGATCGAGTGCCCGATCGTGGGCGAACACGGCGAGGAGATCGTCCCGCTGTTCTCGCGGACGCGCGTCGGCGGGGAGCCGGTCGACCTGAACGAGAGCGAGCGCGCGGCGCTCCGCGACGAGGTCCGCGACATGCCGTACGACGTGATCGGGCTGCGGGGCGCGGCGGAGACGTCGCGGTGGGTGACCGGCTACGGGGTGGCCCTCCTGGCGCGGAGCCTGGCGCGGGGCGGCCCGCCCGCCCCCGTCTGCCTGTCGACCCCGCTCGCCGGCGAGTACGGGTTCGACGACGTGGCGATGAGCGTCCCCGTCCGGCTCTCGGACGACGGCGTCGAGCGGGTCCTCGACTGGGAGCTCGCCCCGGCGGAGCGCGATCGGCTGACGGCCGCCTACGAGTCCATCCGCGACGACCTCGCCGGCGTCTGACCGGCCCGTGGGCCGTGGACGGCGACGCGTCCGTCCCCGTCGACGGCTCCACGTCCGTGCCCGCCGACCCCCCGTACTTCGGCCTCGACTACCCCCTGCGGCGTCGAGCGCTTCGCCGTCGGACCCGCGACGGTCGGACCCCCGGACGGGGAGTAACGCTTCGGGTGGGGACGATCACTCTCCGCCCGCGAGCTCAGCGAGCGGGTCGAGCCCGCGGAGCTGCCAGCCGGCGACGAGCGCGCTCACCAGGCTCATGGCGACCGCGAGGCCGGCGCCGAGCGCGAGCACCCGCGGCGGCAGCCGGACGACGTTCTCGAACCCGACCAGCGCGCGGACGGCCCGGTCGAGGCCGGCCGCGAGCGGGACCGCGAGCCCGACGCCGAGCGCGCCCCCGGCCGTCCCGACGAGCAGGGCCTGCGTCGCCGTCGCGACGGTGAGCGTCCCGGCGGAGGTGCCGAGCGCTCGCAGCGCCGCGTACGTCTCGAACTGGCGGTACAGCATCGCGAGCAGGGCGTTGAGCGTCAGCGCGAACCCGGCGACGACCGCGAGCACGACGAGGCTCGACCCGCCCGCGAGCACCACGGCCTGGCGCTCCAGCGTGGCCCGGAGCTGTTCGCGGTTCGTCCGCACCTCGTACCGGGGGAAGGTCGCCTCCAGGTCCGACTCCACGGCACCGACCGACGCGCCGTCCCGGAGCTTCACGGCGACGATGGTCGCCGGGTCGCTCGCGGTCTTGCCCGTGACCTCCTGGAGCTCCGACAGGGGCATGGTCACCGTCGGCACGCCGAGGAACTGCGACCCGGTCGAGGAGACCCCGACGATCCGGAACTCGTGTTGGCGGGCGGCGGCGATGGTGCCGCCGACGTGGACGGTGTCGCCCACCTCGACGCCGAGCAGGTCCGCGGTGCGCCGGTCGACGAGCACCTCGTGGGTCATCGGCCCGTCGTAGCTCCCCCCGGCGTAGTGGGGGTCGTCCCCGAACCCGCGACCGGCCGACACCGCGAGGCCGGAGCTAGAGGGCGTGCCGAGCGCGGCGACCGTCCGGAAGTCCTCGCCGTCGTCGCTGACGTAGACTGTCTGGAAGAGGAGGATCCCGACGGTCCCGACCGCCTCGTGGTCGCGGATCCGGGTCGCCACCTCGTGGGAGTCGCGGATCGAGGTCTCGACCCCGCCGACGGTGCCCGGCGCGAACCGGACGGGGCCGCCCGTGACCCACAGGTCCCGCCCGGCGGCGTCGAACTTCTCCTCGCCGGTCTCGACGACGCCCAGCCCCGTCCCGGCGAGCGTCGTCGTCGCGAGGACGGCGAGCGTCACCCCGACGACGGCGAGCAGCGTCCGGGTGCGGTCGTGGCGCAGCTGGGCGACCGCGACCCCGACGGCCGCGGCGACGCGGTGCCGGCGGCTCATCCCCGCATCACCGCCGTCGGCGCGGCGCGCCGCGATAGCCAGGCGGGGTAGGGCGCCGAGAGCAGGCCGATCGCCCCGGCGACGCCGAGCCCGTACGCCACGAGAACCGGTCGGAACACGGCGACGTCGCCGACGCCGAACGCGTGGGTGGCCGCCGCGTTCGTGACCGCGACGCCGACGGCGCCGAGCGCGACGCCGAGCGCGCCCCCGACGAGCGCCAGGCTCACCGTCTCGGCGACGACCAGGAGCGTCCGCGACCGGCCGGAGTAGCCGACCGCGGCGAGCACCGCGAGCGTCGTGCGGTCGTCGGTCACCTCCAGGCCCATCATCGTGGCGGTGAAGAGCACGCCGACGACGAGCGCGACGACGAGCGCCGCGACGCCCATCGCCAGCGGGAGGCTGGTCGTCGAGACGTCGCGTGCGGCGATCCCCGAGCGCGCGACGACGGTCGTCCGCGGGTAGATCCCGGCGAGCCGGTCCCGGACGCCCGGGTCGTTCGTGCTCACGAGCAGCTGGTCGGCGGCGTCGCCGCCCGTCGCCCCCGTGACCGCCTGGAGCTCGCTCAGGTGGACGAGCGCGACCGGCGCCGTGCCGACGCCCGTCGTGAACTCGCCCTCGGCGACGGTCGTGACGCGGAACGACCCCGGCGGCACGCCCCCGGCCGCGGTCCCGTTCGCGCCGCCGGTGACGTCCCCGCCCCCGCGCGGCACGAGCACGTCGCCGGTCGAGGCGTTCAGCACGGTCGCGGCGGCGCCGTTCGCCACCAGCTCGCCGGTCCACGGGCCGTCGTAGCTCCCCCCGGCGTAGTGCGGGTCGCCCGGCGTCAGCGGCGCCGTCGGGAGCCCGGCGACGGTCCGGTCGCCGCCGTCCGGTGGTATCACGCCGACCAGGAGGACGTACTCGCTCGTGTCGCTCGCCCGGTTCCGGAGCGACACGACCTGCAGGAGCACCGGCGTGGCGTAGGTCACCCGGTCGTCGGCGGCGAGCCGGTCGGCGAGCGCGTGGGTGTCGCCGAGCCGCGGCCCGCTCGTGGCGACGGCGACCGTGTCGAGGCTGCTCGACTCCGGGACGACCCAGTAGTCGACGTCGTCACCCCGGACGACGCCCTGGGCGGCCATCCCGAGCGCGACGCCCGTCACCGTCGTCATGAGCATGACGGCGGCGGCGACGCCGAGGACGCTGAGGAGCAGCCGCCTGGAGCCCCCGGCCGTCAGCCGGCCGCTCACCCGTCGCGCCGCGAGCCCGAGGACGGCGACGACGCGGTGGCGCCGCCGGCCGCGCCCCCCGTCGGTCATCGCTCGGCCGCCGGGACCACCCGGCCGTCGCGGAGGTGGACAACGCGGTCCGTCCGGTCGAGCGCCTGCTCGTCGTGGGAGGCGAGCACCACCGCCCGGTCGGCCGCCACCTCGGCGAACAGGTCGAGCACCCGCGAGCCGGTCGCGGTGTCGAGCTCGCCCGTCGGCTCGTCGGCGACGAGCAGGTCGGGGTCGGTCGCGAGCGCCCGGGCGACCGCGACGCGTTGCTGTTCGCCGCCGCTGAGCGCGCCCGGCTCGTGCTCCGCCCGGTCGGCGAGCCCGACCGCCGACAGGAGCTCCGCGGCGCGCTCGCGCCGGGCGCCTTTCGAGTACCCCAGCTCGACGAGCGGCACCGCGACGTTCGCGCGCGCCGACAGGGCGGGCAGGAGGTGGAACCGCTGGAACACGATGCCGACGCGGTCGAGCCGGAGGCGCGTCCGCTCGCGGTTCGACAGCGCCGCCGTGTCCCGCCCGTCGACCAGCACCCGCCCGCTCGTCGGCGTGTCGAGCGCGGCGACGAGGTGCAGCAGCGTCGACTTGCCGCTCCCGCTCGGCCCCGCGACCCCGACGAACTCGCCGCGGTCGACCGACAGCGAGACGTCGCGCAGCGCGGTCACCGTCGGCCGGTCGCCCCCCCGACCGAACCACCCGCCCCCCCGGCCGCGGACGTACTCGCGGCCGACGTCGACACACGCGACGACCGGGTCCGCGGTCGCGTCGCTTCCGTCGCCCGCGTCCCGCTTCGCTTCCGGCGACGCCGCGAGGCTCGTCGTCGCGCCGATGGTGGAGGGTCCCCGCATTCGGTCGTCGGGTGAACACGTCGCCGGGTCAAATATGTGCGGGACTCGCGGGGCGGCGTCGGTACCGGGTCGGCGACGCCCGGGTTCACCCGCGACGCCGCAGACGCACGAGTAGCGCGAGGGTGACAGCCCCGACGCCGAGCACGACCGGAACGTGCGTCGGCGCCGTCCCGGTCGTCGAGCGCGCGGCCGCCGTCGTTCCGCCGGGGCGCGGCGTCACGACGGTGCCGCTCCCCCCGGGCGTTCCGGGCGCCGTGTCGTCCGTGGCGGTCGCCGTGCCGTCCGCGGGCGTCGACCCGCCGCCCGGCGCGCCGCTCGCCTCGACGGTCGTGCTCGTCGGGTCGGCGAGCCCGAGGATCTCCGCCTCGCCCTGTGCCGTGTCCGGCCCGCGGACGTTGGCGTACACCCGGTACGTGCCGGCGTCGAAGCCGGCCGTGTCGACCGTCGCCACGTACGTCCCGTCGCCCGACCGGCTCGCGGTCCGCCTGACGGTCGTGTCGCCGTCCGCGACGACCACCTCGACGCGGGCGAGGTCGTCGCCGCGGAGCTTGGTCGCGTCGACGGACACCCGGAGGTCCTCGCCTTTCGCGACGTCGGACGGCGCACGCACGTCGACGGCGTACCCCCTGACGACGAGGGGGTGGGCCGCCTCCCGGACGCCGTCGTGTTGCAGGACGAACGTGTACGTGCCGGCCGCGTACCCGTCGAGGGCGAGGGTGAACGACCCGGAGCCGGTGCCCTCGCGCGAGGCGACGATCTGCCGGTCGTCGTTGTACAGGTACACCGCGACCGGGGCGCCGTCGGGGGCGGTGACGCGCACGTCGACGCGCTCGCCGGGGTCAGCGCGCCCGATCGCGGTGACGGTGAACGTGTCGCCGCCCTGCTCGACCGTCCGCTCCGGAACCGGGACGCTCTCGGCGGTGTGCACGTCGTACTCGGCGGCCCCGGCGGTCGCCGCCGCGAGCGCGACGAGGACGACGGTCGCCGCGACCGCCGCTGCGGTGCGTCCCTTCGCCATGTCTCGACCGACGTGAGCGACCCGCTAAAAGCTGGCGTCGTGTCCGACGACCACGGGCGCAACACCCCGCCGGAGGCGACCGCCGGGCGCCGGAACCGAGGTGGTCCCGGCGACCGTTCGCGGTGTCGGTCGCGGCTCGTAGGGCCGTCCGTTTCCGTCGTTCCCGAGGGCAACAGTTTAGTCCCGATTGTGTGTTCGATCGAACAGTAGCGATGACGCGACACTCGACCGCACCGACGGTCGTCCTGATAGCTCTCCTCGTGCTCGCGGCGAGTGCGACCCCGGTCGTCGCGGCGCACCCTGGATCGGCCTCGATCCCGGAGGACGAGGTGGTCACGGCTGACCCGGGGGTCTACGTCTGGGAGCGGAGCGTGTTCCCGCTCCAGGTCGACCTCGGTAGCGCGGCGACGAAGGTTCCCGTCGGCGACGTCCGGGCGCGCGTCGCGGGGACGGAGGCGTCGATCGAGAACCAGCGGTTCGGCGTGGTGACGGCCGGCAACGAGGTGCGGTTGACCTTCGACGACGCGCGCGCCTCGAACGCACAGCTCGGCGGCACGGACGTCACCGTGGTCGCCGCCCGCGTCACCGGCGACGAGGGCCCGACGACGGTGGCGGAGGCGGCCGACCTGCTCTCCACGGAGAACGCCAACGAGAACGCCACGTTCGAGGTCGTCGCGGAGGACGTCGCCCTCGACGGCGAGGGCACGCGCGAGTTCACCTTCATCCCCGACGCCTCCGGCCGCTACGTGTTCCTCGCGACCGTCTCGTCGGGCGGCGGGGTCGACGTGACCGGCGGCGAGATCTCCCTGTCGAGCGACGTCACGGTCGTCGGCGTCGACCGGGTGCTGGTCCAGCGCGCCCCCGCCCAGGTCAGCCCCCCGACGAGGGGGGTCGTCGCCGGGAACGACGCCACGTTCAACGTCGTCGACTCCCCGCTCTCGGGGACCGACGTCACGCACGTCCTCGCCGTCTACAAGGCGGACACGTTCGCGGGGTCGCCGGAGTCGTTCTCCGAGTCGAACGGGGCGACGTTCACGTTCGTCGTCGACGAGAGCGACATCGACGACGAGTTCACGCTCGCCGACGCCGAACTCGAACACTCGATCGGGAACACCGTCGGCGTCGCCGACGTGGACGACGGGATCAGCGTCAACGGCGCCGACCTGAACGACGGGCGCGTCGCCCGGTCGGTCGGCATGGGGACGGTCGTCGACGTCGTCGCGAGCGACCTGGAGGCCAACTCGCCCGCGACCGAGGCGACGGGCGACACGACGCTGTACGCGTCGGTGCGGGGCGTCGCGAGCACCAGCCCCCAGCCCCGGCTCACCGTCGAGACGCTCGGCAACTGGTCGGCCGGCACCTACCGGTACGTCTACGTGGCGATGCAGGAGGACGACCAGTCGGCCCTGACCACGACGACCGGGACGCTCGAGGTCGTCGAGACGCCGCGGCGACAGCCGGGCGGCGGTGGTGGTGGCGGTGGCGGCGGTGCCTCGTTCTTCTCCTCCCGACCGAAGGCGACCGACGCCATCGACCCGACCACCGGTCGCGCCAGCGTGACGTTCCTCGACACCGACGCGGTCCACCTCCGCGGGATCGAGGTCGACCTGCAGGACGGCACGAGCGGCGAGGTCGCCGTCGTCGCCAACGCCGCCTACCCGGCCGGGGACGCCGGACCGGCCGGCAGCGTCGTCGCGACGTTCGAGGTCTCGGTGCCCCAGCCGGTCGCCGACGAGCCGGCGACCATGCAGATCCGGATCCCGAAGAACCGCCTCGGACCGGCCGCGGACGCGCCGTCGCGGCTCGTCGTCAGCAGGTACCACGCGGGGTCGTGGTCGGACCTCGACACCAGCCTCGTCTCGACCACCGGCGACACGGTCACGCTGGAGACCCGCACCCCCGGCTTCTCGACGTTCGCGGTCCGGCTCCCGGGGGACGGCGGCACGGCGACGCCGACGGGCACGCCGGCCGGGCCGACCGACACGCCGCCGGCCGCCACGCCGACGCCGACCCCGATCCCGCCGCCGGGCGGGTCCGGCACCGGCACTCCGGCGGACGTCGGGACGCCCGAGGGCGAAACGCCCGGCGGCGGCGGTGGCGTGATACTGCTCGTCGCGGTCGTCGTCCTGGCCGGTGCGGGGGCGCTGGCCTGGCAGTACCGGGAGTGACCCGCAGCCGCCGACCGGTCGTCCGGCACCGCGTCGGCCGTCGCTCGGCCGGTCGGTGAGCGCGGTTCCCGTCAGGCCGGTGGTCGTGGGCGGGCGTCCCGCGGTCAGCCGCCCGAGCCGACCACTCGACACCAGTGGCCCGTCCCCCCGGTTCGGAGGGCACAGACGGCGCTGAGCACCACCGCCGCGCTGACGAACAGCGCCGCGCCGAACACGAGCACGATACTCACCGTCTCCAGCGCGGGGACGCCGAGCGGGGTGCTCAGGTACTTCGCGGCGACGGCGAGGCTCCCCGCCAGGAGCATGGCGGCGAAGTAGCCCTTGATGTCCCCCTCGTCGACGAGGCTGGTCGCGCCGGCCCCGATGCGCGCGCCGAGTCCGCTCCCGGCGAGCAGCGCGCCGGCGACCGGCAGGGCGACCGCGCCCTCCCGTGCGTAGACGAACGCGCCGAACGCGCCCGAGATGGTGATCTGGAGGATGTCGGTGCCGACGGCGACCGCGGCGGGGACGCCGAGCCCGTACATCATCGCGGGCATCAGCAGGAACCCGCCGCCGACGCCGAGCAACCCCGAGAGGACGCCGATGGCGACGCCGACGACGGCGATCACCCAGGCCGACACGCGGCTGCCGCCCCGCAGCGACACCATCGGCCACAGCTCGACGGCCTGGACGCGGTCGGCGAGGTCGAGGCCGCCGGCGTCGGTGTCCCGTCGCGCGTCGCGCAGCGTGAACAGGCCGACGACCGCGAGCAGGCCGACGTAGGCGGTGCTGATCACGGCGTCGGCGGCGCCGAGCGCGTCGAGCAGGAACACCGTCCGCTTGCCGACCTCGATGCCCGCGGTCATCGCGACGGTCATCAGCGCGGCGAGCGTGTAGTCGATCTGGCCGTGGTTGCGGTGTCGGAGCGCGCCGATGACGCTCGTCCCGAACACGAACGCGAGCCCGGTGCCGACCGCCACGTTCGCCGGGTAGCCGAGCACCAGAAGCGCCGGCGTGACGAGGAAGGACCCGCCCATCCCGAAGAACCCAAAGAGGGTCCCGATCAGGAGGCCGAACCCCACGAAGAGGCCGACCGTCAGGAGGCTCAGTCCGAGGATCTCCACGGTCACACCCCCTCGATCGTCTCGCGCACGACCGGTTCGGCGACCCGCGTCAGCAGGCCGTACGCGACGTACAGCACCAGCGCCTCCGCGAGGACGGCCCCCACGGTCGACGCCGCCCGTACGACGTTACCTATCGCTTCGATCCCGAGCAGTTCGATCATGGTCGTTTGTATCGTATGGTGTTTCCATTATCCCACAGTACTGTCCGCGCCGCGCGACGGCCGGTCGTCGATACACGGGCGGTCACTCCGCCGCCGCGTCGGCGGCGGTTCCGGGCTCGTTCGACAGGGTCCGACGGAGGTACCCCTGCGCGTAGGCGCCGAGGAACATGCCCGCGATGGCCCACAGGATCGGGTAGTTCCCGATGCCGAGGCTGGCGTAGGCGGCGCCCGGGCAGATCCCCGCGAGCCCCCAGCCGGCGCCGAATATCGTGCCCCCGACGACGACGTTGCGGTCGAACTCCTTGGTCCGGCGGACGTACTCGCGGGCGGTCAGCGGCGCGCGGTCGAGATACCGCGGCGCGACCGCGAAGGTGACGCCCGTCACCGCGATCCCGCCCCCCATGACCAACAGCAGCCCCAGGTCGTCGAACTGGAGGAAATCGAGGACGACCTCCGGGCGGGCCATGCCGCTGACCGCGAGCCCGACCCCGAAGACCAGCCCGCCGAGATAGATCGCGGGGAGGAACCACGGGCTCCGGCCGCCGTCGCTCATGGCACCACCCCCAGCGCCTCGACGAGCTGGGCCGTCCCGATGGCGACCGCGAGGAACGTGACCACGTTCACGATCGACGTCCCCGAGCCGGAGCCGACGCCGCAGATGCCGTTCCCGGAGGTACAGCCCTTCCCCAGGCGCGTGCCGACGCCGACGAGGAAGCCGCCGCCGAGCAGCCGCCACCACTGGACGTCGGTCGTCCAGATGCCCGGGTCGAGGACGAGCCCGTAGACGGCCGCGCCGCTGACGATGCCCGCGGTGAACACGAGCCGCCAGCCTCGCGACCGCAGGAACCGGCCGCGGTTGAACCGCGGCACGTCGGAGACGTACGAGAGCGTCGACTCGAGGAACGTGCTCGCGCCCGCGATGATCCCGGTCGCGAGGTAGACGACCGCAGTGCCGAGGCCCACGAGGAGCCCGCCGAGGAGGTACGGCACCACGCCCCTCGGGAAGAGCTCCGCGCCGGCGACGAGCGATGTCACTGCGCCCATGTCAGTTCGTCATCGCCTCTTCGCTCGCCGCACAGTTGTTCGGCCCGAGCTCGAGCTCGAAGGCGGTCTCGTCGTCGGGGGACTGCCGACCGAGGTTGGTCGCGATGATGTCCTCGTAGTTCGCCGGGCGCGGCGGCATGTCCGCCACGACGTACTCGACGAACTCGTCTTCGTCCATCGAGAGCGCGTCCATCCGCTCGGTCAGGTCGCCGAGCGCGGCCGTGTACGTGCCGTCCTCGTTCGGCGTCGCGGCGTCGCTGTAGTGGGCCGGCGCGACGACCGTGTCCGCCGGCAGCGGGAGGACCCTCCCCGTGAGGCTGTCGTAGAGGGTCCGCGCGGCCCCTCGGGCGGCCTCGGGGTCCTCCAGGTCCGGCCGGGCGACGCTCTCGGTGAAGAGACCGTCGCCGGTGAACAGCACGTCCCCGACCCGGTAGCTGGTCATGCCCGTCGTGTGACCGGGCGTGTGGACGACCTCGATCTCCACGTCGCCGAGGGGGATCGCGTCGCCGTCGGCGACGGTCTCGAAGTCGACGTCGTAGTCGACGCCCCGCTCGACGGCCGGTTGGGGGAGCACCGCACTCGCGTCGGTCTCGACCGCGAGGTCGCGAACGCCCGAGATGTGGTCCGCGTGGACGTGCGTGTCGAGCGCGTACCGGAGGTCGGCGCCGAGCGCCCGGGCGTCGGCCACGTACTCGTCGACGAACGCGCGCAGGGGGTCGACGACCGCGGCCTCCCCGTCGGAGACGACGAGGTACGCCAGACAGCCGCTCGACGGGCGCCGGTACTGCGCGACCGTGGCGTCCGCGTCGACGTCTATCTCCTCGTACTCGTAGATGCGCGCCCAGCCTTTCATCCCGCGCTCGAGGTGGTGGACGTCGTAGCCCGCCTCGTCGAGCTTCTCGGCGACCATCTCGCTCGCGCCGCCTTTCGCACAGAGCACCGTGATCGGCCGGTCGTCCGGGAGCTCCGCGAGCAGGTCCTCGGGGAGCTCCTCGATCAGCTCGAAGTACGGGTAGTTCACGATGTCGACGGTGTCGCCGTCGATGTGCCACTCCTCGAAGTCGCCGACCGAGCGCGTGTCGAGGACGAACACGTCCTCGCCAGCGTCGATGCGCTCTTTCAGCTGTTCCGGCGTTATCGAGTCGACGTCCCCGTCACCAGTGGGGAACTCGTTCTCGCTCATCGTCGGTCCTCCATACCCGACGACCACGGATAAACCTTCGTATAGTCGTTCTAGAAACGCACAATACTGTTCTCGTTCTGGTGGAACGAAACGCAGATGATTGGCTCACGGGGACCTGTGACGGATACAGTAGTTCTCGTTCGGTGAACAACCACCGGTACGTTTTTACCACCCGATCCGGTATTGGGCAGTGAAGTCACAATCATGACCGAATACGACGTGACGGAGACGCTCGACGTGCAGGGACAGAACTGCCCGATGCCGGTCGTCAAGACCAAGCAGGCGACCGACGACCTCGGCGAGGGCGACGTCCTGGAGGTGCTCGCGACCGACCCCGGGAGCATGAGCGACCTCGGGGGGTGGGCCGAGTCGACGCCCGGCGTCGAGCTCCTCGACCAGCAGGAGGCGGGCGACCTGTTCAAACACTACGTGCGCAAGACGGCGTGACCGATGAGCACTGACACCGACGAGACGGTCGAGCCGTCCGGGGACGACCTCGACCGGGCGGCGCTCGCGGCCCGGGTCGAGGAGCTCGAGGACCGCCTCGCCGACGTGGAGGCCGACGCGGCCGAGGGCACCAAGAAGATGTCCATCATCGCGACGAAGGGCACCCTCGACATGGCCTACCCGCCGCTCATCCTGGGGAGTACGGCCGCCGCGTTCGGCTGGGACGTGACGGTGTTTCACACCTTCTGGGGGCTCGACATCCTCCACGAGGAGCGCTCGAAGGAGCTCAAGCTGAGCTCGGTCGGCAACCCGAACATGCCGGTGCCGAACGCGATCGGCGCACTCCCGGGGATGGACCGGGTGACGACGAAGATGATGGAAAAGCGGATCCGGGACAACGACACCGCCACGATCGAGGAGCTGATCGAGACGTCCCTCGACATGGGCGTGGAGTTCCAGGCCTGTCAGATGACCATCGACCTGATGGACTACGACGAGGACGACTTCTACGACGGCGTCACGACGGGCGTCGGCGCCGCGACGGCGCTCCAGGACATGGCCGAGGCGGACGTCCAGCTCCTGGTGTAGCGCCCCGCCGCGGACTGGTGTAGCGCCCCGCCGCGGACGGACGACCCGTCCCCCGGACGCCGCTCGCACCCGGACGCAGAGCCACGGCCGGCGTCCGTCCCACTTTTCCCCCGCGCCCGCCAACGACGCCCATGGACGAGGAGATCTCGCTCGGCGTCCCCCGGCCGATCCTCGACTCGCTCCCGGAGGACGACGACGCGGCACAGGACATGCAGCGCGCGGTCGCGGGCTTGGAGGACCGGCTGAACGAGGCGATAGCCGACGCCGCGGACGCGAACGAGGCCGCGGGCCACGTCGTCGACGCCATCGAGCGCCTGGAGGACCGCCTGGAGCGGTACGACGACTTCGTCCCCGAGCTGCGGGCGTGGGGGCAGTCGCCGATCTACGCCATCGCGTGGCGCAACCTGCAGGCGGACCTGATCGCCCAGCTCTACGACCACGACTGGCTCGCCGAGCATCTCGACCGCGAGCGCAACGCCCGGATCGTCGAGGACGGCATCCGGTTCGGCGGGCGCTGAGGCCGGCGTCGCCCCGGCACCGGAGCGGGTGCCGGTCGCCGCGCCGCTTTCACCCGCGGCGGTCGCCGCGCCGCTTTCACCCGCGGCGGTCGCCGCGCCGCTTTCACCCGCGGC
>JBDGTB010000065.1:0-14606 GCA_042217235.1 Haloferacaceae archaeon | reverse complement strand
ACAACAAGGGGCGGCGCGCGCTCGCCGTCGTCTACTGGCTGCTCGCCAACGAGACGCTCGACCGGCGCGGCGCGGAGCCGACCTACGCCCTCGAGGACTTCGAGGCCGAGATCTAGCCCGGCGGTTTTCGTTCGCTCGTCGCCTTTCTCCCGGCCGTCGAGTCGCGCTCGTGTCCCACACCCCCGAGCGACGGCGTCGACCCGCCCGCAACGGGCGTCGGTCGATCCGGGCGACCGGTTGCTCGCGGCCGCCCCTCGTCCGCTCGCCGACCGAAGGGTTTTGACCGCCACTCCCCGATGGCCGCGCATGGGCTTCTTTCGCAGCGTCCGGGCCGTGACGGGCGCCTCGGGGTCGGGGCAGGTCGACTGGGGGGCGGCCGCCGAGGCGGCGAAGGCGGCGACCGACCCCGGGACGCTCGACCTCGCCCCGGCGGACCGGGAGGGGTACGCGGCCGACGTGCGCGAGGCGCGCGACCGGGTCCGGGCGGCCTCGGGCACCGAGTTCGACCTGCCCCGGACGGTCGAGGTCCAGCACCGCCACCACTGGATCGACGCCAACGTCCGGACCTTCGAGCGGGTGATGCGGCCGCTCGAGTCACACGCCCCGTCGCTTCTCCCCGGCGCCACCCGCACGCTCAACACGGGGTCGATGGCGCTCGCGCTCGGCTTCCTCGCCCGCCACGTGCTCGGGCAGTACGACCCGCTCTTGCTCGCCGACGGCGACGAGGACGCCGACCACGGCCTCTACTTCGTCCACCCGAACGTCGTCGGCGCGGCCGAGACGCTCGACGTGGACTACCCGCGCTTCCGGCGCTGGATCGCCTTCCACGAGGTGACTCACGCGGCGGAGTTCGCCGCGGCGCCGTGGCTCTCGGCCCACCTCGAACGCCGGCTGGAGGAGGCCGTCGAGTCGTTCGCGGCGGGCCGGGTCGACCGGGCGACGCTCGGCGAACTCGACGTCGCGATGACCGCCGTCGAGGGGTACGCGGAGCTGCTGATGGACCGGGCGTTCGACGAGGACTACGACGACCTGCGGGCGAAGCTCGACGCCCGGCGCCAGGGGGGCGACCCGGTGACGCGGCTCGTCCGCCGGCTGCTCGGCCTGGGGCTCAAGCGCCGGCAGTACGAGCGGGGCGCACGCTTCTTCGAGGCCGTCGCGGACGCCCGTGGGCTGGCGGCGGCGAGCCGGGTGTGGGACCACCCGGAGAACCTCCCGTCCGACGCGGAGCTCGACGACCCCGACCGGTGGATCCGGCGGGTCGCCTAAGGGGTCGAGGCGTGCGGTAGACCGACGGGATCGAGCGGCTCGGCGAGCGGCGAAGCGGCTAGCGGGCGCGGAAGTCTCCCGCCAGCCGAACGAGGACGACGAGCAGGAACAGGCCGGCGGCCAGTCCCGCGAGCGCGCCCCCGGCGATGGCCCGCGGCGACCCGCCGGCCTGGAGCGCGACGAGGCCGCCGGAGGCCGCCACCAGCGCGACGAACCCGAGCTTCAGGCGGAGGTTCGCCGACCGGCGCTCGTCGTCGCTGAGGCTCGGACCGACCACGTCAGCTCTCCCAGGGCGCGCTGACGTGCATCCCGACGAACAGCCACGAGCGCTCGCCGTCGTCCTCGCGGGCCTCGAGCGTCCCGGTCCAGCGCGTGTCGAGGTCGTAGGTCCGGTCGGCGACGACGTCGCGCCACGACAGCCGGACGACGTCCGCGAAGGCGACGTGGTCGCCGCGCTCGTGGACCCGCAGGTCGCGGCTCTCGACCGTCCAGTCGTCGGTCCGGCGTGACTGCTCGCGCAGCCCCTCGGCCACCGCGTCGTAGCCGACCAGCCGCTCGCGCACGCCGACTTTCACCACGTCCGGGTCCTCGGCGAAGTACGGGTAGAGCGGCTCGCCCCGCCGCAGCGCCTCGTAGTAGTCACGGACAGTCGCTGCCGCGTCCATGTCGCCCCGGTCGGCGGCGCGAGTAATCAAACCCGCGTTCGATGGTCGGACGGTCCGGCCGGCGGGACGGTCACTGGAAGCCGCGGTCGACGCCGTCGTCCTCGATGAGGTCGTCGAGCTCCGCGTCGAGCACCGACTCGGCGTCGGCGAAGCTGTCCGCGAGGTCCTCCAGCGGGTCCGGACGGTCGGACGGCTCGAACTCCATCGGCCCGAACGCGGGGCTGTCCACTGCCTCCATCAGGTCCTCGAAGAAGTGCTCGGGCTCCGTGGGCGCCTCGGCGTGGACCTTCACCGTCTCCTCGACCTCTCGGGCCACGTCCTCGGCCGCCGTCTCGTCCTCGGGGGGCGTCTGGAGGGCGAATCGCCCGGGGTCGTCCTGTCCGGGGAACAGCGGGTCGAGGTCGTCGTCGATCCCGCGGGCGACCCGCGTGCCGACCCCCCGGACGTCGTAGGGGTTGCGGGCGTACGTCTTCAGCTGGAAGACGCCCACCGCGGGGTGGCCGACGTACAGGTCCTCGCCGACGCCGGCCGCACGGCGGCCGCCGACCGCGCGCCAGCCGTCCGGGTCGGCTTCGGCCTCCGACACCTCCGCCATGATGTCCTCCCAGTCCCGGACTCGCATGCGTCCCGGTTGTGAGCGGGGGGAAAAACGTCTGTCGGCTCCCGCCGGGGAACGGAACGTCTGTCGGCTCCGGACCGGGCGGTCCGGTCGGTCGCCCAGGTCCGGTCTCGGCACGACGGGCCGCCGTCGCCAGCGCCGCCGACCGGACGCCGTCGCGCCGGATCGACCGCCACCGACAGGGTTTTTCGCGCCGCTCGACAGGCACTCGTGTGAACGTCCGGGGGCCGATACTCGACGTGGACGAACCACGCGAGGTCGAGACGGACTACGGGAGCCGGGACCTGGTCGAGCTGACGGTCCGGCCGGAGCGGGGCGCGGCCGCGCCGGCGACCGTCACCCTCTGGGGAAAGTGGACCCACACCGCCGAGCACGCCGCGCCGGGGATGGAGCTGCTCGTCACGGACGCCGAGGAGACGGCGTTCGGCGGTGAGACGGGGTACGCGACGACCGGCGACTCCTACGTCGTCCTCGAACCGGACTTCCTCGTCGACGTGACCGACGTGCGCGCGTGGGTGCAGTGCCCGCGGATCTACTACCTGAACAAGCTCTCGGGCGTCCCGATGAAGTATCCCGTCGTGAAGGGGACGCTCGTCCACGAGGTGTTCGGCGACCTGCTCCGCGGGCGGGACCTCGACGCGGCGGTCGAGGATCGGGTCGCCGAGGCGGGGTTGGAGCTCGGCCTGCTCGGCCGGGAGGCGAGCGAGGTGGAAGACGAGGTGCGCCGGAACGCGGCGGCGATCGAGGGGTGGCTGGCGCAGGGCGCGCTCGACGAGGCCGACGACTGGCGCTCCGAGCGGACGCTCATCAGCCCCACGTTCGGGCTGAAGGGGCGCGCCGACGCCGTCCGGCGGGGGATGCCCGTCGAGCTGAAGACGGGCAAGAACACGAACCGCGAGCCGCGGTTTCACGACAAGATGCAGGCGGCGTGTTACGCGCTCGTCCTCGACGAACACGACGAGGGCGCGGACACCGCGACGCTCCTGTACACGAAAAACGCGACGCTGGACCGTGCCGAGCAGTCGGGGGACCTCTCGCCCGCGAAGGACTTCTCGGTCGGGCGGGGGCTCAAGGAGTTCGCCGTGCGGACGCGCAACGAGATCGCCGCGACGGAACACGACGCGGTCGGGTCGTCCGACCCGGACGCCGGCGTCCCGACGGGGTACGAGGCCGACGCGAAGTGCGAGTACTGCTTCGAGCGCGACGCGTGCATGGTCGTCGCGGGCCGGCTGGACCAGGAGTCGAAGGCCGGGAGCGTCGGCGACGCCGTGCCCGACGAGGAGCGCGAGTACTTCGACCGGTTCTACCGAGCGATCGAGGAGGAGCGCCGCGAGACCCACGCCGAGTACCGGAAGCTGTGGGAGCAGAGCGCGGCCGAGCGGGCCGAGGACGACCGCGCGCTCGTCGGGCTGGAGCCGATCGGCCGACGCGAACTCGACGACGGGCGCTGGGAGCTTCGCGCGCGCCGGCCGGACGGCGCGGTGTCGAAGCTCCGGGAGGGCGACGTGGCGCTGGCGAGCGAGGGAACCCCGGTCGGCGGCCGGTCAGAGCTCGCGCGGATCGCGCGGCTGGGCGACGAGGTGGTCGCCACCGCCGACGAGCCCCTCGACCTCCGCCGCCTCGACGTGTACCCCTCGGAGCTGGGGGTCGACCGAATGCTCCTCGCGCTCCACGACGCGGTGCTGAAAGGCGACGCGGCGACGAAGGACGTCCTCCTCGGCCGGCGCGAGCCCGCGTTCCGCGACGAGCGGGCGACGTACGTCGACAACAACGAGGCCCAGAACGAGGCGGTCACGCGTGCGGTGAACGCCGAGGACTGTGCGCTGATCCACGGCCCGCCGGGCACGGGCAAGACCTACACCATCGCGCGGACGGTGCGAGCGCTGGTCGAGCGGGGCGAGCGCGTGCTGCTCGCGGCGTTCACCAACCGCGCGGTCGACAACGCGCTGGATGCCCTGCGCGAGCAGGGCTTCGAGGACGCGGTCCGCTACGGGACGGAGACGGGCGTCCGGCGGGACATGCAGGACCTCCGGCTCGTCGCCCGCGGCGACCCGAACGAGCGGGTGGCCGAGCTGCGGGCGGCGCCGGTCGTCGCGGCCACGACCGCCGGCTGTGCCTCCCGGACGCTCCGCGAGGAGACGTTCGACGTGGCCGTCGTCGACGAGGCGTCACAGCTCACCGAACCGGGGACGCTCGCGGCGGTGACGCGCGCCGACCGGTTCGTGCTCGTCGGCGACCACCGTCAGCTCCCGCCCGTGGTCAGGGCCGAGAACGACCTGCGGGAGTCGCTGTTCGAGCGGCTGATCGAGGCCTACCCCGACGCGAGCGTGCTGCTCGACCGCCAGTACCGGATGTGCCAGCGCGTGCAGGCGTTCCCGTCCGCGGAGTTCTACGACGGCCGGCTCCGTCCGGCGACCCCGGAGGTCGCCGGCCGGCGGCTGGCCGACCTCCCGGACGTCGACGTCGAGGCGCTGCCGGCCGACCTGCGGGACCCGGTCGCCTTCGTCGACGCCGACGGGACGCAACGCGGGAACACGAACCCCGCCGAGGCCGACCGCGTCGCGCGCGTCGTCGAGCGTTTCCGCGAGGCGGGCGTCCCCGCCGAGGACATCGGCGTGATCGCCCCGTTCCGCGCGCAGGTCGCCGAGATCGGCGAGCGGGTCGACGTGACGGTCGACACGGTCGACCGCTTCCAGGGGTCCAGCGAGGAGGTGATCGTCGTCTCGTTCGTCGCGACCGGCGACCTCGATGGACCGATATTCGAGGACCACCGCCGGATGAACGTCGCGCTGACCCGGGCCAAGCGGTCGCTGGTGCTCGTCGGCGACGCCGACGCGCTCGCGGCCGAGCCGTTCTACGCGCGGCTGCTCGACTGGGCGCGGCGGTAGTCGCCACTCGACCGCCGCGACCACGTCGATCCGCTACTCGACCGCCGCGACCACGTCGATCTCGACCGTCACGGGGACCGCGAGGTCGGCGACCTCGACGGTCGTCCGCGCCGGGCGGGGTTCGGGCATCCACTCGCGGTACCGCTCGTTGAACGCGTCGTAGTCGTCCATGTCGGTGAGATACACCGTCACCTGGAGCGCGCGTTCGAGCGAGGTGCCGGCCGCCTCGAGGATCGCCTCGAGGTTCGCGAACGTGCGCTCGGCCTGTCGTTCGATCCCCTCGCCGACGATGGCGCCGGTGTCGGGGTCCTTGGGAACCTGTCCGGCGGTGTAGAGCGTTCCGTCGTGGACCCGCCCCTGCGCGAACGGCTTGTCGCTGTCGTAGCCGTCGGCCGCGTACACTGTCTCGGGCACGGCCCGCCCGACGCCCGGCCGACCCATAACGTGTTCGGCGGCACCGCTCCCGAGCGGGACGTTCGGCGGCGCTCGCCCGCACCACCGACAGGTTGAGGCTCCCCGGGGCACACACCCGGCCATGGAACTCCCACTCGGCGACGGGACGGTCGACGTGACGCTCCCCGGGCGGGACGTGACGGTCGTCGAGCGACCGGGCGGCGAGCCGGTCGACGTGCGCGCGGCGGCCGAGCGCGCGCTCGACGAGCCACACGGCCCGGCGCTCCGCGAGGTGGTCGCGTCCGACGACGACGTGGCGGTCGTCGTGACCGACGTCACCCGCGCGACCCCGGACGACGTGCTGCTCGACGCCCTGTTCGACCGCCTGCCCGGGCCGCGCGAGCGGGCCTCGGTGATCCTCGGACTCGGGCTGCATCGCCCGATGACCGACGAGGAGATCCGCGAGGGCCTCGGCGCCCACGCCGACCTCGCCGAGAACCACGACCCCGACGCGGCGGTCGAGGTGGGCGAGGTCGACGGCACGCCCGTCCGGGTCAACCCGGCCGTGCGCGACGCGGACGTCGTGCTCGCCACCGGGATGGTCGAGCCCCACCAGTACGCGGGCTTCTCCGGCGGCGCGAAGACGGTCGTCGTCGGCGCCGGCGGCGAGCCGGTGATCCGATACACGCACGGCCCGGAGATGCTGTCGCGGTCGGGCGTCCGCCTCGGCCGCGTCGAGGGGAACCCCTTCCGCGACGCGGTCGACCGCGCCGGCGACGTCGCCGGGCCGGACTTCGCGATCAACGTGACGAAGGGGCCGGAGGGGGTCCTCGGCGTCGCCGCGGGGCGGCCCCGCGAGGTGGTGCGCGACCTCTCGACCCGGGCGCGCGAGGCGCTGTCGGTCGAGGTCGAGGGGACCTACGACGCCGTCGTCGGCGGCGTCGGCGCGCCGAAGGACGCCAACCTCTATCAGACCTCGCGGGCAGCGACGTACCTGATCCTCGGCGACCACAACCCCGTCGGCGACGGCGGGCGGGTCGTCCTCCCGGCGCGCCTCCAGGAGGGCGCCGGCGAGGGGCGCGGCGAACGGCGGTTCTACGAGCGCCTGCGCTCGGCCGGGAGCGCCGAGGCGCTGTACGAGGAGATGCGCCAGGGGTACGAACCCGGCGCCCAGCGGGCGTTCGTCGTCGCGCGGGCGCTGCTCGACCACGACATCTACGTGACCCACGCCGAGCGCCCGGACGTCGTCGAGGAGTGTCTGATGCACGCCGCCGAGACCGTCGAGGACGCCGTCGAGCCGGGGAGCGACGTGCTCGTCGTCCCGGACGCGCTGAACACGCTGGTCGTCTAGTCGCCGCGACGGCCGGCTAGCCGCCCCGGTCGCGCGGTCGCGGGGGGTCGTCCCCCTCGGCCGTCGACCCCGACTCGGCGTCCCGTCCGTGAGCATCGGCGGCGTCCCGTCCGTCGTCCCGGGCCGCGCTCCGCCCGGCCCCGGAGTCGGATCCGGGCCCGTCGCGGCCGTCGTCCCCCACGGCCGCCCGAACGCGCTCGTGGAGCGACCGCAGGGCGTCCCCCTCGTCCCCCGAGAGGACGGCGTCCGTCGCGGCAAGCGTCGCCAGCCCGAACGCGAGCGGCGTCGGCGTCTCGACGCCGTGCTCGACCACCTCGACCTCGCCCGCGTCGATCCGGTCGACCACCTCCGCGACGGCGTCGACGTGGAGCTCGTCCTCGAGCACCTCGCGGTAGGCCTCCTCGAGCACCGCGAAGCCGTCCAGGTCCTCGACGAACGGGAGAAGCATCTCGCCGGCGACCTGCTGTTCGGCCGCGGACTTCTCGTACCCCTTGTAGCGTTTGAGGAGCAACAGCGAGCGGGTGGCCGCGAGCCGGAAGTGTCGCTCCAGGAGGCCGGTGTCCGCGACGGCGTCCCGGAGGGTCGGACGGACCGCGTCGGGGTCGAGGCCGCGAAGCGTCCCCGCGACGTCGACCTTCCGGTCGAGCGGCATCGCGACGGTGAAGCCGTCGTCGGCGACGGCCACGTCCACGTCGGTCGCCTCGCCCCGGCCGCAGCCCCGGGCGACGAGCCGCGCGAGCGCGTCGTTGACCCGCCGGCCGTAGCCCGCGTGGACGTAGAACCGCCGGCGGTACGCCTCCCGGTCGAGTTCTGCCTCGACGACGATCCGGCCGTCCGTCGCGACCGACTCCGGGCCGGCGAACCGCACCTGCTCGTCGAACGTCCGGGCGAGCGCGCGGACGGCGTGCTCGTCGAGCGGGAGGGTCCGGAGCCAGTCGCGGGCGGCCGGGCGACCGCCGGCCTCGACCCGGTCGAGGAGCTCGCGCCGGAACGCGAGCGTGGCGCGCCCGAGGTCGTACGACCGGGGGAGCCGCTCGGCGTACCACGAGGGGACGGTCGGGCGGTCGTCCGTCCGGTCGACGTACACCTTCGACCCGCGGCGGTAGCGGAAGGTAAAGCGGTCGCCGCCGAGCACGAACACGTCGCCGGGGTCGAGCGTGTCGAGGTAGTCCCCGTCGAGGTCGCCGACCCGCTCGTCCCCGTCGCGGGTGACCACCTCGACGGCGAACGAGTCGGGGATGGTGCCGACGTTCTGCATGTAGATGGCCCGCGCCAGCCGGCCGCGCTTGCCGACCAGCGGTTCGCCGACGGGGAACTCCTCGCGGTGGTGCTCGCCGCCCGGCGGGTCGTTCGTGTCCCGCCACACCTTCGGGTAGACGTTCCGCTCCGCGAGCCCCTCGTAGTCGGCCGTCAGGTAGCGCATGAGCCGCTCCCAGGCCTCGCCGCCGTACGCGCGGTAGGGGTAGGCTCGGCGCAGGATCGCCCGCAGCTCGCGCTCCGGGCGCACGTCCGCGATGGCCATGCCGTACACGTGCTGGGCGGCGACGTCGTGGGCGTTCTCGGGGACGAACGCGCGGTCGACGGCGCCGGCCGCGGCCTCGCGAAGCAGCGCCGCACACTCGACGAGCTCGTCGTGGTCGAGCACGAGCACCCGCCCCGTGACCGTCTCGCCGGGGCGGTGGCCGGCCCGCCCGACCCGCTGGAGGAGGGCGGCGACGGACTTCGGCGACCCGACCTGCACCACGAGGTCGACGTGGGGCATGTCGACCCCGAGTTCGAGGCTCGTCGACGTGGTGACGACGTCGAGGTCGCCGGCCTTCAGCCCCGCCTCGACGGCCTCGCGGCGGGCCTCCGACAGCGACCCGTGGTGGCAGGCGGCGGCCGCGCCGTCGGCGTCCGTCCCGCCGACGGCGTCGAACCGCTCGCGGAGCTCGTGGAGGACCCGCTCCGCACCCGACCGGGAGTTGGTGAACACGAGCGTCTGGTCGTGGGCGTCGACGAGCTCGTGCAGCCGGTCGTAGAAGCGGTCGGTGACGACCTCGCGGGGGGTGCCCACGAGGTCGTCCGTCGGACACTCGAGCCGGAGGTCGTCGTCGCGGACGGACCGCGTGTCGACGACCGCGTGCTCGCGGGGCGGGCCGCCGGGCGACGTGCGGCCGACGAGGAACTCGGCCATCGTCGCAAGCGGCTCGACGGTCGCCGAACAGCCGATCCGCGTCGGCGAACCGTCGGCGAGCGCCGCCAGGCGCTCCAGCGACACCGCGAGGTGGGTCCCGCGTTTGTTCGCCGCCAGGTCGTGGACCTCGTCGACGACCACGTACTCGACGGTGCGGAGCTTCTCGCGGAACGACGGCGCGTTCAGGAGGATGGCGAGCGTCTCCGGCGTCGTGTTGAGGACGTGTGGCGTCTCCGCGAGCATCGCCCGGCGCTCGGCGTCGTCGGTGTCGCCGTGTCGGATGGCGTGGCGGACCTCGACGGGGTCGTCGCGGGCCGCGACCCTCCCGGCGATCCCCTCGAGCGGCGCCGTCAGGTTGCGGTGGACGTCGTTGGCGAGGGACTTCAGCGGCGAGACGTAGAGGCAGTACACCGAGTTCGCCAGCCCGTCCTCGCGCTCGCGCCCGCGCTCGAACAGGTCGTCGAGGATCTTCGCGTAGGCGCTGAGCGTCTTGCCGCTGCCCGTCGGCGCGGCGACGAGCGTGTTCGTCCGCCGGTCGATGTGCGGGATCGCCTCGCGCTGTGGCGGCGTGAAGAAGCCGCCGTTCCCGGGGACCGACGCGGCGAAGGTCTCGACCCACCACTCCCGGACCGGCGGCGCGAGGCGGTCGAGGACGCCGGCGTCGGCGATGGGGACCGTCTCGGGGTCGAACTCGAGCCCCTGCTCGGCGACCGCGGCGGCGAGCAGGTCCCGACCGGACATGGGTCACGTCGAGGGGCGCGAGGGGTAAGGGCGTTGCGTCGGGGACCGGCGCGGGGACGACCGGGCCGGTCACGGCAGTCGCCCGCGAACCTCGACAGCACAGCACCGCGCGGCGTTCCCCCACGGTTTTGTCGGCCGGTGACGACCGGTCACCGTGACCACCGTCACCTTCCTCGGCACGGGCAGCGCGATGCAACACCCCGAGCGCGCCCAGACGGGGATACTGGTCGAGCGGGCCGGCCGCCGCGTGCTCGTCGACTGCGGCGCCGGCGTCCTCCACCGGCTTGCCGGCACGGAGCCCGGCTACGAGGGGGTCGGAACCGTCCTCCTGACCCACCACCACCTCGACCACGTGTCGGACCTCCTCGCGCTCCTGAAGGCGCGCTGGCTCGCCGGCGCGGAGCACCTCGCGGTCGTCGGCCCGCCGGGGACGAAGGCGCTCGTCGACGACCTGCTCGACACCTTCGAGTACCTGCGGGACCGCGTCGACCTCCGGCTCCGGGAGGTCCGCCCGGGCACGTTCGAACTCGGGGGCTTCGACGTGCGCGCCCGCGAGACGCGTCACTCGACGGACGGGCTGGCCTACCGGTTCGACGACGAGTTCACCTTCAGTTCGGACACCGAGGCGTTCGCCGGGATGGGGGCGTTCGCCGACGGCTGCTCGGTGCTGGCCCACGACTGCTCGTTCCCCGACGACGTCGACGTGTCGGGCCACCCGACGCCGACGCGGCTCGGCGAGTCGCTCGCCGGCGTCGACGTCGACCGGGTGTACCTCACCCACCTCTACCCCCAGACCGACGGCCGCCATGGGGAGATGGTCGCGGCCGTCGAGGCGCGTGCCGACGCCGACGTGCGGGTCGCCCGCGACGGACTGCGCGTGGAGTGTTGAGGCGGTCGCGCCGCGCCTCAGTCGATCCGGGTGCCGGGCGACTCGCCGGCGAGGAACGCCGGGAGCCCGTCGAGGTCGAACACGTGGGCGGGCGCGTCGAGGTCGAGCAGCGTCCGCACCTTGCCGGCCATCCCGCCGGTGACGTCGGTTGCCTCGCTCGCCCCGAGCGCGTCGGCGGCGTCCGCGAACGCGTCGATCCGCGGGATCACCGCGCCGTCGGCGTCGAGGACGCCCGGTACCGTCGAACAGAGGCCGACGCGGTCGGCGCCGAGCCCGTCCGCGACCCGGACCACCACCTCGTCGCCGCTGAGGACGGTGACGCCCTCGCCGGCGTGGGCGACCACGTCGCCGTGGAGCACGGGGACGAACCCCTCGGCCAGCATCGTCCGGACCTGCCCGAGCGGCAGGTCGAGGCGACCCTCGCCGTCGCGGGCGGCCGTCGAGAGCGGATGCACCGGGAGCGCGGCCACGTCGCGGGCGTGGAGGCGGTCGAGGACGAACCGGTCGAGCGTCGTCATCGCGCCGTGGACCGCCATCGCGGCGGCGGCGTCGTGTGTCCCGTCGGCGACGCCGACGCCGTGTTCCTCGGCGGCGTGGTGGCCGAAGCTCCCCCCGCCGTGAACGACCACGAGGTCGTCCGTCGCGTCGGCGACGGCGTCGGCGGCGGCGGCGAGCGCCGCGCCGTCGAGCGTCTCCGGGTCCTCCTTCTCCGTGATGACGCTCCCGCCGAGCTTCACGACGATCATTCGACCCGCCGCACCCCGTCGGTCGCCAGCTCCGCACGGAAGGCGTCCTCGCAGCCCGGCGCGTAGCGCAGGGCGGTGGTCGACTCGGGCGTCGGGTCGAGCGCGACCACGCAGCCGCCGCCGCCGGCGCCGGTGAGCTTCGCGCCGTACGCGTCCGCGTCGCGCGCCGCCCACACCATCGCGTCGAGCGAGCGCGAGGAGACGCCGAGCGCGGAGAGCAGGCCGTGGTCGAAGTCCATCAGCTCCCCCAGCTCGGCGAGTAGCCCCTCGTCCGGCGGGGCGTCCGGGTCGGCGTCGGCGAGCAGCTCCTCGCCGTGACGCACCACGTCGCCGATCGCGGTGACGGTGTCGGCGGCGAAGCCGTACTCCTCGCGGAGCGAGCGCACGCCCGCGACGAGTTCGCCGGTGTCGCCCGCGCCGCCGTCGAACCCGACGACGAACGGGAGGTTCGGCGTGTCGAGCGCCCGGCAGTCGTCGCCCTCGACGCGGACGGCGCCCCCCATCGTCGAGCAGAACGTGTCCGCGCGGGAGGCCTGCCCGTCCTGGACCGCGTACTCGGTCCGGTAGGCGCGGTCGGCGAGCTCCTCGCGCGGGAGGGTCGTCCCGACCGCGCGGGTCGCGGCGTCGATGGCGGCGACGACGACGGCGGCCGAGGAGCCCAGTCCCGCCCCGAGCGGGATCTCGCTCTCGACGGTGAGCTCGAACCCCGCCGCGGGGGCGTCGGCGGCGTCGCGCGCCTGCGCCACCGCCTCGTCGACGTACCCCGTCGCGGCCTCGAGGAGCGGCGAGGGGACGGCCACGTCGGGGTCGGCGTCGGCCGTCGATCCGTCGTAGGTGACGGTGAACCCGTCGAGGGAGAGGTCCTCGGCGTTGACCACCACCCGGTCGTCGGCCCGCTCGGTCACGCTGACGGTCGCCCGGCGCTCGACGGCACACGGGACCGCCGGCTCGCCGTAGACGACGGCGTGCTCGCCGAACAGGTACACCTTGCCCGGCGCGCTGGAGACGGTCATGGACGCGCCAAGAGCGGGGTGGCGCTTAAGCGGTCCGCACCCCGCTCGCCGGGCGCACGGCACGTCGCCCCCACGCCGCGGGGGCCGGGCGCCTCACTCCGAGAGGTCGTCCGCCTCGTCTATCTCCTCGAGCGCCTCGAGCGCCTCGTCCTCGCCCATCAGCGCGCGTGCGACGGCGGCGAGGAGCACGAGCAGGAGGAGCACGCCGAGGAGCCTGCCGCCACGACGCGCCCGGCACGCGCCGGCGCCCTCGTCGTCGGCTTCGCCGGCGCCGCCCTCCGCGTCGGCCGCGTCGCCGGCTGGCGGACGGCCCTTGGTCGCGGTGAAGCGCACGTCGTGGAGGTGCAGTTCGAGCAGGGTCGTCTTGCGGTCGGCCATGGTCGGACGAACGGCGGGCGCACAGTTAGCCGTGACGGCGGGGCGACCGGGCAGGCCGTGGCCACGGCGGGCGTGGCCGGTGCGTCGCGACGAACGGGGCCGACCGACGTCGCGGTCGGACGCGGCGCGCCGCCGTTGGTGGGGTGTTTTTGTCGCCGGCAACGGAGAGGCGGACATGGACGACGACCGGCGCGCCTTCCTGGAGGAGCTGCTCGCCACGGCGAGCCCCTCGGGGTTCGAGACGCGGGGCCAGCGGACGTGGCTCGACTACGTGGACGAGTTTGCCGACCACACGCACACGGACGCCTACGGCAACGCCGTCGCCACCCACGAGGGCGACGGGCCGACGATAGCCCTCTGTGGGCACGCCGACGAGGTCGGGTACATCGTCCGCCGGATCGAGGACGAGGGGTTCCTCCGCGTCGACGCGGTCGGCGGCGCGGACCGGACCGTCTCGAAGGGCCAGCGGGTGACGGTCCACGCGGTCGACGGCCCGGTGACGGGCGTGGTCGGGCAGACGGCCATCCACCTGCGCGACGGCGACGAGGAGGCGCCGCCCGACGACCTGCGCGAGCAGTACGTCGACGTCGGCGCTGACGACGCGGACGCGGCCCGCGAGCTGGTGTCGGTCGGCGACCCCGTGACGGTCGCGTCGTCGGTCGCGGAGCTCGCCGAGGGGCGACTGACCGCCCGGGGGATGGACAACCGCGTCGGCGTCTGGGCGGCCGCCGAGGGGCTCAGGCAGGCGGTCGCGGCGGACGTGGACGCGACCGTCCACGCCGTCTCGACGGTGCAAGAGGAGGTGGGGCTGCAGGGCGCGCGGATGGTCGGGCACGGCATCGACGCCGACGCGGTCGTCGTGGTGGACGTGACCCACGCGACCGACCACCCGGGGCTGGAGACGAAACAGCGCGGTCCGGTCGAGCTCGGCGCCGGCCCGGTCGTGAAGCGGGGGAGCGCGAACCATCCGGAGCTGGTCGCGCTGGCACGCGAGGCCGCCGCCGACGCGGGCACCGACCTCCAGCTGCAGGCGGCGGGGTCGCGGACGGGCACGGACGCGGACGCGTTCTACGTCGCGGCCGGAGGAACCCCGACGGTGTCGGTCGGCGTGCCGAACCGGTACATGCACACGCCGTGCGAGGTGGTCGACGAGGACGACCTCGACGCCGTGGCGGGGCTGCTCGGGGCGATGACCGAGCGCGGGGCGGCGCGGGAGTCGTTCGCAGTCGACGTGTAGAAGGCAACGATTAAACCGCGCCGCTGGCACCGTTACCGTATGGCTGGAACCATCGAGGTGCTCGTCCCCGGCGGGCAGGCCGACCCCGGCCCGCCGCTCGGGCCGGAGCTCGGCCCGACGCCGGTGAACGTACAGGACGTCGTCCAGCAGATCAACGACGAGACGGCCGCGTTCGACGGGATGGAGGTCCCCGTCACCGTCGAGTACGAGGACGACGGCTCGTTCACCATCGAGGTCGGCGTCC
>JBDGTB010000125.1:0-14646 GCA_042217235.1 Haloferacaceae archaeon | reverse complement strand
TCATCTGGGGCGCGCGCATCCAGGACGAGTACAAGGGCAAGGTGCGGGTCATGGCGATCATGACCGGCGTCCAGAGCGCCCAGGTCCTCGGTCCGACGACCCAGAAGCAGGCCGACCGCTCCCGGGCCAGCATCGACGGGGAGAGTGGGAACGAACTCGACGACGTCGGTCACGGCGCCGACGTGCAGGGGTCGAGCGACGACACGGCCTCCTCGTGGTCCGACGGCGGCCGCGACGAGGTCGAGAGCCACAACGGCGTCGACGTCATCCGGTAGTCGGCTCGCCGGTCGGCAGTCGGTCCGCCGCCCCGTTTTTTCACGCGGTCTCGACCGCCTCGACCAGCTGGCAGGACCGACACAGCTCCCGCGCCGTCGGCGAGCCACAGCGCTCGCACTCGCCGAGGGCGGGGCCGTCGTCCGCCGGTCGGTCGGCCGCGAGCGACGCCAGCTCCTCGTAGCCGGCCATGATCGAGTGGCGGGTGCCGGGGTGAGCGTCCTCCAGCTCGTGGAGCAGCTCCTGTATCGTCGCCCGGAACGACTCGCTCGCGTGGGGACACTCCGCCATGTGGACCGGCAGGTCCCGTACGTGGGCGTACAGCGCCACCTCGCTTTCGGGAACGTCCCGGAGCGGCTTCGCCCGGGGGACGAACGGGCCGGGGTCGCCCCGCTCGTCGAGCGCGCCGAGGCTGGCGTCGAAGTGGTTCCCCATCCGGTCGACGTCGCCCTCCAGGACGTTCATCAGGGCCGTCTCGGCCTCGTCGTCGAGGTTGTGCCCGGTCAGCAGGAGGTCCGCGTCGAACTCGCCCGCCGCCGCCTCGAGCAGGTCGCGCCGGAACACCCCGCAGTAGGCACACGGCGACATCCCCTCGGGATCCCGCTCGACGACCTCGTCCATCTCGACGCCGAGCTCCTCGGCGTAGGACACGGTCTCGTGGCGGACGTCGGCGTCGAGGCCGTCGACGAGTTCGCGGGCGGCCGCGAGCGACTCGTCGCGGTAGCCGTCGATCCCCTCGTGGACCGACAGCGCGACCAGCTCCACCCGCGGGTCCCGGCCGAACGTGTCGGCGAGGACGTGGGTCAACACGACGCTGTCTTTCCCCCCGGACAGCCCGATCAGCCACGTCACGGGGTCCTCGGGCGTCGCGTCGTCGGGCAGGAGGCCGTCGGACCGGATCCGCCGCCGGACGCGCTTCTCCACGGACCGACAGAGGTGCTCCGCACAGCGGTGCGTCCCGGCGTAGGCCGCGTAGGTCACCGCCTCCCGGCCACAGGAGTCACACTCCATCGTCGCCGGGTTGGCCGTCTACCGGCATACGGCTTTCGTCCCGTCCGGAGCCGAGGTGCCCGGTCGCCGCCGTCCCGTCCCGTCCCGCGGTTTCACGACGCCCGCGTCCCGAACGAGGAACGGTTTAGGCCGTCGCGCCCCGACCGGGCGCCATGGACCGCGACGCGGCGCTCGACCGGGTGGCCGACATCGTCGACGCGGTCGAGCACGACCCCATGCCCGTCCCCGTCCGGGAGGTGTGGGTGTACGGCGACGTCGCGCTCGGCCTGGACCCGGTCGAGCGACTCGACGTGTACGTGACCAAGGACCTCCTGCTCGACGGCGAGGCCGACGAGGCGCGCGAGCGGTCGTTCCGCGAGTCCCACGGCGTCCGCGGGGTCGGCAAGGCCGTCGACGCGGACTGGGCCGAGCGGTACCCCGATCGTCTCCGCGCGAACGACGCGGGCTACGCGGCGCCCGAGAAGTGCCTGGCCGCCCACCTGCTTCCAGACGACGAGCCCGTCCACCTCGAGGTCTGCAACGCCAGCTTCGACGACAACGTCACCCGGCGGCTGGAGGGGGCGCTGGCCCGGGACGCCTACGGGGAGATCCTCGACCCCCGAGGGGTCTGCCTGTGGGCCGACGGCACCCGCGCCGACGAGGCGTTCGCGAAGCTCCGCGGCGGCGAACTCCCCTTCCCGACGCTCGCCGGCGCGCTGGAGATGCTCGGCGTCGACGAGTCGACCGCCGCCGAGGCGGCCGAGGCGGTGCGCGCGCGCCGCGCGGACGTCGAGGGGCCCTCCGTCCGTGGCGACGTGGTGTGACCCTCCGTCCGTGGCGACGTGGTGTGACCCTCCGTCCGTGGCGACGTGGTGTGGCCGGTCGAGACGACGCGGTGCGAGGCCGGGCTACACCCGCCCGACGGTCACGTCGAACGGCACCACCTCGACGCGCCGGTACTCCTCGCCTTGCATCTGTGCGACCACCTCGCGTCCCATCTCGCGCCACTCCTCGCGGAGCGCGTCGTACGCCTCGTCGGAGAGCGCCCGGCGGAGCGTCCCCTCGTGGTCGACGAGTCCGGCGCCCGAGGCCTTCCGCGTCGCCGCCCGGAGCGCCGCATCGTCGTACGGCGGCTCGACGCGCTTCTCGTGGTGGTGACGGCGGGTCCGAACGTCCGTCAGCCCGGCCTCGCGGAACAGGTCGGCCACCCGGTCCCCGGGAGCCACGTCGGTCCCGACGCCGCGGCGGTAGGCCCGGCGGGCGCGCCGGTCGAGCGCCGGCTCCGCGTCGACCGTCGAGTCGACGCCGACGGCGGCGTTGTCCGGCTCGACGGCGGCGACCAGGTCGGACGACGCGCGGGCGAACTCGCGGACCGCCCGCAGGGGGTCGGGGAGGTTGACCAGCAGCGCCTGGCAGACGACCAGGTCGACCGCGCCGTCGGCGACCGGGAGGCGCCCGGCGTCGCCGCGGACGGCCGGCAGGTCGGTCCCGGTCCGGAGCACGTCGAGGAGGGCCGGGTCGGCGTCGAGCGCGACCACCAGCGCGCCCGGCGGCGTCTCCGCCGCGAGGACGCGCGTCAGTTCCCCCGTTCCGGCGCCGACGTCGAGCACCCGCTGACGCCCGGGGAGGTCGAGCGGGTCGAGCGCCGTCCGGTCCTCCCACAGGCCCTCGCGCGTCCGCCGGAGGTACTCCGGACTGAACCGTCGCACGCCTCCTCGTAGCCGGTCGAGCGGGAAAAGCGACGCCGTTCGCTCGCCCGGGCGCCGTCCGCGGTCGACGGGCCGGTCGGCAGCCCCCGAGGACGTCCGTCGACGCCCCCGAGTCAGGTCTCGTAGACGGTGACCGTGTCGGCCGTGACCTCGACCGGCCGGTCCCAGATGACCGTCGAGAGGCGGTGCGTGGTCGAGGTGTCCTCGAGTAGCTTGTCGACCGCGTCGCCGTCGATCCAGTCGTTGAGAACGGTGTCGCGAGACTCCAGGTCGATCCCGGCGGCGGCCAGGGCCGCGGCGATCGCCTCGGAGGGGCGCTCCTCGGCACCGAGCGAGTACTGCACCACGACCGCGTCGTCACGGTCGACGGACGGCGTCGGGGGGAGACGCATCGACGCGAGGGTAGCGGCCGAGCGAGGATAACCGTGTCGACGAGTTATCAGGAATGAGAACGGGAGGGAGGGCCGCGGACGACGCCTACTGCGCGCTGATGACGTCGTCGATGCGGGCGATCATCGTCGCGGCCTCGGTCGCGGAGCGGGTCGCCTCGCGCTTGACCGCCGCGGGGTCGAGGACGCCCCGCTCGACGGGGTCGACGACCTCCGCGTCGCCGCCGGAGCCGATGATGCCGGCGCGGCCGGACTCGTTGGCCGCCCGGAGCTCGACCAGCGAGTCGATCGGGTCGCGGCCGGCGTTCTGGGCGAGCGTCCGCGGGAGCGCCTCGACGGCGTCGGCGAAGGCCTCGACCGCGAGCTGCTGGCGCCCTTCGATGCTGGCGGCCTCGTCGCGGACCGCGTTGGCCATGGCGATCTCGACCGCGCCGGCGCCGGGGACGACCCCGCCGCCGGTGAGCGCCGAGACGACCGAGTCGACGCCGTCGGAGACGGCGCGTTCGAGCTCCTCGATGACGTGGCCGGTGCCGCCGCGGACGAACAGCGTCATCGTCGTCGACGCGGCGCCGCCCTCGACGAAGGTCAGCGCCTCGTCGTCGAACGTCTCGACGGCGACGGACTCGGCCGTCCCGAGGTCGGCCGCGTCGATGTCCTCGATCTGGCCGATCAGCCGGGCGCCCGTTGCCTTCGCGACCGCGGCGGCGTCGTCGTCGCTGACGTGCTCGTAGACGGCGATGTCCTCGTTCGCGAGCATCACCTCGAGCTCGTCCGCGACGTCGCTCGTGCCGAACACGACGTCGACGTCGTGCGCGACGAACGTGTCGACGAACTCCTGGAGCGCGGCCTTCTCGCTCGCGACCGCGTCGGCGAACTGGTCGGCGGTGTCGATGTTGTACTCGACGTCGATCTCCGTCTCGCGCTGCTCGAGCGACTGGTTGACGACGGCGACGGTCGCGTCCTCGAACCGGCGCGACGTGTCCTCGCGCTCCGGCACGTCGTCCAGCACGACGCCCTCGACGATCTCGGTCGCGGTCGAGCTCCGGCCCGACTGGGCGACCACCTGGACGGCGTCGGCGTCGACGCTCCCGTCCTCGGACTGGCCGCGCCGGACGGCGTCGACGATGGCCGCGGCGAGCTGGTCGGCGGTCGCGCCGCCGGTGCCCTTTCCGGTCATGCTCGACACGGCGACCTGCTGGAGCACCTCGTCGTCGAGGTCGTCGCTCACGACCGACTCGTCGACCGTCTCGACGGCGATGTCGGCGGCGCGAGCGTACCCCTCGACGATGGTCGTGGGGTGGACGTCGGTCTCGAGGAGGTCCTCGGCCTCGGCGAGCAGCTCCCCGGTGAGGACGGCGGCGGTCGTCGTCCCGTCGCCGACCTCCTCGTCCTGGGCCTGCGCGACCTCGACTATCATGTCGGCCGCGGGGTGCTCGATGTCCATCTCGTCGAGGATGGTCGCCCCGTCGTTCGTGACGACGACGTCCCCGTCCGAGACGAGCATCTTGTCCATCCCGTTGGGGCCGAGCGTCGTCCGGACGGACTCGGCGACGGCCTTGCCGGCGGTGATGTTCGCCGACTGGGCGTCCTCGCCCTGCGTGCGCTCTACGTCGTCGCTCAGCACGAACACCGGCTGTCCCGCGCCGAGCGGTCGCTGCTGATCTCCGGCTTCGGACATGGTCACACGGGGATCCGAACTCCCGGTTGAAAAAAGGTTCGTAATGAAGGTTTTGCTCGACGGGGTGCCGGCTCGTCGGGCGGCCGCGACGTGCGGGGGTTCGCTACTCGATCCGGACGACCTCGTCCGCGAACGACCCCGGCCCGTCGCGCCACCGCCACGACCCGACGAACGGGTGGCCCCCCTCGGCGAGCGCCACGAGCAGGTACGAGCGGTCGTCCCACGCCGCCGCCCGCCGGTCGGTCGCGCTCGGGCGGGGCGGCCCGCGCGGGTGAGAGTGGTAGAACCCCACCACCTCCTCGCCGGCGGCGTCTACCGCCTCCAGGTGGGCGAGCAGGTCCGCCGGCGCGATCTCGTAGGCGCGCTCGGGGTTCCCGGCGGCGTTCGCGGCGCGTCGGGTCGTCCGGACGACGCTCGGGTCGCCGTGGCTGCCGACGAGCAGGCCACACGCCTCCGCCGGCGCGTCGTCGAGCGCGTGGTCGAACACCGCGTCGTAGGCCGCGCGGCGCAGGCGGATCACGGTCGCTCCGCCGCGGGGGCGGGGAACGGCCGGACGGGGCCCGTCGGCGGCGCGTCGACGGCCCCGGGGTGGATCAGCCCGGCGAGGTGTTCGAGCGTGTCGACGAGCCGCGGCCCGGGGCGGTTGACGAGGTGGTTGCCGTCGACGGCGTACGCGCGGCCGTCGCGCACGGCCGCGAGGTCGGCGTACCCCGGCCGGTCGGTCAGCGCGTCCGCCTCCCGGCGCGTGCGGTCGGGGTCGAACCCGCAGGGCGCGGCGACCAGCACCTCCGGGTCGTACGCGCGCAGGTCGGCCCACTCGCGGGTCGTCGAGCGCTCCCCCGGCGCGGCGAGGCCGAACGCGCCGCCCGCCCGCTCGACGAGGTCGGGCACCCAGTGGCCGCTGACCATGAGCGGGTCGAGCCAGTCGAGGACGGCGGTCCGCGGCCGCGGCCGCCCCTCGACGGCGGTCTCGACGCGCTCGACCCGCGCGCGCAGGTCCGCGACCAGGTCCGCGGCCGCCTCCGCCCGGCCGAGCGCCGCGCCGATCCGCTCTATGTCCGCGAACACGTCGGCGAGCAGGTGCGGGTCGGTCGTCAGCACCTCGCAGTCCAGGTCCAGGGCGTCGACGGCGTCCTCGACGACCACGCGGTCGACGGCACAGACGTCACACACGCCCTGGGTGACGACCAGGTCGGGGTCGGCCGCCCGGAGCGTCTCGCGGTCGATCGCGTAGACGCCCTCCCCTCGCTCGGCCGCGGCGACCTGCTCGTGGATCGCCGCGCTGTCGGCGTCGGGGTCGACCCGCGTCCGGTCGACGCTCGGGCGCTCTCGCGCGCCCGGCGGGTGGTCGCACTCGTGGGAGACGGCGACCGGCTCGACGCCCAGCGCGTAGACGATCTCGGTCGCCGACGGCAGCATCGTGACGACGCGCATACGACGACGTTCCGGCCGGAGTCCGATAAATCGGTGGGCGCCCGAACGGACGCCGTTCGGGTTCGCTGGCGACTGCTGGCGTTCGAGGTGGGGTCTCCCGTCGTCGTGGCCGGCCGCGCTCGTTTCGGTCTCCCCGAGCGACCTACTCCCGAAGCTCGCGAACCCGCTCGATGTTCCACGCGAACCCCCTCCCGTCCTCGGTCGGCGTCTCCAGCACGAACGGCCGGTCGCGCAGGTCCGGGTGGTTGACCACCGCGCGCATCCCCGCCTCGCCGATCTCGCCCTCCCCGACGTGGGCGTGTTCGTCCTTGTTCGTCCCACACGCGTGCTTGGAGTCGTTGAGGTGGACGCAGGCGAGCCGGTCGAGCCCCACCACGTCGTCGAACGCCGCGACGGTCTCCGCGACCGCGTCCGGCGTCGAGAGGTCGTAGCCCGCCGCGAAGGCGTGGGCCGTGTCGAGACAGACGCCGAGGTCGAGCTCGCACGCGTCGATCACGCGCGCGAGGTGCTCGAAGTCGCCGCCGAGCTTCGTCCCCGAGCCCGCGTCGCTCTCGACGAGCACCGTCACGCCGTCGGGCACGTCCAGCTCGCCGAGCGCGCTCGCGGCGTTCGCGAGCCCCTGCTCGACCCCCGCGCCCGTGTGCGCGCCCAGGTGGACGTTCACGTAGGGGATCCCGAGCGCGTCGGCCGCGTCGACCTCCCGCTGCATCGACGCGACGGACTTCTCGCGCAGGTCCGCCTTCGGCGTACACAGGTTGACGAGGTACGACGAGTGGATCACCCACGGCCCGACGCCGTGGGCGTCGGTGAGCTCGCGGAAGCGCGCGGCCTCCTCGTCGCCCAGGTCCGGGTCCCGCCACACCTGCGGGGAGTGGGTGAATATCTGCCCGCAGTTCCCGCCGTCGTCGACCAGCCCCTCGACGGCGTTGTAGACGCCGCCGGCGATGGACTCGTGTGCCCCGACTCGCAGACTCATGCCACGACGCAGGCGGGGGGTGGGCATAGGGACTTCGGACCGTCGCGGAGGGGAACCGTTTTGCCCCGGCCGGGTCATCGGCTGTCGTGACGGACGGTATCCCGGTCGGCGAGACGGCCCCCGCGTTCGAGGCGCCGCTCGTCCGGCCCGACGGTTCGACCGAGACGGTCCCGGTCGACGACCTGCTCGCGGACGCGCCCGTGTTGCTGTCGTTCTACACCGCCGACTTCTCGCCGGACTGCATCGAGGAGTGGTGTGCGTTCCGCGATTTCGACTGGTTCGCCGCCGGCGACGAGGTGCAGGTCGTCGGCATCAGCAAGTCGGGCACCGGGCTCCACCGCCGGTTCATCGACCGCCTCGGGCTCGGGTTCCCGCTGTACTCCGACCCGAACCTCGCGGTCGCCGAGGCCTACGACGTCGCGTACCGCGCGTTCCACGTCTCCCGTCGCTCGAAGCGCTCCTGTTTCCTCCTCGATGCGGACCGCACGGTGCTGTACCGGTGGGTGGGCGACCACTGGCTCGACCCGACGCGGGACGTCCCGCCCGTCCCGGAGATCCACGAGGCCGTGACCGAGGCACTCGACGTCGACGACGCCGAGACGTTCGGGTTCTGAGACGACCGAGCGCTCGCGAGCGCCACGATCGTCGCCGTTCCGACGGCGTCGACGGCTATCGCCCGGTCGAAGGCCGTCGGACCCGGGACCGTCCGAGCGGCCCGGCGGTCGGACAGACGAAGGCGACGGCACCACCGACCGGAGCGGCGGGGCCCACCGGCGTCACGCCGTGAGGCGGGTCGTCCCCCCGGGCCGCCCCGGGTCACCTCGATCTCCCCGCGAACGGGGCGCTCGTCGGGAAAGCGCGTCCAGGCCAGCCCCGGTCGGGCGGTCCGGTAGGCGCCCGCGGCGGTGGGCCACGAGCGGCTGGCCGTCGCCGCGGCCTCCGCGTAGCCGACGACGAACGGCTCGCCCGGGGCTCGGCCACCGGCTCCCGGACGGACGAGCGTCCCGGGGTCGGCCCGTTCAGGCCTGACCGCAGGACACCGTCTCGCCGTCGTACTCCGTGAACAGGAGACACCAGTCACACGGGTGGATCTTGCCCGCGACGCTGGCGCACGCGCCGAAGCCGTCGCCGTTCTGGTCGGGGACGAAGAGGCTGCACTTCCCGCAGTACTGGTTCCCGTTCGGGACGTGCTGGAGCTGGACGCTGGGGCCGTCCTTCTCCGACTGGGCTCCGGGGGAGCGCTTGCCGCCCGAGAGGGTCTCCCCGTTCGCCTCGGCGTCGGGTACCGTGTCGTCGTTCGGGTGGGGAACGTCGTGGTTCGGCTCGGCGGCCGGCGTGGACGTCGCCGTCTCCGTCGGCGTCGCCGTCTCCGTCGGCGTTCCGCCACCGCCGCCACCGCCCGAGCAGCCCGCGAGCCCAGCGAGGATGGCGGTTCCGGCATACTTCAGGTACCGGCGACGATCGGCCGATGAACTTTCGTCCGTCATGCATCAGGAACGAGAGGACGTCCGACAATCAACGCCGGAGACCGTTCCTGTGGTTTGAGAACGCCGCCGCGGATCTCCGAACATATTCCTCGGGCGCGAAGCGCCGTCAGGGGGCGAGCCAGTCGGCGAGTTTCGTCAGTGCCCGCCCCCGCGAGGAGGCGGAGTTTTTCCGCTCCATCGACATCTCCGCGAAGGTCTCGCCCCGGACCTCGAAAAGGCGGTCGACCCCCGCCCCCTCCGCCCCCCGGGGGGCGACGAGTTCGCCCTCGCGGGCACCCTGGAACGTGACGACCCGTTCGTCGTCCGCGAAGGCGACGGCCGTCCGGTAGATCGCGCGCCGGTCCTCGAGGGGCTCGGCCAGTTCGTGGAGCCGGTCGGCCCCCAGCGTCTCCTCCACGTAGGTCGTGTAGGGGCCGGGGAAACCGCCCAGTCCCTCGACGAACAGTCCGGACTCGTCGACGACGACGGGCGGGCGGTCGTCTCCATCCCCGTCGTCCCCGGGTCGGGGCGCGTTGTCGTACGCGTCGGCCGCGCCGATGGCCGCGACGTCCTCGATGTCGTCGCTCCGGATGCGGACGTACCCGAAGTCGAGGCGTTCCACCTCGACGAAGTCACGCAGGTGGTCGCGGACCTCCGCGAAGGCGTGCTCGTCCGGGGTGGCGATGTGGAGCATCGTCCGGCGGTACGACGGGCGAGGGGAGAAGCCCCCCGCCGGCTCCCGAAATCTTGGAATCGGCTACTGACCGACGAGCTCGGGCGTTATCCCGTCGTAGGCCACGATCCGGCCGCCGTGGTCGGCCACGAACGCCTCGGCGTCGCCCCCCTTCGAGAACGGGACGAAATCCGCCCCCATCGCGCCGTGCACGGAACTCCCCACGACGTACTGGAGGTCCGTCGCGTCGGCGAAGGCGGCCGCCGCCGGGTGGGAGGAGACGTACTTCGTCCCGCCGCGGTCGATATCGTGTAGTCGACGGCCGAGTAGTCGGTGGCGTAGACCGCACGCGGCTCCCAGTCGCGGCGCTCGTGCTGGAAGTAGTACGGGAACAGACAGGCCTTGAGGGAGTCGAACCACGCCGGGTTCTCGTGCGCCTCGGGGCTGTGGTCGCGGTAGAAGATCTGCCCGTTCGGCCCCGCGTGATTGCCGATGACCATGCCACAGACGTCACACTGCTTCCCGCCGCTCAGCGCGACCGGGTCGGGGGGCGCGCCGCCCCCGGACTCGCCCCCGCCGAGACAGCCTGCCACGGCCGCGGCCGTACTCGCCCCGGCGATGCCGAGGACGGACCGCCGGGTCGTCCCGGCGCGTTCGTGACCGCACGCGTCGTCGCACATGGTGTGTGGTCGGCGGTGCCGACCCATCAGTGCTGGCTCGAATCCCAGTCGTCTGGAATCGGGACAGCCCCGACGCATCGACGGTCCGTCGTCGTCCCGGCGCCCGGCGCCCCCCGGCCGGTGCCGGGGGGGGATCTCAGACGCTCCGTCGCTCGATGAGGAGCGCCGCGGCGGCCGCGGGCACGAGACACCACGCGAGGAGTGCGACGCCGAGGACGGGGGTGGAGAGCTGCGTCTCGGCGAAGGCGGCCGCGAACCCGCCACCCGTGGCCCCCGCCGACCGCAGGACCAGCACGCGGAAGATGTCGGCCGGGTTGGCGAGGAGGACGCCCACCAGCACGGCCGACCCGAGGTCGAGGGTGGCGACGACCCCGAGCGCGACGAGGTCGTGGATCAGCACGAACCACACCCACGCGAGGAGCCCCCCGCCGAGCGCGTGGGTCTTCTGCGGCGCGACGGTCGAGACGAGCGCGCCGATGCCGAGGAAGGCCGTCCCGAGGCCGAGCGCCGCGAGGACGAACGTGGCGTAGACGCCCCAGGCCGCCGCAGACCCGTAGCCGACGGCGACGACGACCGCCGCGAGCCCGAACCCGACGACGGTGGCCGTCGAGAACGCGGCGACCCGACCGCCGAGCTTCCCGAGGACGACGCCCGAGCGGGGGATCGGCAGGGAGATGAGCACGTCCAGCCACCCCCGCTCGTCCGCGCCGACCACCACGTCGTAGCCGTACGCGAACGCCGCGAGGGGGACGAGGTAGGTCGCCAGCGACCCGAGGCTCGCGACGAGCGGGCCGAACCGGGCCGGGCCGACCCGGCTGCCGCTGAACAGCACGAGCATCGTCGAGAACAGCGCGAACAGCACCACGAGCCCGGGGGTCCACCGATTCCTGAACCCGAGGGAGTACTCCTGGTGGGCGATGACGGCCGCGTGCCGGAGGTGGTCGCCCACTCCGAGGTCGGTCCGGGCGTCGCTCGCGTGACCGGCCGCGTGCTCGGGGGCGTCGCTCGCGTCGGCGAACTCCGCGGAGCCGTCGGCGACCTCGCTATCCATCGTCGCTCCCCTCCGTCGCCTCGTAGATCGCGTCCACGAACACGTGTTTGAGGTCCTGTTCGTTCACCTCGAAGCCGGCGACGTGGCTCGCGTCGAGGAGCGCGTCGAGGAGGTCGGGAACCGCCCCGAGCGGACAGTGTGCCCGGAGGGTCCGGTCGGATGCCGCGTCTATCTCCGCGCGTGTCTCGACCAGCCCCCGGACGTCGGCCACGTCCGCGTCGTCCTCCAGGACGACCCGGACGGTCACGCCGGTCCCCAGCGCCCGCTCGAGGTCGTTCACCGCGCCCTCGCGGAGCAGCCGGCCGTCGTGCAGGATGCCGATGCGGTCACAGAGCGTCTCGGCCTCGGCGAGGGCGTGTGTCGAGAGCATGACGGTGAGGTCCGTGTTCTCCTGGAGGTCGCGGATCACCTTGTGGAAGGCCTCGATGCCGAGCGGGTCCAGTCCGGCGGTCGGCTCGTCCAGCAACAGGAGGTCCGGACGGGAGACGAGCGACGTCGCGAGACCGAGTCGCCGTCCCATCCCCTTCGAGTAGCCACTGACGGGGCGGTCGGCCGCACTCGCGAGGCCGACCTGGTCGAGCACCTCGTCGACCCGGTCCTCGCGGGCCCCCGCCGGGAGGTCGCGCATCCGGCCGTGGAACCGGAGGACCTCCCGCCCGGTGAGTTCGGGCGGGAACCCGACGCGTTCGGGGAGGTAGCCGACGGTCCGCCTGACCGAACACCCCGCAGCCCCCACGTCGCGTCCGGTGACGCGGAGCGTCCCCGAGTCGGGCGTGAGGTGGCCGATGAGGAGCCGAAACAGCGTCGACTTCCCGGCGCCGTTCGTCCCCAGCAGCCCGAAGGTCGTTCCCCGTTCGACGGTCATCGAGAGCCCGTCGAGCGCCACCACGTCGCCGAACGTCTTCCGCACGTCGTCTACCGTTATCGGATGTGTCATGGTCTCGCCTCGCTCCCGTTCGTTCGCGGCCCCGAGCGCGTCGGCTCCCAGCGCTCGTACCACGTCCAGTCGTGGCCGCCCCGATACCAGATCGTCCAGTCGTCCGGCGGCCGGACCAGCGGATGGTGGTCGACGACGCCGGGTGACTCGATTATCGGGAACGAGCTCTCGGCCATCCGGACGGCGACGAACGCCGGGCTGTGTGCGAACACCGCCGCCGTCGGATGTCGCTGGACGAGGTGCTGGACGAGCCCGGCCGGCCGGTAGCGGATCTCGCTGACCCCGTCCTTGTCCGTGTCGACGACCTGCGCGTCGGCCCAGTAGTTCCCCCTCCGGCTGCCGTTCCACGCGAGCTGGCGCCCGGTGAGGACGTACGCGTCCTCGTCGTTTCGCACGAAGCTGTTGTTGCTGACCGTCCCCACGCTCCCCGCCTGGTGGTTGATGCCGACCTCGTTGCCGAGAACGAGGTTGTCGACGATGGTGTCGTTTATCGAGTTGTAGACGTAGAACCCGTTCTCGTTGGCCACGACCGCGTTGTTCGCGATGACGCTGTCGTCGATCGACTTCACGAGGATGCCGTGGCCGCTCCGGCCCGTGTTGTTGTACGCGACGTTGTTCACGATGCGGAGGTTCTCCGACACCATGAGCGACCACCCCACGTCGTTGTCGAACGCGAGGTTCCGGCGGAGGGTGCTGTCGTCGGTGTACATGTAGTGGACGCCGTACCGCATGTCCCACATGACGTTGTACCGGGCCGTCACGTCCGAGGCGAACGAGTAGTAGATGCCGTCCCGCACGTCGGTGATGCGGTTGTGGGTGATGAGCGTGTGCTCGGTCTCCCAGACCTGAATGCCGTTCCCCCGCAGGGTGAGGGACTCGATGCGTTCCCGACCGACGATCGTGTTGTTCGCGACGTACGCCCTCGGCGTGCCGTCTATCCAGATGCCGAACGTGAACTCGGTGAGCCGGTTGTCGACGACGGCGACGTTCGTGCCGTTTATCCAGACCGCGGCGTCGTTGTCGCTCGGCTCGTACCCCGAGTTCCGTATCCAGAGCCCCCGGACCGTGACGTTCGCGGCGTTTATCGTGAGGACGTTCCCCTCCGCGCTCCCGTTGACGACCGCGCGGGCGTCCGGGGCGCTCCGCAGTTCGACGCCGGAGGTGTTCACGGTCGGCGTCGCGTCGAACCAGCCCGAGAGCGTGACGACGTCCCCGGGGTCCGCGGCGTCGAGCGCGCCGGCGACGGTGTCGTACTCGGTCCCGTCGACGCGGGCCGTCCCGTCGGGGTAGTCCGCGGGGCTGGCGTCGAACCCGTACTCGCGGGGGACCGGCGGGTCGAACTCGTACCCGCTCGTCCGGGTCGACGCGCTTCCCCCGTACCCGGAGACGGCGGCGGCGCTCGCGAGGAGGAGGAGAACGACCGTCGTCACGGCGGCCAATCTCGTGGTTCGAACCATCTCTGTGCCCTACTTCGCGCCCTTCTCGATCGACTGTTCGTCCCGTCTCGACGGGGATAGTTCTTCGCCGGTCACTCGCCGGCGTGCGCGTGTGCGGAGGTCGCCGAACGTCACCGGCGACCCCCGGACGTAGTAGGCGACGGCGAGGAGGAGACAGGCGAGCATCGCCATGAACGCCCCCGCGCCGAAGTAGGAGTAACTGGTGATGTTCGCGACCTCGTAGCGCCCCCACAGCGGCGGCGTGAACCCGCTGACGCCCATGACGGGGGCGTCGGGGTCCAGCGTGTGCCCCGCCTGGTAGAGGCGGTACTGGATGTCGGCGAGCATGATGGTGAACACGCCCACGGTCCCGACGAGCTGCCACTTGAGGCCGCGTTTGAGTTTCGCCGTCGTCGGCGCGACGGCGACGACGATGCTGAGCGCCGAGACGACGACGAACGCGATCCAGCCGAACGACCACTCGGGGACGTCGATCGCGTCCGGGTTGACGTCGAAGTTCGGCGTCCAGTAGACGGGGTCGGGGTAGTAGAACCCGATGTAGTGGTTCAGTCGCGCCATCTCCACGTAGTCCCCGGCGATCCGGGGGTACGCGTAGAGCCGCAGGTACAGTATCTCGTCGGGGTACTGCACGGCGTGGACCTCGATGATCCACATCGGGAAAAACAGGGCCGCGACGAACAGCGCTGCGGCTATCAACGGGAGCGCCCGTCGCAGTTCGAGGATCTGTTCGCGTGATGGCCAGTTCATGGTGTGTCGTGTCCCTCGTGTTGGGAGCCCCCGAAGGGGAGGGCGGCGTTAGCTACGCGGTTCGACGATCATCCGCGAGCGCATCTCCAGGTGGAGTGCGCTACAGAAGTACGTACAGTAGACCCAGTAGACGCCGGGGTCGTCGGCAGTGAAGGTGACCTCGCGGGTGTCCTGCGGGGCGATGGA
>JBDGTB010000055.1:0-14685 GCA_042217235.1 Haloferacaceae archaeon | reverse complement strand
CCGCCGGGGCGACGGCGACGGCGGCGACGAGCCCGCCGCCCGCGAGCGAGACGGCGACGCCCGCCGCGACCGCGCGTCGGGCGCCGTGGCGGTCGTCAGCGCCGACGCGGCGGGAGACGAGCACCTGCGTCCCGACGAACGGCGCGGCGAGCAGGGCGAACCCGACGACGACTGCGGGGGTGGCGAGGCCCACCGCGGCGACGGCCGACTCGCCGACCCGCCCGACCCAGAAGGCGTCGACCACCTGCTGGACCACCCGGACCACGTTCTGGACCATCAGCGGCGCCGCCAGCACGAGCAGGGTGCGGGCGACGGGTCCCTCGACGAGGTCCTCGGGGTCGGTCCCGGGAAGTGTCATTCGTGGGCACCGATCGGCGTGGCGAGCAAAGCTCTGGCGGTCGGCCGCCCCCCGCGAAAACCCTATTACCGGCGCGACGGACCCTCCAACTCATGGACAGGAGGGTGCCGTGAGCGCGCTGGGCCGCGACCCGGACGACCGGGTCCGCGTGCTCGACGAGACGGGTGCGGTGGTCGGCGACGTTCCCGACCTGAGCGACGAGGAACTCGTCGCCATGTACCGCGAGATGCGGCTCGCCCGCCGGTTCGACGAGCGGGCCGTGAGCCTCCAGCGCCAGGGGCGGATGGGGACCTACGCCCCCGCCGCGGGTCAGGAGGCGGCCCAGGCCGGGAGCGTCCACGCGCTCGACGGGCGGGACTGGCTGTTCCCGAGCTACCGGGAGCACGTCGCCTCGTACGTCCACGGCGTCCCCCTCGCCGCCACCCTGCGCTACTGGATGGGCGACGAGCGGGGCAACGCCCGGACGAGCGGGGCGCGGGTGTTCCCGGTCGCGGTCCCCGTCGCGACGCAGATCCCCCACGCGGTCGGGCTGGCGTGGGCGGCACGCTACCGCGGCGACGACGTCGTCAGCATGGTCCACTTCGGCGACGGGGCGACGAGCGAGGGGGACTTCCACGAGGGGCTGAACTTCGCGGGGGTGTTCGACACGCCGACGGTGTTCGTCTGCAACAACAACCAGTGGGCCATCTCGACGCCCACGGACCAGCAGACCGCGGCCGAGACGTTCGCGGCGAAGGCGGCGGCCTACGGGTTCGAGGGGGTGCGCGTCGACGGGATGGACCCGCTGGCGGTGTACCGGGTGGTGCGCGCGGCCGTCGAGAAGGCCCGCGACCCGGGCGAGGGCGAGCGACGGCCGACGCTGGTCGAGGCGGTGCAGTACCGCTTTGGCGCGCACACGACCGCCGACGACCCCTCGGTGTACCGCGACGAGGCGGAGGTCGAGCGCTGGAAGCGCCGCGACCCGATCCCCCGGCTCGAGCGCTTCCTCCGGGACACCGGCCGCCTCGACGACGACCGCGTCGACGCCGTCGAGCGCGAGGTCGAGGCGACGGTCGCCGAGGCGGTCGAGGCCGCGGAGGAGACCCGTCGCGCGCCGGCCACGGACGTGTTCGACTACGTCTACGCCGAGCCGACGCCGGCGATCCGCGAGCAGCGCGCGGCGTTCGAGCGGCTCCACGAGCGGTACGGCGACGAGGCGTTCACCGAGTGACCATGACGGCACGGAACCTCACCCTGGTGCAGGCGGTACGGGACGGCCTCCACGCCGAGATGGACCGCGACGACGACGTGGTCGTGCTCGGCGAGGACGTGGGGCGGAACGGCGGCGTGTTCCGCGCCACGGAGGGGCTGATCGAGGAGTTCGGCGAGGACCGGGTCGTCGACACCCCGCTCGCGGAGTCGGGGATCGTCGGCGCCGCGGTCGGGATGGCGGCGTACGGCCTCCGGCCGGTGCCCGAGATACAGTTCTCGGGGTTCATCTACCCCGCGTTCGACCAGCTCGTCTCCCACGCCGCGCGCCTCCGCGCCCGGTCGCGGGGGACGGTCACCGTCCCGCTGACCCTCCGGGCGCCGTACGGCGGCGGCATCCGCGCGCCGGAGCACCACTCCGAGTCCAAGGAGGCGTTCTACGTCCACGAGCCCGGGCTGAAGGTCGTCGTCCCCTCGACGCCGCGGGACGCCAAGGGGCTGCTCGCGTCGGCGATCCGCGACCCCGACCCCGTCGTCGTCCTCGAACCGAAGCTCGTCTACCGGGCGTTCCGGGAGGACGTGCCCGCGGAGCCGTACGCGACGCCGCTCGGGGAGGCGTCGGTGCGCCGGGCGGGCGACGACGTCGCCGTCTTCACCTGGGGCGCGATGACCCGCCCGACGCTCGACGCCGCCGAGGCGCTCGCCGAGGAGGGCATCGAGGCGGAGGTCGTCGACCTCCGGACGCTCGCGCCCCTCGACCGCGAGGCGATAGTCGAGTCGTTCCGCAAGACCGGCCGCGCGGTCGTGGTCCACGAGGCGCCCCGCACCGGCGGGCTGGGCGGCGAGATAGCCGCGATCGTCCAGGAGGAGTGTCTCCTCTACCAGGAGGCGCCGGTCGTCCGCGTGACGGGCTACGACGTTCCCTACCCGCTGTACAACCTGGAGGACTTCTACCTCCCGAACGCCGTCCGCGTCGAAGAGGGTATCAGGGAGGCCCTGGAGTTCTGACCGATGGTCGTCAAGGAGTTCAAACTCCCCGACGTCGGCGAGGGAGTCGCCGAGGGGGAGCTCGTGGCGTGGCTGGTCGAACCCGGCGACCGGGTCGAGGAGGACCAGCCGGTCGCCGAGGTCGAGACGGACAAGGCGCTGGTCGAGGTGCCGTCGCCGTACGACGGCACCGTCCGCGAGCGACGCGCCGACCCGGGCGACGTGGTGCCCGTCGGCGACGTGCTCGTCACCTTCGACGTGGAGGAAGCCGAGGCGGACGAAGCCGGCGAGTCCCCGACCGAAGGGGAACGAGCGCCGGGCGAGGCGTCGGCCGACGAGGCGAGAACGACGGCCGAGGCGTCGACCGGCGCGGGCGCCGACCGCCCCGTCCCCGCGCCGCCGAGCGTCCGGCGGCTCGCGCGCGAACTCGACGTCGACCTCGCCGGGGTCGAGGGGAGCGGTCCCGGCGGGCGGGTGACGGAGGCCGACGTGCGGGCCGCGGCGAGCGGCGGTTCGGGCGCGCCCGAACCCCGGTCGGTCTCCTTCGACGAGCGGGCGTCGGCCGTCGAGCGCCGGGCGGGCGACGCCGACGAGGACGGGGACGAGGCGGCGGCGGAGGCGGAGGCGGCGGCGGAGGCGGCGGCGCCCGAACCCCGGGAGCTGTCCGTCGAGGGGAAGGCGTCGGCCGTCAGCCGACCTGACGAGGGGAGCGCGGGCGAGCGCGACCGGACCCTCGCGGCGCCGGCGACCCGGAGCCTGGCCGCGGAGCTCGGCGTCGACCTCGACGAGGTCCCGACCGACGAGACGCGCGACGGGCGGCCGTACGTCACCGCCGAGCACGTCCGGGCGTACGCCGAGAGCGAGGCGGACGACGGCGCGGAGGCGGACGACGGCGCGGAGGCGGACGACGGCGCGGAGGCGGGCGGCGGGGGAGCGGAGCCGACCGCGGCGGCCGGGACCGACGCCGAGGAGGCGACCGCCGCGGCGGTGGAGGCGGTGACGGCGGCGCTCGCCGGCGGCGGGAAGCGAGCGTCCGCGGCCGAGACGGAGGGCGGGGAGGCGGAGCGCGCCGGCGGGACAGAGGAGGGACCGTCCGGCGAGCGCGTCCCCTACCGCGGCGTCAGGCGGGCGGTCGGCGAGCAGATGGAGCGGGCGAAGTACACCGCGCCACACGTCACCCACCACGACGAGGTCGAGGTTGCCCGGCTGGTCGAGACTCGCGCGTCGCTGAACGAGGTCGCCGACGTCCACCTGACCTACCTCCCGTTCGTCCTGAAGGCGGTCGTCGCGGGGCTACGGGAGTACCCGTACGTGAACGCCCGCCTCGACGAGGACGCCGGGGAGATCGTCCTCCGCGACGAGTACAACGTCGGCGTGGCGACGGCGACGGACGTCGGGCTGATGGTGCCCGTCGTCGAGGGCGTCGACCGGAAGGGGGTTCGCGAGCTGGCCGCCGAGACCGCCGAGAAGGTCGAGCGCGCCCGCGACCGGAGCATCACCCGCGCGGAGATGCAGGGCGGCACGTTCACGGTGACGAACGTCGGCGCCATCGGCGGCGAGTACGCGACGCCGATCGTCAACTACCCGGAGGTGGCGATCCTCGCGCTCGGCTCGATACGCGAGCGCCCGTGGGTCGTCGACGGCGAGGTGGTGTCGCGTCACACGCTGCCGGTCTCGCTGTCGGTCGACCACCGCGTGGTCGACGGCGCGGTCGCGGCGAAGTTCACCAACCACGTGACCGAGCGGCTGTCGCGGCCGGAGCAGCTGCTCCTCTAGGAGCCGGTATCGCCGGCGTCGAGCCGCCTCGCGGTGGGTCGACGGGTCGAACCGCCCCGCTCCCGCCGCGGGGGACACCCAGTGCCACGACCATCCGCGCGATTTTAACCCCGGCGCCCGTCGGCCGGTCCATGGTCGTCGGCGACGTCACCACGGGGACGGAGGTACTGGTCATCGGCGGAGGACCCGGCGGGTACGTGAGCGCCATCCGGGGCGCCCAGCGGGGGCTCGACGTCACGCTGGTCGAGCGGGACGCCTACGGCGGCACCTGCCTCAACCGGGGCTGTATCCCCTCGAAGGCGCTCATCACCGCCGCCGACGTGGCCCACGAGGCGGGGCACGCCGAGCGGATGGGCATCCACGCCGACCCGGCGGTGGACATGGAGCGGACGGGCGCGTGGCGGGGGGAGGTGGTCGACCGGCTCACCGGCGGGGTCGAGAAGCTCTGCAAGGCGAACGGCGTCAACCTCGTCGAGGGGACGGCGGAGTTCGCCGGCGAGCAGACCGCCCGCGTGCTCCACGGGGGCGAGGGGCAGGGCGCGGAGACGGTGGAGTTCGAGCACGCGGTCGTCGCCACGGGTTCCCGCCCGATGGCGCTGCCGGGGCTCCCCTTCGAGGACGAGCCGGTGCTCGACTCGGCCGCGGCGCTGGAGCTCGACCGGGTCCCCGACCGGCTCGTCGTCGTCGGCGCGGGCTACATCGGGATGGAGCTGTCGACGACGTTCGCGAAGTTCGGCAGCGACGTGACGGTCGTCGAGATGCTCGACGACGTGCTCCCGGGGTACGAGGACGACGTGGCGCGGCTCGTCCGGACGCGCGCCGAGGAGCTCGGGGTCGACTTTCACTTCGGCGAGGGGGCGACGGGCTGGCGCGACGGCCCGGACGGCGGCATCGTCGTCACGGCGGAGGACGCCGACGGCGAGGAGTCGGCCTACCCGGCCGACCGGGTGCTCGTGGCGGTCGGGCGCGAGCCCGTGACGGACACGCTGGCGCTCGACGAGGTCGGCCTCGAGCCCGACGAGGACGGGTTCCTCGCGACCGACGAGCGGGCCCGCACGGAGCGCGAGCACGTGTTCGCGGTCGGCGACGTGGCCGGCGAGCCGATGCTCGCCCACGCCGCCTTCCGCGAGGGCGTCGTCGCCGCGGAGACGCTCGCGGGCGAGTCGGCGGCGCTCGACAACCGCGCGATCCCGGCCGCGGTGTTCACCGACCCCGAGGTGGCGACCGTCGGGCTGACGGAGGCGGCGGCCGCCGAGGCGGGGTACGACCCCGTCGTCGGGGAGATGCCGTTCCGCGCGAGCGGGCGGGCGCTGACGCTCGACCGCGAGGACGGGTTCGCGCGGGTCGTCGCCGACGGCGAGACGGAGGTGGTGCTCGGCGGGCAGATCGTCGGCCCCGAGGCGTCGGAGCTGGTCGCCGAGGTGGCGCTGGCGGTCGAGATGGGCGCGACGCTGGAGGACGTCGCCGCGACGGTCCACACCCACCCGACGCTGTCCGAGGCGGTCCACGAGGCGGTCGAGAACGCGCGGGGGCAGGCGATCCACACGCTGAACCGGTAAGGGGCGTGCTGAACCGGTAAGAGCGAGTGGAACGCGCCCGAGCGCGGGACGGAACCCCGCGCGAGGGGCGACCGGCGCGAGCGTCGCGAAACGGAACGCGGGGCGACGCGGAGGCCGCGAACCGACGCGTACAAGCCGCCGCGACGGGAACCGGTCGGCGTGGTCGAAGCGCTCCTCCTGCTCGGACTGGCGGTCGCCGCCTTCGTGGGGTTCAACATCGGCGGCTCCTCGACGGGCGTCGCGTTCGGCCCGGCGGTCGGAACCGGGGTGACGACGAAGCTGCTCGCCGCGGCGCTGATGTCCGCGTTCGCGCTCCTGGGCGGCTGGACGGTCGGGCGCAACGTGATCCGGACGATGGGCGGCGAGATCGTCCCGCGGACGCAGTTCAGCCTGGAGGCGAGCGTCGCCGTCCTCTTTTTCGTCGGCATCGCCCTCCTGCTGTCGAACACGTTCGGCGTCCCCGCGTCGACCTCGATGACCGCGGTCGGCGCCATCGCCGGGCTCGGCGTGGCCACCGGCACGCTGAACGAGGCGGTGATGCTGGAGATCGTCTCCTGGTGGATCGTCGCCCCGGTGATCGCCTTCTGGGTGTGTGCCGTGGTCGGGCGGTACGTCTACCCGCCGCTCCAGCGTCGGGTGGACCTCGAACGCTCCCCGGGGGCGCTCGTGCGGTTCACGCCCCTGCCGCGTCGCGGACCGGACACGACCTGGCGGGAGCTCGCGAGCGTCGCCCTCGTGGTCGCCATCGCGTGTTACATGGCGTTCTCGGCCGGCGCGTCGAACGCCGCGAACGCCGTGGCGCCGCTCGTCGGCGGCGGGTTCCTCCGCCCGGGCGAGGGCGTCCTGCTGGCCGGCGGGGCGATCGCCGTCGGCGCCTTCACCATCGCCCGCCGGACGCTCGACACGGTCGGCAACGACCTGACGGACCTCCCCCTGCTCGCCGCGCTGATCGTCGAGACGGTGAGCGCCAGCCTGATCACCTTCCTCTCGTATCTCGGCATCCCGGCCAGCCTCGCCGTGAGCGCCACGATGTGCATCGTCGGCCTCGGCTGGGGACGGGCGACCCGCACGGTCACGATAGACGAGGCCGTCGCGGGCGAGGCGCCGGAGGTGTCGGTGAACGCGCTCGCGGGCGAGGACGAGCCCGGCCCGCTCGGCGAGGAGGAGTCCGACGAGCTGCTGGCCGGGGACCTCTTCGACCCGACGACCACCGGCAGAGTCGTCTTCTTCTGGCTGCTCACGCCCTCCATCTCCGCGGTCGCCTCCTACCTGCTGTTCCGACTCGCACCGATCTGAGCCCGGACCGATCGACTCGGCCCCGCATTTTGGCCACCCTAAACCCGTGAAACCGCCGAATTCGGCGCCACGAACAGCAAAGTCTAATGGGTTGGGGGACGCATCGCCGAGTGATGCCTACGGTCGAATACCTCAACTACGAAGTGCTGGACGACCACGGCTGGTCGATGGACGACGACGACCTCTTCGAGCAGGCCGCCGACGCGGGCCTCGACGAGGAGGACTACGGCACGCTCGAAGTGAACCAGAGCGAGTACATCCTCGAGGCGGCCGAGGCCCAGGGCTTCGACTGGCCGTTCTCGTGTCGCGCCGGCGCCTGCGCCAACTGCGCGGCGATCGTCACGGAGGGCGAGATCGACATGGACATGCAGCAGATCCTCTCCGACGAGGAGGTCGAAGAGAAGAACGTCCGCCTGACCTGCATCGGCTCGCCGGCCGCCGACGAGGTCAGGATCGTCTACAACGCCAAGCACCTCGACTACCTCCAGAACCGCGTCATCTGAGCGGCGCGACGGACTCGCTTTTCTCCTCCGCGTGCCGTCCGGCCCGCCGGACCGGAAGGGATAACTGCGCGCCGGCGGACGCCGCCGTGTGTTGCCCGGCAGTGCCCCCGACCTGCTCCGTCTCCTCGCCGTTCCGGTCCTCGCCTGGGCCGCGTGGCAGGACGTACGGACCCGTCGCGTCGACGACCGCGCCTGGCTGGTGCTCGGCGCGCTCGGCGTCGCGCTGCTGGCCTGGGAGCTGTGGACCACCTGGACGACGGCCCCGGCGTTCCGGCGCCGGCTGTTCCTCGGCCGCGTCGCGGTCAGCGTCTTCGTCGTGGGGGGGATGGGGGTGGGCTTTTACTACGTTCCGGCGGGCTTCGGCGGCGCCGACGCGAAGGCGATCCTCGCGATCGCGGTCCTGTTCCCGACCTACCCCACCTACTACCTGCCGACGACCGCCCTGCCGCTCTCGGTCACGACGGTCGGCGTCTTCTCGCTGACCGTTCTGACGAACACGGTCGTCCTCGGGCTCGCACAGCCCGCGGTCGTCGCCGTCAGGAACGCTCTCGACGGCGACGTCGGGCGGCTGATGGTCGTCGGCGTCAGGGTCCACTGGAACGAGGTCGAGACCGAACACGGGAAGCTGCTCGAGGACGCTGCGGGCACGCAGCTGACCGACGGGCTCGACCTCGACGCGCTCCGGATGTACCTCCGCTGGCGCGGGACGGACCTGGCGGCGATCCGCACGGACCCGGCCCGGTACCGGGACCCGTCGTCGCTCCCCGACGAGCCCGCCGACCCGGGGGACGGGCGCATCGAACCGGACGGCGGGGCGGTGGCGGACCCGTGGGGCGCGGCGGCGTTCCTCGACGAGCACTGGGCGTACGGGACCGAGCCCGACCAGCTCCGCCGGGGGCTCGACCACCTCGCCCGGACCGACGAGGTGTGGATCACGCCGGGGATGCCGTTCATCGTCCCGATGTTCGCCGGGCTCGTCGTCGCGCTCACCTACGGCGACCTCCTCTTTGCCCTGCTGTCGGCGGTCGGCGCGGTCTGAGCGGTCGATCGTCCGGACGGCGAGCGGCCCCGGAGCGCCGACGAGCGTGAAAAGACCTATCGGCGCGAGGGGCCTGCGTCCGGTCATGACCGAGGAGACGGCCGCGCCGACCGACTCGACGGACGGCGCGACGCTCGACGCCGGGGTAGAGGTCGACTTCGGCGACGACGGGCTGGTGCCGGCGGTCGCGCAGGACGCGACGACGGGCGAGGTGCTGATGCTCGCGTACGCCTCGCCGGCGGCGGTCGAGCGGACCCGCGAGACCGGCCGGGCGCACTACTACTCGCGCAGCCGCGACGAGCTCTGGGAGAAGGGGGCCACGAGCGGCCACACGCAGTCGGTCCGCGAGATACGCGTCGACTGCGACGGCGACGCGCTCCTGTACCGCGTCGACCAGACCGGCGGCGCCTGTCACACCGGGTACCGCTCCTGTTTCCACCGGACGCTCGACGGCGAGACGGTCGGCGAGCGCGTCTTCGACCCCGACGAGGTGTACGAGTGAGCGGCCTGGCGAGCGAGGCCGGCGAGGCGGCCGACCGGCTGGCGCGGCTCGAGCGCGAGCGCGACGAGGCCCGCGAGGCGGTCGCCGAGGTCGGCGAGGAGCGGGTGGCGGCGGTCGCGAACGCCCACCGCGAGGCGACGAGCCTGCTGGACCGCTACGCGGACTCCGCGACCGGGACCGGCGACTTCGAGGCGTACGTCGAGTTCCAGGAGCGCTTCCTCGGGCTGGTCGAGGAGCTCGACGACGACCTGCCCGAGCGGGAGGCGTTCGAGGCGGCCGCCGAGACCCTCGACCGCCGGCGCCTGCGCGAGCGGGACTTCGCTCAGGCCCGCGAGGAGATCGCCCCGGCCGGAGCGTACGCCGACATGCTCGACCGCCGGGAGGACGCCGCGGAGCGCTACCGCACCGCCCGCCACGAGGCCGAGTCCACGCTCGCGGCCGTCGAGGAGCGGATCGAGTCGCTCGAACGGCTGTGCGAGCTGGGCGAGGCCGACCTCGACGCGCCGGTCGAGCGCCTCCGCGACCCGGTCGAAGCGTACAACGACGCGGTTCGCGAGGCGTTCGACGACTACCGCCGGTCCGCGAGCGCGCGGGAGCTGTTCGACCTCGTCGACGCGACGGTGGCGTACCCGCTGGTGGAGTTCCGACGCCCCCCCCGCGACCTCCGGGAGTACGTCGAGAGCCACGCGGCCGGGGACGAGCCCGTGCCGACGCTCCTCGAGTACGCCGACTACTCGGCGTCGAAGCTCGACCACTACGTCGACGACCCCGGCGCGCTCCGCGCGAAGGTGGCGACCCACCGGACGTACCTGGAGCGGCTCGACGCCGACCCGCTGACGGTCGCGTGGCCGCCGGCGCCCGCGGGCGTCCTCCGGCGCCGCGCCCGCGAGCTCGTCGCGGTCGTCGGCCGGTTCGCCCCCGAGGAGGTGGTCGCCCGCGCGCGGACCGTGCGGGACCTGCCCCGCGAGACGGCCTACGAGCGCCTCCGCGAGGCCGCGGTGGCGCGCGCGGAGCTCGACGAGGCCGAGCGCGAGCGACTCGCGTCGGGGGCGGCGTCCGCGGAGCTGTCGCGGCTGCGCGAGGCCCGCGAGGAGCTCGCGGCGGCGCTCGGCCGGGAGGACGCGTAGCGCCGGTTCCGGGGGACCGTCCGCTACCGCAGGGCCTCGGCGACCTCGTCCGCGAGGCGCGCCGCCCGCTCGGGGTCCCGCGCCTCGGCGTACACCCGGACCTTCGGCTCCGTGCCGGAGGGACGGACGAGCACCCAGGCGTCGCCGAAGTCCATGCGGTAGCCGTCGGTCGTGTCGAGGTCGGCCTCGGCGGCCTCGGCGTACGCCGCCGCGGCCGACAGCAGCGCCTCGCGCTCGTCGTCGTCCTCGTAGGCGAGGTTCCGCCGGACCGCGTGGTAGTCCCGGAAGGGCTCGACGACCGCGCTCGCCGGGCGCTCGGCGACGAGCTCGAGGAAGCGCGCGGCCGCGAGCGCGCCGTCGCGGGCGAGCCGCTGCTCGGGGTAGAACACGCCCCCGTTGCCCTCGCCGGCGACGGGGACGGACACCCCCTCGCCCCGGAGCTCGCGGATGCGCGTGACGAGGTTCGTCGCCCCGATGGGGGTGAGCTCCAGGCGGGCGTCGGCGGCGTCGACCACGTCGACGACCCGCTGGGAGACGTTGACGGCGGTGACGAAGGCGTCGCCCTCGTCGAGGGCCGCCGCGGCGAGCGCGGCGAGCGACGACTCGGCCGGGACCGACTCGCCCGTCTCGTCGACGAACACCGCGCGGTCGGCGTCGCCGTCGTGGGCGACCCCCAGGTCCGCGTCGGTCGCCCGCACGAGCCGGCGGAGGTCGCCGAGCTCCGCGGGGACGGGCTCGGGCTGCCGGCCGGGGAAGTGCCCGTCCGGGTCCGCGTTGACCGTCACCACCTCGCAGCCGAGCTCCCGGAGGAAGGCCGGCGAGGTGAGCGCGCCGGCGCCGTTGCCGGGGTCGAGCGCGACCGTGAGCTCGGCGTCGGCGACCCGGTCGCGGTCGACGGCGGCGAGCAGGTCGTCGACGTACCGCCGGTTGGCGCCGTCGACCCGGTCGACCGCCCCGACGCCGTCCCACGCCGCCTCCGCGACCGGGGCGTCGAACACGTGCCGTTCGACCCGCTCCAGCTCCGCGACGGTGAGCTCGACGCCCGCGTCGTCGACGAGCTTGACGCCGTTGTAGTCGGCGGGGTTGTGGGAGGCGGTGACGACGATCGCGGGGACGCCCTCGCGCTCACAGTGGGCGGCGACGCCGGGCGTGGGGACGACGCCGAGCCGGTCGACGTCGACCCCGACGCTCGCCAGCCCGCTCGCCGCGGCGTCGGCGAACAGCTCCCCCGACGTCCGGGTGTCGCGCGCGACGGCGGCGCGGTCGCCGTCCCACACCGTCCCCGCGGCCCGGGCCACCCGGAGCACCAGCGAGGGGGTCATCGCCTCGCCCACGGTTCCCCGGACCCCGCTCGACCCGAAAAGCTCCATGGGCGCCGGTCGACCGGCCGCGAGCAAAGGCGTTGCGGAGCGTCCGGCGGCCCGGACGACGGATTTACGCCCGCCCCACCCCCACCCCCGTCCGTGTTCCCCGAGTTCGAGGTCGTCCCCGCGGTGGACGTCGAGGGCGGCGAGGTGGTGCAGCTTGTCGGCGGCGAGCGCGGCACCGGCCGCCGGTACGGCGACCCGGTCGCGGCCGCCGAACGGTGGGTCGAGGCCGGCGCGCGGACGCTCCACCTCGTCGACCTCGACGGGGCGTTCGAGGGCGAGCGCGCGAACGCCGACGCGATCGCGGCCGTCGCCGAGGCCGTCGACGCCGACCTCCAGGTGGGCGGCGGCATCCGGACGTACGACGACGCCGCCGGCCTGCTCGCGAGCGGCGTCGACCGGGTGATCCTCGGCACGGCGGCGGTCGAGAACCCCGACCTGGTCGCCGACCTGGCCGCCGACCATCCCGACGGGGTGCTGGTGAGCCTCGACGCGAAAGACGACGAGGTCGTGGTGTCGGGCTGGACCGAGGGGACCGGGCTCGACCCCGCCGAGGCCGCCGGGCGCTACGCCGACCTCGGCGCCGCCGGGGTGCTCTACACCGACGTCGACGTCGAGGGGCGGCTGGCGGGCGTCCGGGCCGAGCGCGTCGGCCGGGTGGTCGACGCCGTCGACGTGCCCGTGGTCGCGAGCGGCGGCGTCGCGACGCTCGACGACGTGCGGGCGCTCCGCGAGGTCGGGGCGGCCGCCGTGGTCGTCGGCACGGCGCTGTACGAGGGGGCGTTCACGCTGCGCGAGGCGATGGAGGCGTAGGCGGCCATCCGGGGCGGCCGCCGTGCCCGCCTGCCCGGCGGTCCGCCGTCGCGGCCCTCACTGCTCGCGGTCCGTCGGCTCGTCGCGGGCCGGGCGGTCGTCGCCCTCCAGCACGTCGGCTTCCTCCGGCGCGTCGGCGCCCTCGTCGGCCCCGGAGTCCGGTCGCCCGAACCGCCGGAGCGACTCCGCCAGGCCGGACGCGTCCGCCTCGCCGGCCGGTTCGTCCGCGGCAGCCGCCCGGGAGTCGGGGAGTTCGGGCGCCTCGTAGACGTACACGTAGCCGTCGTGGACCACGCGGTAGGTCTCCCCGTCGGGGGCCTGGAGCACCGCGGCGTCGGCGTCGATGGCCAGGTCGACCAGGTCGCCGAGCGAGGACGCCCGGGCCCGGGGCAGGTCCTCGGCCTCCGGCGGGAGTTCGACCCGGTGGACCCACTCGTCGAACTCCGCGCGGTCGCCGCGGTAGGCCAGCCACTCGCGCTCCCGATCGTCGAGGGCGATCCGGTCGCGACGGCGCGCGGCCTCCATCCCGACCAGCCCGAGGAGGCCGAGGAGGGCCAGGAGCGGCGCGCCGACCCGGCGCAGCGGGCCGTAGGTCCGCTGGACCGTGACCGTCGTCGTGGTCTGTCGGCTGGTCGTGTTCGGCGCTCCGCCCGTCACCCGGTAGTAGCCGTCGCCGAGGTCGATGCGGAGCTGCTGGCTGAACCGCCGGTCGAGCGCCCGACCGTTCGCCCGCCCGGCCATCGCGACGTCGGCCACCAGGCGAACCCGGGGCGTGCCCGGCGTGGCGTTGAGCCCCTCCCGAATGGCGCCGATCCGGTCGTCGACGCGTCGCGCGTCGACGCTGACGGGCACCGTGACGTTCTCGCCCGGCGAGACGCCGCTGACGCGTCGCCGGTCGAGCGTGCGCTCCGTGCGCCAGTACACCGGCGGCGCCGCCCCCTCCTCGGCCTCGCCGACGCTCTCGACGACCAGCCGCACCGTCACGCCCACGTCGACCGCGCCGCCGTCGCTCGCCTCGTAGCCGACGACGTAGCGCGCGTCGAGCACCGGCGAGACGTTCGTGAAGTACAGCGAGCGCGTCGCGAGGCGGCGACCGGTCGGGTAGAGCGGGTTCTCGTTCCGGACGACCGCGCTGTGGTCGAACCCCCCGTCCGACTCCACGTGCTCGCCACGCGCTGTTCGGTCGTCGTCCCGGGCGCGACGTACGTGCCGTAGGTGAGCCACGCGCCCGACAGCGCGAGGACGGCGAGGACGAACACCACCGCCGCCTGGCGGTCCGCGACGAGCGCGCGGAGCCGGAGGGTCCACTCGGGGTCGCTCATCGGTGGAACCGAGAGAGATCAGTCAGCGAGACGAACAGTATCCCAGACATTCGTTGGATGTGTGATCACGTCAACATTGTTGAAGTTTTTGCTGTTTTCCACCAGTCCCCTCCGGGGGAACGTGCCGGTCGGTCAGCCGAGCCAGCGGCGCAGTTTCGCGAGCGACGACGGTCGGTCGCGGGAGCGCCGTCGGATGCGGCCGGTGCCGACGAGGGCGACGCCGAGGAGGTAGAACGGGACGCCGATCAGGGCGTCGATGACGACGATCGGGAGCCAGGGGTGGACGGAGTAGAGGGCGCGGATCGTCGGCGTCGGGAGGACGGCGAGGTAGCGGTGTTCGACGACGAAGCGGCGATAAAACCCGGTTTGTGGCGGGGCCGACAGGATTACTGTAGCATTCACGACTTTGTTGTTCCCGACAGTTAACTCCCTCGGGCGGACTTCAACGCCATCGCTCGCGGGGGCGAGGAAAACGACGGTAGGAACGAAACCACCGGCTACCGGGTACGTCGTCGTTTCTGACTCTCCGCTCGGGATGATCTGCGCTCCAGACGAATCGAACTCGGCGCTCACGACGCCGTATTCGTGAGTTCCGGCCGGAATCACCATGTTGGCAGTAGCTCCGAGCACTATCAAAGTCGCAAACAGCGCTACCACCCATCGAACGTCGGTTCCGGCATCACGTGTTCGCTCGCGGGGGCGCGTTTTTTCGTTTCGCTCCCGCCACGCGGAAGCCATGTAGGAGACGGTCGTAACGGCAAAAATGAGGTACGCAAGCCCCTGTATTCCCAGAAACCATCCGTTCTAGGCTAACTTGAGAGCGTCTGGAGAACGTCAACCGTTAGCGG
>JBDGTB010000093.1:0-14848 GCA_042217235.1 Haloferacaceae archaeon | reverse complement strand
CGGCGACCCCGTGGTCGTGACCGTCACGCCGCGCGGCCCGGGTGGGTACCACGCCCGCCTGTCGCGGACGCTCGCCGCCGACGGGGCCGTCGGGGCCGCCCGCCGCGCGCACGTCGCCTGTGAGGCGGCGCGGCGGGTGGCGATCGACGCCCTCGAACCCGGCGAGCCGGTCGACGGGGTGCGGGAGGAGGTCGTCGCCGAACTCGGCGCGTTCGGCGTCGAACCGGTCGCGGACGCACCGGTCGTCCACGGGGTCGGCCTCGCCCGTCGGGAGGCGCCCCGCCCGGGCGAGGGGGCGACGCTCGAACCCGGCCACGTCGTGGCGGTCGCGCCGGCGGCTCGCGTCCCGGACGGCCCGGGCACGGTTCGACTGGCCGACCTCGTGCTCGTCGAGGCGGACGGGCCGACGCTCCTGACGGACGTGGCGACCGGGCTGGCGGCCCGGTCCTGACCCGGACGGCGCTGTCGACTACCGCTCCGCGTCCTCGTGCTCGTCGCCGGCTCCCTCGTCGCCGAGCGCGGCCGACGCCGCGCGCTCGGCGACGGCGCCGGGGACGTCTCCCGGCGTGGTGACCCGGCGGGGGACGACGACCATCAGGACGGCGACGAGGGCGAGCACGGCCCCGAGCGCGGGGCGGTCGCCGAGGAGGAACTGGAGGGCGGCGACCCCGACAGGGATGGCGAACACCAGCGACGCCGCGAGTCCGACGGTCTCGAGGATGCCGAGGCGCACGGTCGGACGGAGGGGCGGGACGGACAAACCGCTTTCTGCTCGCCGCCGGGAGAGCCGTCGAGCGCGGTCGGCCTGCCCCGGCCGACGCTGGGCGCCGGCAGCGACGGTGGGCGGTGCCGGCCGACACGGGTAACCGTCGCCGGCCACTCAGGCCCGCCCGATGGACGAGATACTCGAGGTCGCCGAGGTCGTCGCCGACTCGCCGCTGGAGGGCGTCGTCGTGTGGCTGTTCCGGCTGCTGGGTCTCCTCGCCATCGTCGCGGGGCTCGCGCTGTGGCTGGGCACCGACGCCGGGCTCCTCGTGCTCCCCGCGGCGCTGATCGTCCTCGGGCTGGTGCTCCTCGTCGCACCGCAGGTCCTCCTCGCGCTCGTCGAGCTGGTCGGCTAGCGCCGGCGTCCGGTACGGTTTTCACCGCCGACGGCAACCCCCGAGCCATGTGGCCGTGGGGACACGCCGCCGTCGCGTACCTCGCCTACCGGGTCGGCTGGCTCCGGGGGCGTCGGGCTCCCGACGGCGACGAGGCGGTCGCGCTCGGCGTCGCCGCGCTGGCGGCCGACCTCGTCGACAAGCCCCTCGCCCACGGGGTCGACGCCCTCGCCAGCGGGCGGTCGCTCGCCCACACCGTCTTCGTCGCGCTCGCGCTCTCGGCGCTCGTCGCGGCGTACGTCCATCGCGGCGGGGGACGCGGCGCTGTCGCGTTCGCCGTCGGCCACTGGACGCATCTCGCCGCCGACGGCCTCCACTCGCTTCTCGTCGGCGACTGGCGGGGGCTCGCCTACCTCGACTGGCCGCTCGGCGCCCACCCCGACCCCGTCCCGGCGGCGAGCTTCCTCGAGTACGTCACCACGGTCTACCTCGCCCGCACGACCGGGCCGGTCCGTCTCGTTCCGCCGGACGACCGAGCGTGGTTCCTGCTGCAGGTCCCGCTCGCGCTCGGGACGCTCGCGCTGTGGTGGCGCGACGGGGCGCCGGGCGTCGACCGCGTTCGGTCGGCGCTCCCCCCGGCCGGGCGCTGACGGGACGCCGTCCCGTCGGCTCCTCGGAGCCGGGCCGGGGCGGTCGGGGGCTCGCTCGGTGCGTCGGGCGGCGCGAGGCGCCGGGGGGTCGGCCGTCCGACCCCCGGCGTTCGGTCCATCGGAAAGACAACCGTTATGACCGAAGTCGTACAACCCCCGGCCATGCAACGACGCGCCGCGGCGATCTACGTCGCCATCTTTCTCCTGATCGGGGGGGCGTCGTACGCGCTCGTCGCGACGGCCGAGCGTCCGCACGTCCAGTTCTCCGACCCCGAACAGCGCCTCGCGCAGGGCGACCAGTTCACCGTCGACGGCCGCCAGTACACCGTCGCCTCGGTCACGGCCGAGTCGTCGGGCGGCGGCGGTGGCCACGGCGGCGGCGGCGGCGTGACCCACGCGGCCACGCTGGAGTGGACGAACGAGTCGGCACGGTACACCAGGACGTGGGGACACAACACGACCGTCACGGTCGGCGGGGAGCAGCGACGGGTGGTCGTGCCCAACGAGTCCGACCCCTCGTCGTTCGCGCTCGAGACCGTCCAGAACCGGTCGGCGATCCTCCAGTCCGACCCGAACGCCGACAACGAGACGGTCACCCGCAACGGCCGGGAGTACGTCGTCGTGACCGAGAACGAGACCTCGCGGCTCGTGCCCGCCAGCGAGTACTTCCCCGAGCCGGAGCGGACCCGGTACACCGAGGGCCAGCAGTTCGACTACGGCGGCAACCGGACCACGGTCGGGAACGTCACGGCCGGCACCGTCCCCATCACGTGGAACGCCCCGCGGACCAACCCGGTCGAGCTCTCCAACGAGGCGAACGTCACGCTCAACGGCCAGCAGTACTTCGTCTACTTCCCCGACAACAGCACCGTCCTCCTCGAGGCCGACTACGGCGTCTACGAGCGGCAGGTCCAGGCGATAGAGGAGTTCGACCAGACCCGGAACGGGCTCCGCGGCGTCGCGATGCTCAGCGGGTTCGTCGTCGTCCTCCTGACCGGGATGGCGTACCTCCCGTCGCGGTACTGAGGCCCGGCCGCCCTCCCGACGGGGCCGCTTCTCCCCCGCTCGCCTGCCGTCCGTTTTCCCGCGCCGCGCGCGACGTCGAGCGCCGTGGCTCTGGCGGATCGTCGCTCGCGGTCACGTGGTCCTGACGTCGCTCCTCGCGGTCGCCTGCTGGACCGAACGACCGACCCCGTGGCGACGGTCCGGACGCGGGGCGACGCGGCGCCGCCCGTCGAGCGGCCCTCGCCTACTCGCGGACGAGGAGAACGACGCCGGCAGTGACCAGGTAGAGCGCGCCGGCGAGCAGGAACGCGGCGCGGGCGTCGACGGCGTCGACGACGGCGCCGAGCAGGACGGGGCCGCCGACGGAGCCGACCGCGCCGGCGGAGAAGGCGAAGCCGAACCCGCGGCCGGTCGACCCCTCGCTGGTCCCGCGCGAGACGAGCCGGTCGCGGGAGGGGTAGACCACCCCGAGGAGGAGGCCGACGGCGGCGAACCCGGCGACGGCCGCGGTCGGTCCCGCCGGCGCCACCCCGTAGACGACGGCCACGAGGGCGACGCTGGCGAGCGCGAGCGTGACCACGGCGACCCGCCGCGGCTCGTGGCGGTCGGCGACGACGCCGCCGACGAGGATGCCGACCGCGGAGGCGGCGAAGAAGGCCGTGAGCGCGGTGTTGCCCGCGCTCGTGGTCAGCCCGTAGGCGTCGGTCGCGAGGACGGTCGTGAACGTCTGGGCGGCCTTGTTGGCCGTGCCGAACACGAGGAAGAAGACGCCGAGCGCGAGCACGTCCCGCCGGAGCAGCTCCTCGCGGAGCGACGCCCGTCCGCCGTCGCCGGTCGCGCCCCCGTCGGCCGCCGGGTCGGCCGCGCTCTCGGGGTCGTCGTCGCCGTCGGCCGCGCCGTCTGCCGTCCCCCGGTAGACGGCCGGGAGCGCGAGGGCGGCGACGGCGGCGTACGCGACGCCGACCAGGCCGACGGCGCCGAGCGCGACCCCGGGGCCGGCCACGGCGGTGACGCCGCCGACGACGAGCGGCGCGGCGGCGAAGCCGGCGTAGCCGCCGAAGGTGTGGACGCCGAAGCTCCGCCCCTCGGCCTCGCCGGGCGTCGCGGCGCCGAGCAGCGCGTAGTCGGCGGGGTGGAACGCCGACTGGCCGACGCCGGAGAGGAGCGCCGCCGCGAGGAGCGCGGGGTAGGAGGCGAGCACGAGGCCGGCGACGGCGATGCCACTGGCCGTGACGGCGGTGCCGACGACGAACACCCGCTTGGCGCCGATGCGGTCGACCAGCTCGCCGACCGGGAGCTGGAGCAGCGAACCGACCGAGAGCGCCGACATCACCAGCCCGAGCTGGGTGTTCGTGAGCCCGAGGTCGCCCCGGAGCGCCGGGAACAGCGGGGGGAGCGCGAGCAGGTAGAAATGCGACAGGAAGTGGCCGCCGGAGACGAGCCCGACGACGCGCCGCCAGTCGACGGTCATCGGCGACGGTTGCGAGGCGGGTCCGGGTAAATGGTCGGCTCGCGGCGACCCTCGCCGCTCGACGGGACGGACCGCCGCGCCGATGCGTACAAGTCCCCGGCGGACGCAGCCGACGGCATGTACGAGGACATCCTCCTGCCGATCGACGGGAGCGACGCCGCCGAGGCCGCGGTCGAGCACGCCGCCGACCTCGCTCGCACCTACGACGCGACGGTCCACGTGTTCTGTGCGGTCGAGCCGATCCCGACCGCCGAGGCCGACGCGGCGACGCTCATCGAGACCATGCAGGAGGACGCCGAGCGGGTCGTGGCCGACGCCGCGAGCCGCCTGCGCGAGGACGGGGTCGACGTGACGACCGCGGTCCGCACGGGGTCGGCCTACCGCACGATCCTCTCCTACGTCGAGGACGCCGGCGTCGACCTGGTCGTGATGGGCACCCACGGCCGGAGCGGCGTGGGACGGGTGCTCCTCGGCAGCGTCACCGAGAAGGTGGTCCGGCACGCAGACGTCCCGGTCCTGACGGTCCGGCGGGCCGACGCCGACGAGGAAGGGGCTGCCGACGAGGAGAGCTAGCCCCCGACCGCGCACTCCTCCGCGTCGGGCGCGGGGAGGACGACCACGGGCAGGTCGCTCCCGTGGACCGGCCTCGAGGCGCGGCCGCCGCGGCGTCCGCCGGCGACGCGACCGACACCAGCACCCGGTCGAGCGGCGCTACTCCGCCGACCCCGCGTCCGTCGCGGTCGCGGGGCCGAACTCGTCGACGGGGATGACGGAGTAGTCGACGTTCAGGATGTCCTGGGTCGCCCGGATGCGGCCGACGAACGCCGAGATGTCCTCCAGCGACCCCTCCAGTACGAACAGCTCCATGCAGTAGTGCTCGCCGACGTGGCCGTGGAAGTTCGACGCCACGACGCCCTCGTGCTCGTGGCGCAGCCGCATCATCTTCTCCTCGACGCTCGTCGTCTCGTAGTCGAACAGGACCGTGACGACCCCCATCAGCTCGCGGTCCTCGAGCCGGCGGTCCTCGAACTCGCCGAGCAGGTTCCGGCTCGCCTCGCGTATCACCTCGCTTCGACCCGTGTAGCCGTGCTCCTCGGCGAACTCGTCGATGCGATTCAGCAGCTCCTCCGGCATCGAGACGCTGACGACGGTCACGTATTAACCGAGCGCCGATCGGATATTAAAGATTCATCCCGCCGGAGGCGACGCGGGCAGCCGCGGACCCCGCGGCGACGGCGGCGACGGCTTCACGACCCCGAGGGCCGAAGCGGCGACCATGGCGGAGTCCGACGACGACGCGGTCCGGGTCTGGCTGGTCGAGCGAACGTACTCCGACGACGAGCAGAACCTGATCATCCTCACGTACGCCACGCCCGACGGCGAGCGCTACTTCCGGAAGGAGCGGGCGCTCACCTCGTTCAGCGACGTGCGCGACACGACGGCGGCGGTCGACGCCGACCCCGACAACCTCGGCCCCGTCGACGACCCCGACCTGCGGGCGCGGTACGCCGCCGAGGCGGGCCGGATGCGGGAGGTCCACGACCCGGACGACGTGATCTGAGCCGTCCGCGCCGGCAGCGCGCCTCGGTCCGGCCCGTCCGCGCCGGCAGAGCTATCCCCGCTCACGGCGTCTCTCAGTCCGTGCGCGAACTGAAACTCAACCAGCTGTCCGACGTGCTCGACCCCCTCGACTACCCGATCGACGCCGGGGACGCCCGGGCGGCCTGCGGCGACGTCACCCTCCGTCTCGCCGACGGCGAGGTGTCGCTGGGAGAGGTGCTCGGGTCCTCCCCGGTCGACCGGTTCGAGACCGCCGACGACCTCGCCGGCGAGCTCCGCGCGTGGCTGCCGCGCCGCGCGGTCGGCGAGCCGTTCCAGTCCGACGGGGACGCGTAGGGGCGACGAGCCCGGCACCGGCGGAACGGGAAGGTACTTGTGTCCACGGTGAGAACTGTCTCCCGTCACTGAACGGGCGTTCAACCGCCCGCGAGGAGTCCCCGACGAATGCACGCACTCACCCGCCTCGCCATCGCCGCCGTCGTCGTGTTCGGCGCGCTCGGTGGCGGGGTCACGGCGGCGGCCGGACAGCAGACCTCCGGGACGGTTGTCGGCAGCCCGGAGCTCGAACTGTACAGCTCCACGACCGAGTTCGAGCCCGGACAGCGGGCGGAGCTCCGGCTGACGGTCTCGAACGACGGGACGCTCACCCGGGGCGGTCCGGCAGCCTACGAGGACCGGGTGACGACCGCCCGCGGGGTCGTCGTCGACGTGCAGGCCGGCAACACGCCGATCGAGGTGAACAGCGGGCCGGTCGCGGTCGGGACGGTCCCGACCGGGACGAAACCGGTGCCGGCCGTCGAGATAACCGTCCCCGAGGACACGCCGCCGGGCACCTACCGGGTGCCGGTCGAGATGTCCTACCAGTACACGTCGAGCGTCGAGTACGGCCCCTACGAGCCGGAGTACAACGACTTCTCCCGGGAAGTGACCCGGCACGTCACCATCCGGGTCCGGGACCGGGCGCGCTTCGCGGTCGTCGGGACCACGTCGGCCGCACAGGTCGGGGACACGAGCACCCTGCGCGTGACGATGGAGAACGTCGGCACGGCGACGGCGCGGGACGCTGACGTGACGCTCGCGTCCCCGAGCGACGAGATCACCTTCGGGAGCGGCTCCGCGAAGTCCACGGGCTACGTCGGCGCGTGGGCGCCGGGCGAGCGGCGGACGATCAACTACACGGTCGCGCTGAGCGACGAAGCGGCGCTTCGCGGGTACGCCTTCCGGGCGACCGTCGGCTACGAGGACACGGACGGGATCGCCCGCACCTCCCGCCGGCTACAGGTCGGCCTCCGGCCGGCGGCCGAGCAGTCCTTCGCGCTGCGGGACGTGAACGCCTCGCTCCGCGTCGGTCAGGACGGGACGTTCAGCGGGCGGGTGGTCAACCGCGGGCCGGGGACCGCCCGCAAGCCCGTCGTCGTCTTCGAGTCGAACAACCGGAACGTCGACGTCGAGACCGCGGAGTTCGCGCTCCCCGCACTCGACCCCGGCGCGTCGGCGCCGTTCACCTTCGACGTCGCGGTGAGCGACGCCGCGACCGCGAGCAGCCAGCAGTTCTCGGTCACCGTCCGGTACCGCAACCAGCGCGGCGACCGGCGGACGAGCGACGCGCTCGAAGAGCAGGTCCGCCTCCGACCCGAGCGCGACCGGTTCGTCGTCGAGGCCGTCGACCCGTCGGTCGTCGCCGGAGGGAGCACGTCGCTGCGGCTCCGGGTGACGAACAACGGCGACGACCCCCTCCGCAACGTCGAGGCGAAGGCGTTCGTCCAGGACCCGCTCTCCAGCGACGACGACGAGGGGCTGATCCCGCGGCTCGCGCCCGGCGAGTCGCAGACGGTCGTCGTGGGGCTGAGCGTCGGCGGCGACGCGCTGAACAAGACCTACCCCGTGTCGCTGGACTTCCAGTACGAACTGCCCGACGGCGACACCCGGGTCTCGCGGACGTACAAGGTTCCGGTGCGGGTCGAACAGCCCGAGGGCGGCGGCCTGCCCTTCCTGCCCGGCGCGGTCGCCGTCCTCGCGGTGGCGGTCGTCGGCGCCGTCGTCTGGCGCCGTCGCGGGGCGTGAACGGATGGCCGGCTCCGGCTCCCCGGTCGACTACCAGCGCTACATCGACGCCCTCGACACCTGGATAGCCGACCGGCCGGCGGCTGTCGTCCTCGCCTTCCTCCTCGTCACCGGCGGGTTCGCGCTCGGGGTCGGCAGCGCGGGGACCGAGAGCGGCACCGAGCAGTTCACCGAGGACGTGCCCGCGGCCGACGCGCTGGAGTCGGTCAACGAGAACTTCGAGCGCGTGACCTTCGGGCGCGACGAGGGGACGACCCAGCTGATCCAGTCGTCGCCGAACGTGCTCGCCAAGCCGTCGCTGTTGCGGATGCTCCGCGCCCAGCGCCGACTCGCCGAACGGGAGGACCTCCGCGTCGAGTCGACGTCGAGCGTCGCCCGCGCGGTCGCCCGACAGCTCGACCCCGACGCCGAGGGGCTGGAAGAGGAGATCCGCGCCGTCGAGCGGGCGACGCCCGGCGAGATCGACCGGGCCGTCCGCGACGCGGTCCGGGCGAACCCGTCGGTCGCGGCGCTCCTGAGCGAGGACTTCAACGCCCGGTCGGCCTCGGCGTCGGCGACGATCGGCACCGTCACCCACTCTGTGCCGCCGTCCGACGGCGGCGGCGGACCGGGGGCTGGCGGGAGCAGCCCGCTCACGCCGATACAGCAGCGCGCGGCGTTCGTCGTCGACTCCGTCGGCGGCGACATCACCGTCTTCGGGAGCGGCATCCTCTCCGAGGAGTTCGGCAACGTGATCCAGGACTCGCTGCGGCTCGTCATCCCCGCGGCCGTCCTGCTCATCCTCGTCTTTCTCGTCGTGGCGTACCGCGACCCCGTCGACCTGGGGCTCGGGGTCGCCGCGCTGGCGATGGCGATCCTCTGGACGTTCGGCTTCATGGGGCTTGCCGGCATCGCGTTCACCCAGATCCTGATCGCGGTGCCGCCGCTTCTGCTCGCGGTCGGCATCGACTTCGGCATCCACGCGATCAACCGCTACCGCGAGGAGCGCGTCCAGGGCTTCTCGATCCGGGACTCGATGCGTGCGACGACCGACCAGCTGCTCGTCGCCTTCTTCATCGTCACCGGGACGACGGTGTTCGGCTTCTCGGCGAACACCGTCAGCGAACTGGGGCCGATCCGCGAGTTCGGCATCGTCGCGGCCGTCGGCATCGTCTTCACGTTCCTCATCTTCGGCATCTTCCTCCCGGCCGCGAAGGTGCTCGCGGACGACTGGCGCGAGCGCGTCGGCGCCCCGGAGTTCGGCTCCGCGCCGCTCGGCTCCGAGGGGTCGCTGCTCGGCGGCGTCCTCCCCGTCGGGGTCCGGATCGCCCGGGTCGCGCCGCGCGCGTTCCTCGTGGTCGTCCTCCTCTCGACGGCGGCGATGGGAGCGTACGGCTCGGGCGTCGAGAGCCGGTTCACCCAGGACGACTTCCTCCCGCCCGAGGAGACGCCCGCGTACCTGGAGTACGTCCCCGAACCGCTCCAGCCCCACGAGTACACCGTGACCGAGACGACGAACTTCCTGGAGGAGAACTTCCAGACCGGCGAGGAGGACACGACGACCGTGTACGTCGAGGGGTCGCTCCGGCAGGACTACGCGCTGGAGGCGCTGTGGCGCGCCGGCGAGGACCCGCCGCCGTCGTTCGTCGCCGACGACGGCCACGCCCGCGAGCGGAGCATCGTGACCGTGATCCGGGCCCAGGCCGAGCGCGACCCGGAGTTCGCGGCGCTCGTGGCGCGCAACGACCGGAACGCGAACGGCATCCCCGACGACGACCTCCCGACCGTCTACGCGGCGCTGCTCGACTCGCCGGCCCGCGACCGCGCGCTCCGGTACATCACCGCGGACTACACCAGCGCGCGGATCGAGTACCAGGTCGAGGCGGACGCCTCGCAGGCGGCGGTCACGGCGGACACGCGGACGGTCGCCGACCGGATGCGGTTCGAGGCGACCGCGACCGGGAGCGTCGTGGTGTTCAAGGCCGTCTCCGACGTGATCGGCCGCTCGGCGTTCGTCGCGCTCGCGCTCGCGCTCGCGGTCTCGGCTCTCTTCCTCGTCGTCGTCTACACCGTACTCGAGGGGCGCCCCTCGCTCGGCGTCGTCAACACGCTCCCCATCGCCGTCACCGTGACGGGCATCGCGGCGACGATGCGGGCGCTCGGGGTGCCGTTCAACGCGCTCACGGGGACGATCCTCTCGATCGGCATCGGGCTGGGCATCGACTACTCCGCCCACGTCGTCCACCGCTTCGCCGAGGAGTACCACGAGCAGGACGTGTACGGCGCGCTCTACGACACGGTGCGGGGGACCGGCGGCGCCCTGACCGGGAGCATGCTCACCACGGTCACCGGCGTCGGAGTGCTCGTCATGGCGATCACGCCGCTCCTCGGGCAGTTCGGCCTCCTGACGGGGATCAGCATCCTCTACTCCTATCTCGCCTCGCTGCTCGTCCTGCCGCCCGCCCTCGTGGTCTGGGACCGCTACCTCGGCGACGGGCTGCCCGCCGTCGGGCGGGCCGTCCCGGCGGTCGGGTCGCCGACGGACGCGGGCGAGGCCGGCGAGGACTGAGCCGGCGGGGGGGCCGCCACGCCACGTCGGCGGGTGGAGCCCGACCGAGCCGGGCGACCCGCCCACCCCGGCCCCCACCGACCGTCCCACGGCCTGCGAACGGGGGTAGCCTTATTTCCGACGACATCCCACTGGCGTGACGTGTACAGCGCGGCCGTCCGTCGAGACCGCCAGCCGGGGCCCCCGCCGCACTGATGCCCGCAATCGACGTTCGCGGGCTGACCAAGCGGTACGGCGAGACAGTCGCCAACGACGACCTCGAGTTCGCCGTCGAGGAGGGGGAGATCTTCGGCTACCTCGGCCCGAACGGCGCCGGCAAGAGCACGACGATCCGACAGCTGCTCGGGTTCCAGTCGCCGACCGCCGGGACGGCGTACGTCCTGGGGAGCGACGTGCGCGACGAGCGGGCGCTCCGGCGAGCGAAAGCGCGGATCGGCTTTCTCCCCGGCGACCCGGCCTTCGACGGCGGCGCGACCGGGGCAGAGTTCCTCGACTACCAGGCGGCGCTGAAAGGCGACGAGCGGCGCGCCGAGCTGCTCGACATCTTCCGGCCGCCCCTCGACCGGAAGATCCGCGAGTACTCCTCGGGCAACCGGCAGATGCTCGGCATCGTGCAGGCGTTCATGCACGACCCCGACCTCGTCGTCATGGACGAGCCGACGTCCGGGCTCGACCCACTCAAGCAGGAGCGGTTCAACCGGTTCCTCCGGGAGGAGCGGACGGCGGGGACGACGGTGTTTTTCTCCTCGCACGTCCTCGGGGAGGTGCGACGGGTGTGTGACCGCGTCGGGATCATCCGCGACGGCCGGCTGGTGGCCGTCGAGGGCGTCGACGAGCTGCTCGACCGGGGCGGCAAGCGCGTCCGGGTCCACACCGCCGAGCCGATCGACGAGGCGGCGCTCGACCTGGACGGCGTCGTCGGGCTCGAACGGGTCGGCCGCGAGGTGCAGTTCACGTTCGCCGGCGACTTCGACGACCTCGTCGACGCGCTCGCCGACCTCGACATCGTCGACCTCGACGTCGAGGAGCCGCCGATCGAGGAGGTGTTCATGCACTTCTACGGGGAGGCGGGCGGTGCTTGAGATCACCCGCTACGAGACGCGCCGGCGCGCCCGCGGGACGCTCGCGCTCGCGCTGTTGCTCGGCGTCTTCGTGCTCGTCATCGTCTCCATCTACCCCGGCATCGCGGAGTCGAGCGCGGAGATCGACGCGCTGATCGAGAGCCTCCCGGAGTCGTTCCGCGAGGGGTTCGGCGCGGAGTCGTACACGACGATCGAGGGGTTCGTCTCCGGCGAGTTCTACCAGTTCGTCCTGGTTCTCCTGCTCGGGCTCTACGCGACCTACGCGGCCGCCGGGTCGCTCGCGGGGGACGTCGACTCCGGGCGGCTCTACCTCGTGCTCGCGACGCCGGTCGGGCGTTCGCAGCTCGTCGTCGAGAAGCTGCTCGCCTTGCTCGCCCAGATGACGGCCCTGAACCTCCTGCTCCCCCTGTTCGTCTTCGGCGCGACGGTCGCCATCGACTACCCGCTCGACCCGGCCTACGTCGTCGCCGTCCACGCGCTCGCCCTCCCGTACCTGTTCGTCTGTCTCGGCGTCGGCCTGCTGCTCTCGGCGGTCGTCAGCCGCGGCGACGTCGCCCAGCGCGGCGGCATCGCCCTCGTTTTCCTCCTGTTCGTCCTCGACGCCGTCACCGTCGGGACCGACTTCGAGTGGCTCGGCGCCGTCAGCCCGACGCGGTACTACGACCCGACCGAGATCCTCCTCGACGAGACGCTCGATCTCGGGGACACGCTGCTCCTCGTCGCCGCCGGCGCCGCCCTCGTGCTCGCGACGCTCGCCCTGTTCAAACGGAGGGACGTCTGAGATGACCGCCCCGACCGGACTCGGCCCCGCCGGCGCGACGCCGACGGGCCCCGCCCGACCGCCGCGACCGACCCACACCCCGATCCCACACCGATGACCCGAACCCACGCGCTCGCCCGCGCCGTCGCCCTCGTCCTGTTCGTCACACTGCTGGTCGCCGGCCCGCTCGCCGGCGGGACCGCCAGTCGAGCCGCCGCACAGACCGCCGGCCAGGTCGTCGGCTATCCCCAGGTCGACGTCGCGACCTCGACCCCGGAGCTGGAGCCGGGGACGGAGGACCGCCTCGGCCTGACCGTCCAGAACACCCCGCGGCTCGTGCGCGGCGGCCCCGAGCAGTACGAGCGCCGCGTCACCACCATGCGCGGCGTCACGGTCGAGGTGCGGGACGGCGGCGTCCCCCTCGACGTCGTGGAAGAGGAGGTGGCCGTCGGGTCGGTGCCGGCGGGCGCCACGCCGGTGGGGCCGCTCCGGGTCACCGTCCCGGAGGACGTCCCGCCGGGTCGGTACACGATCCCGGTTCGCGTCACCTACTCGGGGACGACCCGGGTCGAGTACGGCCCGTACGGCGCGGAGTACAACGAGTTCGAGCGGACCGTCACCGAGCGGGTCACGGTCCGGGTGCGCCGGCAGGCCCGCTTTGCGGTCGCGGAGGTCGACTCGACGACGCAGGTCGGCGACACGGGGACCCTGCGCGTGACGATGACGAACGTCGGGTCGGTCGCGGCGCGGTCGGCTCGGGTCGACCTGGTCTCGACGACGGGCGCGGTGGCGCTCGCGCCCGCACGGCCCGGGAACGGCTCGTCGGTCCACGTGGGGACGTGGGCGCCGGGCGAGGCCCGGACGGTGAACGTCACCGCCGGCGTCGACGCCGACGCCCTCCGGGAGACGTACCCGATCCGGCTGCGGGTCGCCTACGAGGACGACGACGGGATCGCCCGCGCCTCGCGGCCGCTGTCGGTCGGGGTTCGGCCGGCGGCCGAGCAGACCGTCGCCGTGACCGACCTGCGGGCCGACCTCCGCGTCGGCCGCAACGGGACGGTCGCGGGCACGGTCGTCAACGAGGGCCCCGACGCGCTCCGGGACCCCGTCGTCGTCCTCCGGTCGGCCTCGGGCGACGTCCGGCCCCGCACCCGGGCCGTCGCGCTCCCCGACCTCGCGCCGGGCGAGCGCGCGCCCGTCGCCGTCGAGGCGTTCGTCCCGCCGAACGCGTCCGCTGGGTCGCGACAGGTCGAGTTCACCGTCCGGTACCGGAACGAGCGCGGCGACCGCCGGGTCACCGACCCGGTCGAGCGCGCCGTCCGGGTCGCCCCCGAGCGCGACCGGCTCTCGGTCGTCCCGGTCGAAGCGACGTTCACCGTCGACACCGACAACCGGCTGGTCGTCCGCGTCGCCAACCGGGAGTCGACGGCCCTCCGGAACGTCCGCCTGCGGCTGTCGGCCGGCGACCCCTTCGAGAGCGTCTCCTCGGCCGCGTACGTCGAGCGCCTCGCCCCCGGCGAGTCGGCGGTCGTCGCCTTCGAGCTGACGGTCGTCGAGGACGCCGTCCCGACCACCGCGCCGGTCACGGTGGCCGCGACCGCCGACCGGCCGGACGGGGAGACCGTCGAGGCCGGCCGGTACGTCGTCCCGGTGACCGTGGTCGCCGAGTCGGGCGCGAGCGACGTCGCGCTGCTCGTCGGGGGGACGGTGGCCGTGCTGGTCGTGTTCGCCGCGGGCTGGTGGTGGCTCCAGCGGTGACGCCCGCGACCGGCCTCGCCGGCGAGGCGGGGGCGTCGCCGTCACCCGTCCGGCGGTCACAGAGGTCGCCGTCACCCGTCCGGCGGCGCCGCCGTCGCGTCGCCGAACCGCCGCTCGTACCACGGCGGGGGCCGGACCGTCGTCGTCCCGACCCGGTCGTAGCCGATCTCGATCCGCACGGGGGCCCGGCGGCCGTCGACCGTCCGGACGTACTCGACGGTGAGCGACCGGACGAACCCCCGGTCGTCGACGAGCGCGACGAAGCGGTAGTCCTCGACCTCGTCGAACGCGGGCGCCACCGGCGCGCCGCGACCGACGACGCGGTAGCGCTTCTCGCCGTCGCGCTCCACGCGACCGGTGACGTTCGTCTCCGGGGTCGAGAGGTAGTAGACGACGAGCCCGCGACGGAGCGTGAACGGGTCCGGGCCGAACGTCGGCTCCCCGCCCTCGGCCGGCCACGCCAGGTAGGAGGTGTTGCCGCCCCGCGCCCGGGCGACGTACCAGTCCTCCCCGTCGTAGTACTCCCGCCTGACCGGGCGCCGCGACTCGCCGCGGACCACCGACTCGACGACCGTGTACCGGTCCCCCTCGGCCCGCATGTCGACGTCCAGGTGGACCCGGGGCTCGTTCGGGTAGTCCTCGTGCGGGCCGCGGTAGTCGTACCAGACGGTGTAGGACCGGTCGTCGGTTGCGCGGGCGTGAGCGAGCGCGAGCGCGGTCGCGTTGGTGATCCCCGACCGGCCCAGCCCCGGCGCGTCCGGCCCGGGCGCCCCGGCGTCGCTCCCGGTCGTCCCCGCACCCGGGCCGGGCCAGGGGCCGGGGGCCGCGGCCACGTCCGGGTCGCCCGCCG
>JBDGTB010000084.1:0-15039 GCA_042217235.1 Haloferacaceae archaeon | reverse complement strand
CGTTAGATAACCGTCCCTTCATCCGACCGCGTCTTCAAAGTAGTCGTTCGCTCCGCGTTCTCTCTTTTTTATACAGTAGACTTGCCCCTACTCAGGGACTGCGGGACACCTCCGAGAAAATCTCCGTCACCTGTGACCGGAACAATCCTCTCGTCATCTACGACATAGGCGTTTTGAGGTGGTGACGAACACAGTTGAGACAGATATACGCTCATATCGCAAACAACCCAACCGTGCTCCAAAACCATTAGTCACACCGGACTCAAGGCCTGTTCCGTCCGAATACGGATATCGACCATCAGAACCGCTGTACCGGTGGATATGAAGACCTCTGCAATTGAACCTGTGACTCTTATTCAACCACACAACGACAACAGTTCGTCACGGACGGACAGCAAGACAACACGGTTGGGGGTCGGGAACGATGTTGACTCGACATCTCAACCATCCCGGTCGGACTTGGGAGCAAGGTAGCCTGCCTATACCGGAACCACATCCCACCGAACACCAGTGCACGTGATGAAGCCCCACATCGGTGCACGTGATGAAGCCCCACATCGGCCACCAGTTCGGGCCGAATCGAGGCGTCCCGGTGGGTCCCCCACGGGGCCTCTCAGTTGTACACTATACACAGTGTAGTTCCGGCAGTAGACGGCCCAAAACGCCACATTTCTCGTCTGCGTCCTCCGTGGAACGGGGTTTTAAGTGCGAGTGTACTGGGCGTATTCTGCCTACTCGCTCGGAGCAGTGAAGTCGGACAGTTTCGCCTGCTTCGTCTCGACCTGCTTCGTTTTCACCGTCACAGGCTCCGGATCGCCGTTCGTGTAGATGGCGTACTCAACCACTTCGATCTTCGGCGGTGGTGAGTATCCCTTCATCATCGGTGCTGAACGTAGTTCCCGGAGAACGTGTCATAGTTCGTCCGGACTGCCGTCTGTATCGTTCCGTCGCCGTACGTCCGTCCGTCGGCGTAGTGCACCTCGTCCCACTTCTCCCGCATCCGATTCGAAGCACGGAAACAGTGGTCCATCAACTGTGCGTCTTCCCGACACCAGAAGGCAAGATCGGCCACCAGCGCCATGTCAGCCTCCGACGCCGACGGGAATCCACAGTCAGAGCCGGCAGGCGAGTTCCATCGGTCCAGTGCTCGTTGTGCCTCTGGACGTCCATCCTTTGCGTATTCCTCCAGTGTCCGTCGAATGTCTTCGGCCCGAACACTGACCGATTCACGTGAAACTGACTCCAGATCGAACTCAGCCCCCGATGTTGCTGTCTTGACCGAGTCTGACGAGCCTGACCGCGTCGGTAGGTACTCCTGCTGTAGGTCACTCAGCACGTCTTCGTTGTCATCTCCTGTCCGATGACCATCCCGGATCGTATCGTAGGGACCGATCTGGTCGCCTGTCAGTACGACATACTGTCCACCGTCGTACACCTCGATAGTGCCTCGGTCATGCAAGTCACCCTTCACAGACCGGTCGGGCAACTGTGCCCCTTCACAGACGAGATGAAGCCCTGTCCCCGACCGGCTCGCCTCTGTGTAAGTGCAGAGACGTTGCACGATTTGGCCGGCTTCTTCGGACACCTTCGTCGGGTTTTCCGGTCCGACGTCGTCCAAGTCGATCACAACGTACGGATCTTCGGCGTGCAGTACGTAGGCAGGATCACCGCCCTGTTGCTCTGCGAACCGGCGTGCCAGACGGAACGGGAACTGGTTTTCTGGTTCGTTCCACCCGGTTGTCGGCTTCACCGGCTTCTTGTTCTGAGTCACGATCCACTGCGGTTGATTCCGAAGTGGCTCCGGGATCGAGGACCACCAACTGTGTTCTCCTGCCGGGGCGGTCTGACTTGACATCACGACTCACCCCCGTACTGCCGGAAAACGTACTCGGTCAGTCCCGAAACGTCGTCTTCGTGAAGACCGGGAACCACACTCGGTGCTCGCTCCGCGATGTGGGACGCTTGAGCCTTCTCTGGGTCGTCGTAGCATGTGAGCAGGGCGAACCCGATACAGGCCCCATCCGTACCAGCATAGTGGCTGTTGAATCCACGAAGGTCCTCACTGAGGGTGCGCTGAATCGCCACAGACTCCGCCCAGTCGGGTACCTCACAGTGCTGGAGGATCGCACTGCATCGGCGGGCAGTGTAGTCGTTGCGAACAGTCGTCTTGCCCACGTCGTCGTACGCGTGACCCCGTGCGTGGTGCAGTCGCCACAGTTGCCGTCGAAGTCCGTAGAATGTCGTCCGGGCTGGACTCTGTGACGGAAATGCGGGTACGAAGCCGTACTCTCCGCTGTCGGTTTCGATCCGATCACGCCGATCACGAGAGACGTGCTCGGGCGTTGGTTGGAACGGTCGTCGGTTGTGGTTGTCGAACGCTGCGTCTTCAGTCGTGACTCCGTTTCCTGTCGTCATGTGCATCAACGGAGCACACGACGGTCCGACGACTGACCGCAAGATCTAAGTGCGTCGAGCACTTACCATTAGTTAGCGGGTTGCTCCCCGTAACCGTGTCCGGCCAGTAGTCGGACGCACCACTTCTCGGCCCTTTCACCCCGAGTAGCGACCGGTAAAAGGAGTCAACCGACGTGCTCGGGGGTCAAAGTGGTGACTCGTCGTGCGTGCTGCTCCGTACTGTATACTCATAACTCCCAGTTATTAAGTCTTGCGGTTATGCGCTACAACCACACACCCGGTGTGTTCTCTTGCGGGTTCTTGTACCCATCTGAGCCAGTTGATGGCTCTCGCATGTACACTTTTGTGTGGACAAAGAGTCATCCGAGATATGGAACCCAGCGAAGTTGAGGAGTACGTCCAGAGTGTCGCCAACACCTCGGATTTTGAAGTGAAAGAAGTCGATCATGACCGGGGGACGATCTACATCAGACAGACCGACATGGATGAAAAAAGGACAGTACTGCTTGCAGCGGTCCTGTTTGACCAGATCGACAAAGAATTTGACACGATAGCCGTCGATGAGTACGGTAGTGAGAAAGGGAACACCCCCTACCTTCGCCATGAAATCGAGGATGCGATGGATAAGTTCGTGGAACTGGTCAGCGACAAGTAGTACAAGATGAACACTGAGCCTCGGAACGAAACCTACACGTCGTCCAGATACTTCGCCCGATTCTGTCGCTTCTCCTCCTTCGTCCGAGCGTCGTAGTGTAGATCAAGAACGTCAGTGCTCACGGACATGCGCTCTGAGACGATCTCCTTGGGCACGTCTTCGGACAGGTGGTGAGTGATCGCGGACCGTCGAATCGGATGACTCGACACCGATGAAGGGCACTTCGAGTATCCCGAGTACTGAGTCGCCTCACACTCGTCGGGATCTCGGTCGTGGGGACAGTCGGCCCCGATGAAGCACGGCCTTGTCACCTTGTACACGTGCTTGTTGATCGTCTGGTAGTGGAGTCGGCCCTGATTCGATGCCAACAACGGTTCTCGCCCGTACTCGTCGGTGACATCGGGCCGACGTTCTTCGATGTACGCATCCAACGCTCGGGCCAGCGTGTCGTCCGAGACAGTGACGTTTCGTTCTCCCTCGTCACCGAGTTTCAGTCGTGTTCCCTCCTCGGGACGATTCCGGAACGATAGGAATCGTTCGTCGGAGTGCCAGTCTTCGACGTCGAGACTGTGAAGGCCCGACCGTCTGCAACCCACATGGTACGAGATGTGGAAGGACAGGTGCATGGTCGAAGCGAAGTGGTACGTCGAGAGGTAGTCGATGATGTCTCGGGCTCGCTCGTGACTGATCGCCTTGTCTCGGCTTTTCTCCGATGACGAGACGTTGGGGATCAGCACCTTGTCGGAGAGCCCTTCCGACACGATGTCGGCGGATTCGCACCATCGGATGAACACTCGAAGCGTATGCAGGTGTTGTTCCAGCGTAACGAGGTTGCAGTCTGACGGTGACTCCTCGCTCATTCGCCAGTTCTTGTACCGCTCCAGATCGAAGCCGTCGAGTTCGCTCATCTCGGACACGCCGTGCTCGTCCGCCCACACGAGGAAGTGGTCGAGCCGATACCGGTGGTTGTCCTGAGTAGACGCGAGCGCGTCGTGTCGTGATTGGATGTACTGTTCGACTGCGTCGGCGGGACTGATGTTTTCCGTCATGCCTGATCAGCCCGCTCACTGCGCAGCGCACTCGGGCTTGGCCCCCGGCGTTCACAATCCCGGCGAGTCCACTCGGCTCACTTCGGTCGCCTCATCCCCTCGCCGACGTCCCCCCTCGCTCGCGGGACTCCCGGCGAGTCCACCCTGCGTTTCTGCCGCGATGGACCGGCCGGACGGCGACGGGCTTCTCGCATGAGCCCGCTCGATCACCGCCAGTCGCGGTCGTCCCCCCGAGAGGACCGCATCCGATCGACGTATCCCCGTCGGTCGCGTCGGTCCGCGGAGCGGCCGTGGCGGGAACGCGTTCGACTCAGGTAGCGCGGTCGTCGTCATTCGTCACCACTATAGTAGCGTTTGCAAGTAATTGCTCACTCGTTTTGTCACCCCCCGCCAGAGGGTCGTCTCACACCTCGCATCGCGACGGCGACCGAAAAGAGTTGCAAACGCTACTATAGCTCGAAGAAGGCGTCGCCCATCAGCCGGGGGTTCCGCACCCGGTGGAAGTCGTCGAGCACGAACGCGGTCGGACGGTTCCGCGCGTCCCCTACTCGAACTTCTCGCCCAGCTTCTCCTCCCACTCGAGGTAGGTCCGCTTCGCCCAGTCGCCCTGGTGGTAGGGCTTCGGGATCTCGTCGCGGCGTTCGAACGCCATCCCGTCGGTGCCCGTCTCCAGCGGCCGGTCGGCGTCGCCCCACGCGTCCGTGCCGCCCGCGAGGACGCAGACGTTCTCGTACCCGAGTTCGTAGTCGAGCGCCGCCGCCGCGTACGTCGAGACCTCGCCGTCCGGGCAGGCGAGCACGACCGGGTCGTCGGTTTCGACGCCGGTGTCGTCGAGCCACCCCTCCAGCTCGTACCGCGGGACCCACCGCGCGCCCGGGACGTGCCCCCGCTCGAACTGCTCGCCGGGGCCGACGTCGACGACCGACGGCCCGTCGGGACCGACGCGGTCGGCCAGCGCGGACGCGGACACGTACGTGACGGCGACCTCGATCTCGTCCCGCTTCGGCGGCGCTCGACCCCGTCCCGTCTCGACCGGACGGCCGTCGGCCCGCCAGCCGTCGAGCCCCGCCGCCAGGACGGCGACGTTGGGAAAGCCCATCTCGGCGAACCAGTAGGCGGTGATCGCGGCGCGGACGCGGTCGTTCGAGACGAACACGACGGTGCCGTTCCGGACGGCGAAGTGCTCGTCGGTCGTCTGGATCGCCTGCCCGCCGGGGACGTGGATCGCGTTCGGGACGTGGCCGGCCTCGTACTCCTCGCGCGTGCGGACGTCGACCGGGTAGACGACCTCCTCGTCGTCGGCGAGCAGGGCGCGGAACTCGTCGTTCGTCACCGTCGGGACGTCCTGCTCGTCGAGGAGGGCGTCGGTCTCGGTCCGGACCGCGTCGCGGTACTCCTCGTCGACCTCCATCGCCCGGACGTGGCGGTCGGCCCCGCGCTCCAGGTCGTAGCCGGCGAGCTCCCACCCCATCGTCCCGTTCTCCAGTTCGTAGACGTTCTCGACGCCGAGCTTCTCGAGCGTGGCGGTGCCGATGATGCTCCGGGTCCGGCCCCCGCAGTTCACCACGACCGGCTGGTCCTCGTCGCGCAGTCGGTCGACGTACAGGCCGAGGTCGACGCCCTCGACGTTGAGCGCCCCCGGGATCGTCGACTCGCGGTACTCCTCGGGCGTCCGGACGTCGGCGAGGAGCACGTCCTCCGTCCCGTCTTCGCGCAGGTCGGCGAGCTCCGACGGCCGGATCTGCTCGAGGTCCTCCTCGACCTGCACGCGCTCCCCGAACTCCTTGCTGCGGAAGTGCGACGCCGTCGCGTGGACGCCCTCGTGTGCCTCGACGGTGTCGAGGCCGGCGGCCTCCCACGCCTCCATCCCGCCCGCCAGGTACGCGACGTCCTCGTGGCCGAGCCGTTCCAGCCAGTCGGCGTCGAGGTGGGCGCGCTCGCCGCGCCGGTCACAGAGGATCACCCCTGCGTGTCGGTCGGGCACCACCGCCGGCAGCCGGGCTTCGAGCTCCCGCCGCGAGACGGGCGTGCTCCCCGGGACGTGGCTGCGACAGTAGTCGATCGGCTCCCGCACGTCGATCACGGCGACCTGTCGGTCGGAGCGGAGGGCACGCTGCGCGTCTTCCGGCGTGATTTCGTCGGCCATGCCGCGTCCCCTCGCGGGGGTGGGTTAGAAAGGCTTCGCCGTCGGGCGGCGACGGGCCGTCACCCTCTGTCCGCGGTCGGGCGGCGACGGCCTGCCGCCTTCCGGCCGCCGTCAGGCGACGGTCGGGTCGACGCTCGCCTCGGCCGCGTCGTCGTCGAGGTTGTACCAGTGTCGCGGGCGGACCGACATGTCGACGGACTCGATCCGGAGGTTGATCGACGTCTCGTCGCCGACGGTCCGCTGCTGGTGGATCCCGCCGGGAGGGACGGCGATGACCTCGCCCTCGTTCAGGACCACGGTGTCCGTCTGCTCGAGGCGGGAGACCCCCGCCTCGTCGTACGACCAGCCGAAGGTGTTCTGCTCGCGCTGTCCGGAGTAGGTGCCGTAGACGACCCACGCCAGCCCGTGGTCGTGTGCGAGGTGGCTCCGCGCCTCCTCCTTTCCGGGCTCGCTCCGGCCCGCGGTGATCCGGAAGCCGGGCTCGGGGTGGCCGTACTCGTCGTCGACGTACAGTTCGGCCTGCCGGACCCGTCCGTCACCGAGCTCCTCCTCCAGCCAGCCGCGCGTGGTCAGGAGGTCGCGGGTCAGGCCGGCGACCCGTTCGGCCTGGTCCGTGGGGTCGTCGGTCGACCGGAACGTGTCACGCACGTCGTCGACGAACGCCGAGAGGGTGTCGGTCGTCACCATGGCGACCGTCCCTGTCGACGAGGGGTGACTTGAACGTTCGCACGGCTGGCTCCGACGCGAACGCTAGCTCCCGGCGGCCAGTCCCGTCCACAGGACGCCGACGGCGTCCCGGACCGCCGCCAGGGCCTCGGGGCCGAACGTGACGACGAGGAGGACGATCAACAACAGGAACACGACGGCGAGGAGCGCCCCGAGCAGGAGCAGGCGACCGGGACGGAGCCTGTCGTCGCGTTCGGCCATCATTGATCCGCTCGTCCGGAGGTAGGTAAAGGCTACCGGGACAGCTCCACATCGCCCCCGGTAGCTGTCGACGACCCGACGATCCGGAAATCGTACCAAACTGTTGACTATGGTGTTTTTGTCCGTTCGCGCCCACGTCGGACGCGATGGACAGTCGCGCGCCGCCGCTGTATCGCTTCGTCGCCGACCGCTCCGGGCAGTCGAACGTCGTCGCCGTGGCGCTGATCGCGGGCATGACGATCATCGGGACGGGCGTCGTCGTCGCGCTGGGGTCCTCGGCGCTCGACGACACGAAGTCACACGCCAGCCTCGCGCTCAACGAGCAGTCGATGTCGAAGTTCGACGCCGAGGCGGCGCTGGTCGCGCTCGGACGCTCGGACACCCGCTCGGTGACGCTCGGCGACGCCGGCGGCGGCACGTACGAGGTCAACCCCGACCAGTCGTGGCTCCGGATCACCCACCACAACTACTCCGGAGCCGGCAGGACCGAGACGATCTACAACGCCTCGCTGGGCGCGTTCGTCTACGAGAACGGCGACACCACGATCGCCTACGAGGGCGGCGGCGTCTGGCGGACGCAGGAGGGAGGCGGGACGGTGATGGTGTCGCCGCCGGAGTTTCGCTACCGGTCGGCGACGCTGACGCTCCCCGTCGTCCGCGTCAGGGGACAGGGCGGCGGTGGCGGCACCAGCCCCAGGGCGACGATCACCTCGGTGGAGCAGGCACGGCGAGTGTACGGGAACACGAGCGCCAGCGCCGACGGAAACCCCGAGGTCGGCGCGCCGTACAACGTCACCGAGGCCCCCTACGACAACCCGCTCCAGAACGGGACGGTGAGCATCACCGTCCACAGCCCCCACTACGGGGGCTGGGCGGACTACTTCCGGACCCGGACCGAGGGGAACGTCTCCGTCGACCACGCGAACGGCGAGGTGAGCGTCGAGCTGACGACGCCCGGCGACGCGGTGGGGGCCTTCGAGATGCCCGCCGAGGGTAACTCACTGGAGGTGCCCGCGATGGCGTCGGACCATCCGGTCAACCAGTTCACGATGAACCTGAGCGCGGACAACAACTTCCAGAACGGCCACTGGGAGATGTACTACGATACGCCAACGGAGGACTTCAGCCTCCACGTGAAGGCCAACGACCAGTGTCAGGGCGGGGACTACGACGGCGAGGTAGAACTCACGATCTACTACAACGGTGACGGGTCCGGCGACTACCAGGCGTGGCAGGAATCACTGGATCCGGACAGCTCCTCCGCCGTCAGCGTGACTTGTCTCGACGGAAACGGGAACCAGCCCGAGGAATACATTGAACTCACGCTAACAAGTACCGAGGACATCGAATACCGCGAACCGGACACGACCGGAAACGACAACAAGTACTACTTCGAGCCGGACATGGAGGACGGCTCCCTTCGAGACCCCCATGACCCGTCCGCTCACTCCGCTGACTCCGTGGTCGGGACGCTCAACAGCGGTGACGAGGCGGAACTGGAGTGGATCATCAACCACTACTTCTCGCTGCTTGGGCCACAGTTCACCCTCACGATCACGGACGGTCCTGGCGGAAGTTCGCGCGTCAACGAGGAATCCTCCGAAGGCGTGCTCAACTACGGCACGGTGTCGGGCTCGGAGTACATCCAGTACCTCCACGTCACCGAGAACGAGGTCCGGGTCGTCGTCTCCGCGTGACGGCCGCGGTCACTCGAACTCGACGTTGACGAACGACCGGGAGATGTACACCCGGTCCGAGGTGAACGAACACGAGACGAACGTGTCGTTGTTGGTGGCGGCGGGACACGTCACTGCGGGCTTCGCGACGAGGTAGGCTCGCCACGCGTTCGCCCGCGGGGTGGTGACGTTGATCGTCACGTCGTACTCGCGGGAGTCGACGATGATGCCCCGCTTCGCGAAGCCGGTCGTCCCGCGCACGAGCACGGTCGTCGAGCCGCCGACCCTCTCGGGGTCGTCCAGCGGTCGCGTGACGATCACCGGCAGCACCATCGCCTCGCTCGTCAGGCGGTAGTCCGGCTCCCGAACCATCACGGCGCTGTCGCGCTGGTCGCGGATCACCGCCCCGTTGAGGTAGACGAGCCGCGTCTCCTCGGTCGGCACGCCCCGGTAGACGATCGGCGTGATCTCGCGTTCGAAGCTGAAGCTTGCCGTTCCGCCTCCCGTCACCTCGCCGGTGACGTTCATCGTCACCGGGTCGCCGTGATAGATCTGGGCGTCCGAGAGCTTGATCTCCGTCGACCGGCTGTTGACCGACCGCCGCTGTAGGTCGTTCATGTTCTCGGCCATCACGTCGAACGCCCGCTCGGCGTTGTTCAGTCGCTCCCGGTCGCGCACGTCCCGGAGGTTCTCCGTCCCGAGCGTGTACACCAGCCCCGTCGTCGAGACGATGAGCGCGAACACGAACACGAACCCGAGCGTCTCGCTCACGCCGCGGTCGCTAAACATCGGATCTCACCACCAGTTCGTCGTCGCTGGCGACGTCGGCGTCGTTCGTGACGAACTCGACGACGATGTCGCCGCCCTGGACCGACACGGGGCGCACGCCGTCCCCGGCCTCGACGACGACCGGCACCGAGACGACGACGTCCAGGTTTCGCGTGTCGGCGCTGACCACGACCTCGGGCGGCGACTCGCGTATCTCGATCGTGTACCCCGTCCTCGCGATCCGCTCGGGGAGGTTCCGCGAGACGCGCACCGTCGGGTCGCCGTCCGCCCGGGTCGTGCTGTTGAGGTGGTCGGCGGCCTCGACGCTCGCCGCGACCTGCTGGCCGACGACCTCGAGCTGCCCGCGGACGACCTCCTCGCGCCGGTCGTCGACGTAGCCGCTCGTGCCGATGAGCAGTCCCGCCAAAAGGAGCGTCGTGATCGAGAGCGTCAGCACGTAGCTGAGCGTCGTCGAGACGCCGCGGTCCTCGGCGAGCCGCCCCGTCACGACAGCTCCTCCCCCGGGACGACCTCGACCGTCGTCCCGTACGTGACCGAGCGGGCGCGATAGAAGACGGTCACGTTGGCCGAGTACACCGCGTCGGCCGTCCAGGGGGACCCGTCGTCCGGGTCGTCGTTGAAGTTGTTCGAAGGTATCGTCCCGCCGTCGAGCACTATCAGCTCGTACGTTCCGTTGATCGCCATCGGGTTCCGGTACTCGATCGTGTAGTCCGGGGAGGCGTCCGCGAGGTCCGCCAGGGCCGAGCAGCGTGCGCCGGCGACGGACGCGTTCGTCAGGTTGACGCTGGCCCGACCGTCCGCACCGAATGGCTCCTCGCAACTCGCGGGCGTGCCGTCGTCGACGGTGACGTTGATCGCTTCCGTCGCCCCCGTCGCGTTCGTGCCGACGTAGACGTCGTACGTGCCACCGCTTCCCTCGATCCGCGCGTGGAATGCGTTGTCTTCGAGCTCGGTGGCGTTGAACCCGCTGATGTCGAGGGTATCGGTCTGGCTGACGTTCATCCGGTAGTCGCGGATGCCTCCCGTGCCGTCGCCCCCCGTATCGTCGACGAGGTACCAGTCGACGCTGCTGTTGGTCGCGTTCGTGAACCGCCGCGTCGCGTTCTGCCCGATCAGCGTTCCGGACGCTTCGCTGACCGTGACCGCTCTCCCCTTTCCACGGTAGGCGCCGTGGACGGCGGTGCCGTTGCTCCACGCGGCCATCCGGGCCTCGAGGTCGTCGTTGTCGTTGTTCTCGGGGTCCTCGCGGTTGAGCCGCGTCATCGTCCCCGCGGTCGCGTCCACGGCGGCCCGCCGGTACTCGACCGCCCCGGTCACGCCCGGGTCGGCGTTCCGGGCCGCGACGTTCTGGGCGTAGATCCCGCTGTTGAGAAACAGCGCGAGCACGACGAGCAGCGTCGCGATGACGAGCGCGCCGACGAGGAACAGCTGCCCCCGGTCGCGGCCGCTCACATCCGCCATACCGTCACCTCCACCTCGACGACGTTGAACGCCGGGCCGTCGTAGACGTCGCTCACGTAGAAGACGTCGTCCGATTCCCCGTCGCCGTCGTCGTCCCAGGTCGTCTCGTTGAGCGTGACGTTCGTCGGCGCCGCGGTGCTGCCGTTCGGTTCGTGGAGCCGGTCGTCGTCGTACAGCGTCACGACCGTCGAGGCGCTGACCGAGCTGTCGGTCGGCTCGCCCATGTAGACGACGGACCGCCGGGCCCGCGACTGCTCGCCGCCGGCGAGCTGGATGTAGTAGACGTCGACGTTGAAGGCGATCCCCTCGTCGCGCCACGTCTGGTTGAGCGTCGCGCCGAAGGCGGCGGGCGGGCCGCCGTTCGAGTAGGTCGGATCGACGAGCGAGGTTCCGTAGTACAGCCCCGTCGAGTTGTTCACCAGCGTCACCGCGGACCGGACCGTCCCGTTCGCCCGCGCGCCGGCGAGCATCCCGTCGACCGACGCCCGCTCCTGGTTCTCGATGTGCTGGCTCGACGTGCTCGCGGTGAGCGGCGTGACCGCCGCGGCCTGCGAGGCGAACACGAGCGCCGCGAGCAGGATCGTCGCCGCGGTCACGGCCTCCAGCGTGTGTGCCTGTCCCCTGTCAGTGCTCATCCGTCACCACACCTTCACCAGTAGCTGGTGTTGCGTTCCATCGTACATCACCTGGCGCGACGCCGACGCGACCGCCTCCCCCCCGGTGCCGGGCGCCTGCCCGATGCTTTTCACGACCGTGTCGGACCCGCTCTCGAGATCGACGAGTGCCACGTAGACGCTCGTATAGCCGTTGAGCCCGAGCGCCTCGTTGAGCGTGGTTCCCGAGTGCCGACATCCTGCCGTCCCGAAGTTTCCGTCGAAGAAATCGTTCGTACACGGCTCGTCGAGCACGTACGGCTGGCTCGGCTCCCCGAGGAGGTCGGTGCTCAGCTGGTCGGCCACCCGGTCGGCGGTCGCGTAGTCGTCCTCGGCGCCGCCGACGAACGGCCCGAGCAGCGTCGGGGTGAAGGCCAGCACGAACGCGACCGTCAGGACGAAAAGCACCGCGCCGATGCCGTAGTCGATGGTCGACTGGCCGCGGTCGCGGGCCGGCCCGGCGTCGCGCCCGCGCCGCGTCATCCGACCACCAGCCACGTCGCGAGCGCGATCGACTGGAGCACCACCACGAACTTGAGCCCCGAGCGGACGTCGGCGGTGCGGATGTAGCCGCTGATCAGCCCCGAGAGCAGCGCCTGGATCGTCACCGCGTGGAAGAAGAGCAGGGAGAGCTGGTTGGTGTCGATGTTGGCGCCGAGGCTCATGCTCCCGCCGGCGGCGCCGCCGGTCCCCCCGCCGCCGGAGGCCTGCTGGGTCAGTCCGGCCATCACGTCGAGGAACTGCGTTTTGAGGATGGCCATCACGCCGAGCAGGGTGAGATACGTCATCAGGATGATCGCGACCTGCATCCGCGTCCGGGACTTGCGCTCGCGCTCGATGTCGTCCTGGTTCTCGCTCGCCTGTGCGGCCGTCGAGAGGACGTCCGTGATCTGCGAGGAGGCCTCCTGTGCCTTGCTGATGAGCTTCACCGTCCGCGCGAGCCGCGGGATGTGGTACTCGTTGTTGAACTCGACCAGCGCGTCCTTCAGGCTCGTCCCGTAGTTGACCTTCGCGTACATCACGTCGAACTCGTCGGCGAGCTTCCCCGAGGAGGTGTCCGCGACCGTCTTCAGGGACTCGAGCAGCGTCTGGCCGGTGTCGTTGGCGCTCGACAGCTTCCGCAGGTTCTCCGAGAGCTTCCCGATGATCGCCCGTCGGGACCGGACGTTCCACTCGTAGAACACCGTCAGCGGGACGAGGACGACGTAGCTCGGCACGTACCAGTAGAGGAACGTGCTCCACACCGGCTGGGCCTTCATCGCCGCCCAAGTCGTCGGGGCGGCGCCGGCGACCACGGCGCCGGCGACGGCGGCGACCGCGACCGGCACCGACAACACCAGCGTGTACATCGGCCGCTCCTTGAAGAATCGGTGTGGCGCCCGGAGGACCTCGCCGAGCCGGTGGCGCCCCTCCCGGCTCCTGATGTGGCCGAAGATGCCGTGCTCGCCGACGTAGTTCTCGACGAGCCCGAGGTTGAACGCGCCCGAGTCGGCGCTCGTCTCGATCCGCTCGTCGGCGTCCGCCGGCCGGAGGTAGCCGTCCCCCGGCTCGTCCTGCTTGACCGTCGACACCAGGACGAGGAAGCCGGCGCCCGTCAGCGGGATGAGCGCGTACACCGTCCCGAACAGGAGCGTCGTCTGGGCCGACCCGAGCATGCTCATGATGACCAGGATGATGATGAGCAACAGCGGGAACAGCGAGAGGGTCATGTACATCTCCCCGAACAGCTCCAGGGTCTCCAGGGTCATCTCCTGTTGCTGTTTCGCCGTCCGGAGGTGCTTGTCCTTCTTGTCGTCGAGGAACTGCTCCATGTCGCCCCCGGAGTTGACGATCGAGAGCATGTCGGTGAGGAACTGGGAGAACTCGTCGCTGGGCGTGATCACCGCCTGGTCGCGGATGGCGTTCCGGTAGTCGGTCCCGAAGTACTCCGTCTCCTGGGTGATCGACTGGAACTCCCTCGACACCTCGCCGTAGGTGTCCTCGGCCTGGGCCACCGCCTCGATGATCTCGAGCTGGTTCAGCCCGCCCACCGAGAGGGCGTACATGAACGAGACGGCGTCCGGGAGCAGCATGTTGATCTCCCGCTCGCGTGCCGACGCCCGGGAGTAGGGGATGGCGACGAGCGACCCGAAGCCGAGCCCGAACCCGATCGTGCCGAACACGAGCCCCGAGGCGCCGATCGCGGCGGGGACGCGCATCGACTCGAGGAAGCTCCGGACCGCGGGGTTCGGGATGTAGGCGTTCGTGCTGAGCATCTCCGGCGAGAGGATGCCGAACGCGAACAGCGACCAGCCGAACAGCGTCCCGACGACCGCGAGCGCGAACCCCGAGAGCACGCCGTAGCCGAGCGCCCGCGAGAGGTACATCTCGACGTTCTCGGGCATCCGCGCCTGCGCCAGCTTCTTCCCGAGGTCGTCGACGAAGTCCCCCTCCTCGTCGAACAGTCGCCGGTAGACGGGGTAGAACAGCTCCTCCAGGCTCCCCCCTTCGCGGCTGACGTCTCCCTCGGCGGTTTCGAGGCTCATCGTCACTCGCTCCCGTCGTCGACGTCACCGAAGCCCCAGCCGTCGAGGCCCTCCCTGGCGTCGGCGCCGTCGTCCGCGTCCCCCTCGTCCGTGCTCGGGCCCTCCCCGGCGTCGGCGCCGTCGTCCGCGTCCCCCTCGTCCGTGCTCGGGCCCTCCCCGGCGTCGGCGCCGTCGTCAGCGCTCGGGTCCGCGTCCGCGTCGCCGTCCGTCGCCGACTCCGGCGTGACGTCCCCGGCGCTCTCCATCTCGACCAGCGCGCTCGCGACGCTCCCGAGTTCTTCGCCGCGGTACTCGGGGAACAGCTCCTCCTCGGCGCGGTCGAGGATCTCCCGGGCGAGTTCCCGCTCCGGCTCGTCCGGCGTGGGGCGAGGAACCATCGCCTCCCGCTCGGGGTCGATGTCGATCAGCACCGACTCCATCCCGCGGAGGTCCTCGAGGCTCCGCTGGAGCCCGTCGTTCGCCATCAGCGCGAGGATGGTGTCGGGGTCGTTGATGAACGCCTGGAACGTCGCCGCGACCTGCGTGTACGTGTTCAGGCCGTTGTCGATCAGGTACGCGAGCACCGCCCGCCGCTTGAACAGCTCCTCGTCGAGGCGGTCCTGGGTCCAGCCCCGGTCGAACTTGATCTGTTCTAAGGTGCTCGACTCCCCCATCTTGAGGAACTCGTCCGTCTCGGCCTGCCACTGGTAGACGTCCTGGACGTTGATCTCGTCGTTCTCGGCGTCGTAGTGGTTGATCTCCGT
>JBDGTB010000097.1:0-15132 GCA_042217235.1 Haloferacaceae archaeon | reverse complement strand
GGTAGGGGTTCATCGTCCCGGCGTCGACGTTGAGATACGGGTCGATCTTGACCGCGGTCACGTCGAACCCGGCGTTCGAGAGGAGCCGGCCGGTGCTCGCGGCCGTGATCCCCTTGCCGAGCCCCGACATCACGCCTCCGGTCACGAAGATGAACTTCCGACCCAGATCCGGGTCGTACCCCGTGTTGGGTTCCGTCGGCATACTGCCCGTCTGCCAGCGGGCGGGAAGAACGTTTCGGGACCGTCGAACGGGACTGTCCGGCGGAGCTTTCGGGACCGCCGAACGGGACAGATCGGCGACGCGAGAGGGGACTGGGAACAGCTCGAAAGGCCCCCTCGGCCCCCTGCCGCGACCCGGTCGCTTTAGCCGGCGGGGGACCCACCCGGTGACGTGCTCCCCGAGATCGGCTTCGGTACGAACGAGCTTCGCGGCGACGCGGGCGTCGAGACCGTGCGGCTGGCGCTCGAGGCCGGCTACCGCCACCTCGACACCGCCCGGATGTACGAGAACGAGCGGGAGGTCGGGCGGGCCGTCGCGGAGAGCGACGTCCCCCGCGAGGACGTCGTGGTCGCGACGAAGGTGTTGCCCGAGGCGCTCGGGCACGACGACCTGGTCGCGAGCGCCCGCGAGTCGGCGGACCGCCTCGGCGTCGACACGATCGACCTGCTGTACGTCCACTGGCCGATGGACGCCTACGACCCGGACGAGACGCTCCCGGCGCTCGACGAACTGGTCGCGGAGGGGCTCGTCGACCACGTCGGGCTGTCGAACTTCACCCCGGACCTCCTCGACGAGGCGCGGGCGCGCCTCGACGCGCCGGTTGCCGCCCACCAGGTCGAGATGCACCCCCTGCTCCCCCAGGACGAACTCCTGGCGTACGCCGACGAGCACGGCCACCGCCTCGTCGCCTACTGCCCGCTGGTTCGCAACGAGGTGACCGACGTGCCCGAGGTCGTCGACGTGGCCGAGCGACGCGGCGTCACGCCCGCACAGGCGAGCATCGCGTGGGTGATGGCGAAGGGCGCCGTCCCCATCCCCCGGTCGGGATCGCCCGAGCACGTCCGGGCGAACCTCGCCGCGGCCGACGTCGAGCTGACCGACGAGGACGTGGCGCGGATCGACGCCATCGACCCGTCGCGCCACCGCCGGCTCGTGGACCCCGACGGCGCGGCGTGGAACCGGGAGTGACGGCGACGGCCGCCCCCGGTGACCGGCGAAGACGTTTTCTACGCGGTGTGTGACTGGTTGGCGTGCCATGAGCGCGACCGGCGTCAACCACGTCAACGTCTCGGTGGAGGACCTCGGGGAGGCGGTCGAGTTCTACGAGTCGGTGCTCGGCATGGAGCCCATCCCGTCGATCGAATCGAGCGCGCCCGGCGCGTGGTTCCAGGTCGGCGACGCACAGCTGCACCTCACCGAGCGCGGCGGTCCCGGGCCCGAGGTCCACCACTTCGCCGTGGACGTCGACGACTTCGCGGCGGTGTACGAGCGGGCCCGCGACCGCGGCGCCCTCGACGCCGACACGTTCGGGGCGGCGCTCTACGAGTTCCCCGACGGCGCGGCCCAGCTGTACCTGCGCGACCCGTCCGGGAACCTCGTGGAGTGTGACTGGCCCGACGCGACCACCCTCCCCACGGCGCTCCGCGAGCGGCTCGCGACCCGTGCGGAGCGGTTCGGCGTCGAACAGACGGGGGAGACGACGATCTACCCGAACCGCGAGTAGCCGCCGCGACGCCTCACTCGTCCGTCCGGACGCGAGCGAGCGGGTCGCCGCGCGCGAACGTGTCGCCCTCGGGCACGAGCCGCTCGGTCAGCGTCCCGTCGGCCGGGGCGGGGACGTCGACGCTCACCTTCTCGATCTGGATCTCACACAGCGTCTCGCCGCGCTCGACGCGCCCCCCCTCGGGGACGAACCAGTTGCTCAGCATCCCCTCCTCGACGTCGGCCGCGTCGTCGGGCCAGACGTCCGCCGACCCGATCGTGACGTCGGTCATTCCAGGGCGCGCTCGACGGCCGCGACGACCTCCTCCTCGTCCGGGATCACCTCGTTCTCCAGCGGACGGGCGTACGGTATCGGCACGTCGGGGAGCGCGACCCGCTCGACGGCGGTCAGGTCGTCGGGCGCCTCCTCGGCGGCGACGGCGGTCACCTCGCCGCTCACCCCGAACGACCGGTAGTCCTCGTCGACGACGACGAGACGCCCGGTCTTGCGGACGGAGTCGACGACCGTCTCGCGGTCGAGCGGGACGAGCGAGCGGAGGTCGATCACCTCGACGTCCGTCCCGTCGTCGGCGAGTCGCTCCGCAGCGGCCAGCGCCCGGTGGACGTGGAGCCCGAGCGTGACGACCGTCGCGTCGGTCCCCTCCCGCCGGACGGCCGCCGACCCGAGGTCGACGGCGTAGTCCTCGGCCGGCACCGTCGTCTTCGGCCCGGGCGGCGCGGGCATCCACGCGAGCCCCATCAGGCGCTTGTGGAACATGTACACCACCGGGTTGTCGTCGCGGACCGCGGCGTGCATGAGCCCCTTCGCGTCGTAGGCGTTCGAGGGGACGACGACCTTCATCCCCGGCAGGTGCGCGAAGGTGCCGTAGAGGGTCTGGGAGTGCTGGCCGGCGTCGTTGTACGTCCCGCCGACGGCCGTCGTGAGGACCATCGGGACGTCGACGGCGCCGCCGCTCATGTACGTGTTCTTCGCCATCTGGTTGTAGATCTGGTCCATGCAGACGCCGAAGAAGTCCGCGAACATCAGCTCCACAATCGGCCGCATCCCGGCCTGTGCGGCCCCGACGGCGGCGCCGATGAAGCCCGTCTCGCTGATCGGCACGTCCATCACGCGGTCGTAGCCGAACTCGTCGCGCAGCCCCTGGGTGGAGTCGAAGATGCCGCCGTAGTCGGCGACGTCCTCGCCCATGTAGAACACCTCGTCGTCGGCGCGCATCTCGCTCGCGACGGCCGACACCATCGCCCGGCTCATCGTGAGTTCGCGCTCCTCGCCCGACGCGGCGGCCTCGCCGGCGTCCGTCTCGCTCGCCATCAGCGCTCACCCCCCGCGTCGCGGCGACCGCCGTCCGTCGCCGTCTCGACGAAGACGTCGTCGTACGCCGCCTCGGGGTCGGGCTCCGGCTGGTCTTTCGCCCACGCGATGGCGTCGTCGACTCGCTCCTCGGCCGCCGCCTCGATGCTCTCTATGTCCTCGTCGTCGACGCCGGCCCCCCGCAGGTCGGCCGCGAGGCGCTCGACCGAGTCCCGGCGCCTGGCCGCTTCGACGTCCTCGTCCGGGCGGTACGCCTCGGGGTCGCCCATGAAGTGGCCCATCCGGCGGTGGACCTGGACCTCGAGCAGCGTCGGCCCGTTGCCGTCGCGGGCGCGACCGACGGCGTCGCGGGCGGTCTCGTACACCGCGACCGCGTCGTCGTGGTCGACCCGCTCGCCGTGCACGTCGAACCCGTCGGCCCGCTTCGAGCCGTCCTCGACGTCCGTCACGCGCTCTTTCGGCATGCTGATCGCCCAGTCGTTGTCCTCGACGACGAACACGACCGGCAGGTCCCGGACCGCCGCGAGGTTCAGCGACTCGAGGAACGCGCCCTGGTCTATCGCCCCCTCGCCGAGGAAGGCGACGGCGACGGCGTCCTCGTTGCGCTTGTCCGCGGCCATCGCCGCCCCCACCGCCGGGGGACACCCCTGCGCGATGATGCCGCTGCAGGCGAAGTTGACGTCCGGGTCGAACAGACGCATGTGCCCGCCCTTCCCCTTGCAGAGGCCCGTCTCCCGGCCGAATATCTCGGCGGTCATGCGCTTCAGGTCGACGCCCTTGGCGATCGCGACGTGGTGTGGCCGGTGGGGCGCGGTCACCGTGTCCGCGTCGGCCAGGTGCTGACACACGCCGGCCGCGGACGCCTCGTGGCCGGCCGCGAGGTGGAGCTCGCCCGGGATCGGCCCCGCGGAGATGTCGAACGCCGGCTGTTTTCCCTCCAGATACTCCTCCTGTAACCGCTCCTCGTAGTACCGCGCGGTCACCATGTCCTCGTACATCGACCGCATCGTGGCTACTGGTAACATTGCCCGAAGTCTGATGTCAACAGGTTACGAGTTAAGCGTTCCGCGTGCGGGGACGCCGTCGGCCGTGGCCGGCGCGCGAGTCGGGGCTGGTGCCGGGCGAGACGGGCGGCGCAGACGGACGGGTGCCGGGGCGGGCGCGGCGGTCGCCGGCGCTCACTCCCGGTGGGCGTGTGCCTTCAGCGCGTCGAGCGGTACGTCCCCGAGCACGGCCTCGTTCGTGGCCTCGAGGACGACCGGCGGGGCGACGCCGGCGTCCAGCGCCTCCAGCCAGCGCCCGACGCAGAGACACCAGCGGTCGCCGGGCTCCAGCCCGGGGAAGTCCAGTTCCGGGCGCGGCGTGACGAGGTCGTTGCCCTGCGCCGCGCTGTAGTCGAGGAACGCCTCCGTGACGACGGCACAGACCTCGTGTCGCCCGCCGTCGCGGGCGTCCTCGTGACAGCAGCCGTCGCGCCGGAACCCGGTCGTCGGGTCCTCGCCGCACGGCCGGAGTTCGGTGCCGTAGACGTTGGTCTGGTCGCTCACGTCCGCCGCTCGGGGCGGGAACGGAACGGCGTTTCGCTCGCGGCCGGCCGCGGACGAGCCGGGACCACGCGCCACGACTCCGGGACCGGACCCGCGGTCACACCGGGTGCCGGAGCGCCCACACGTCGCTCGTCGGGTCGAGCCGGGAGGGCTCGCTGCCGCGCTCGGTCAGCAGTCCGACGTGGTACAGCAGCGCCTTGAACTGGAAGACGGTCGGGGCGTGGTAGACGTCGCCGTCGCGGAGGGCTCCGGTCCGGAGGTCGCCGTCCGGTCCGAGCACGCGCCCACGCGCTGCCGCGGTCCCCCGGACGAACAGCTCGACGGCGAAGGAGGGGGCGTGGGCGTGGAGGTACTCCACGAGGTCCGGGAGCGTCGGCTCGTCGACCCGGTCGTCGTGCATCGCCTGGAGCTCCCCGACGAGCAGCTCCGTCGCCGGGTAGGCGGCGACGACCCGTCGGGCGAGCCGGCCCCACGCCGGCGCGAGGTCGACGAACCGCTTCGAGCGCCCGTGCCACGCCGCGAACTCCTCGAGCGCGGCCGCGGCCGACCCGTATCGCGCGAGCGCGAACCGGACCACCTCGCGCCCGAGCGACGTGAGGGCGACGCCGTCGGGCCGCTCGTCGACCAGCCCGAGGAAGGCGGCGCCGCGCCGGGCGTCGTCGGTCGCGGCGACGACGTCGTGCTCGACGAGGCGGTCGTCGGTCGGGCCGTCGGCGTGCCACGCGAGGGGGTACGCGAGGTAGTTCTTCGGGTGGTTCAGCCCGAACGACTGGTCGGCGACTCCCCGCGCGCTCGCCTGGAACCGCACGGCCGAGCCCGCCCGGCTCGCGGCGTTGCCGACCGCGCGGGGCGCCTCGACGACGTCGACCCCGCCGTCGGCGTCGACGCCGAGGACCCCGACGTTCAGCTCCCGCGCCAGCGCCCGGTCGCCCGCCGTGACCGCCCACGCCGGCGCGGCGAGGTACGCGGCGTTGGCCGCCGACAGCCGGTCGTGCGCCTGGACGACGCCGCGCCGGACGTCGACCGTCCCGTCGTCGGTGTGGCCCTTGGCCTCGACGGCGACGAGCGGCGGCTCCGGCGCCGTCGCGTCGGTCGCGAGGAGGTCCGACTCCAGCCGGCGGACGCCGACGAGGTCGGGGTAGCCGCCCCCGAGCCGGACGTGGTTGAACGGCGCGAGCGCCTCCCGGACGGCCGACCCGACCGGCTCGCCCGGGAGCCACTCGTCGGTCGCGAACTGCGTGTCCGTCACCGCGTACGCCTCCGTCTCCCCGTCGGGGAACAGCCGTCGCTTCGCCCCCGCGAGCACCCGCGGCTCCGGGACGCGACTCGCCGTCGCCATGGGGCGTGCTCGCGGGCCGGCGGGATGAAAGTCGGGGGAGTGTCGCCGGGAGGCACGCAGTATTTCAACGTCCTGCCCGTTACGGACGAGCCGTGCCGGACGAGCACGGGGGGTTCGAGGAGGTCCGCGAGAACGTCGACGGTCACCCGATGGTGAGCCTGCTCGCCTACGCCCGGCCGTACTGGCCGCGGCTGACCGCGGGCGTCGTGGCCTCGTTCGCCACGCGCTTCGCCCGGCTGGTGCCGCCCGTCGTCGTCGCGGCCGCGATCGACCGCGTGGTGCTCGGGTCCGGGACCCCCGGGCTCCTGGCGAGCCTCGGGGTGTTGCCCGCGGCGGTCGCCGCGAGCGAGGCGGCGCGGATCGCCCTCCTCGAACGGCTCGTCTGGATCGCCGTGGTCGCCTATCTCGTCCGCTCGGTCACCCGCTTCGGCTCGCGGTACCTGCTCCAGTCGACCGCCCAGAAGATCCAGCGCGACCTCCGAAACGACACGTACGACCACCTCCAGCGCCTCTCGATGGAGTTCTTCGTCACCCACCAGACCGGCGGGATGATGTCGATCCTCAACAGCGACATCAACCGCCTGGAGCGGTTTCTCAACACCGAGTTCCGCCAGCTGGTGCGCGTCGTCGCGACCGTCGGCGGGATCGGCGTGGTGCTGTGGCACTACTCCCCGAAGCTCGCGCTGATCGCGCTCGCGCCGGTCCCGGTGATCGGGGTGGCGAGCGGCCGGTTTCTCACGTGGATCGAGCCGCGCTACAAGTCGATCCGCGAGACGGTCGCCCGGCTGAACACCCGGCTGGAGAACAACCTCGGGGGCGCGGCGGTGATCAAGGCGTTCAACCGCTACGAGTTCGAGCGGGGCCGCGTCGCCGCCCAGAGCGAGGCGTACCACGACGAGAAGGTGGCCGCCCTGCGCATCCGGCGGGCCTTCTTCGCCGCCCTTCGCCTGCTCACCGGCGTCGTGTTCGTCCTCGTCCTGTACGTCGGCGGGCGGGACATCATCGTCGGCGCGCCCGGCGCGCTCTCGACGGGCGCCTTCGCGCTCTTTTTCCTCTATCTCCGGCGGCTCTACTCCCCGATGCGCCGGGTCGGCAAGTCCGCGAACCGCTACCAGCTCGCCCGGTCGAGCGCGGAGCGGGTGTTCGGCCTGCTCGGCCGCGATCCGGCCGTGACCGAGCCCGACGACCCCCACCGGCCGGACCGGGTCGACGGGCGCGTGACGTTCGACGACGTCACCTTCGGCTACGGCGACCGCGAGCCGGTCGTCCGGGACGTCTCCCTCGACGTGCCCGCCGGCGCGACCGTCGGCCTCGCGGGGGCGACCGGCGCGGGCAAGTCGACGCTCCTGAAGCTCGTCCCGCGCTTCCACGACGTGGACGAGGGGGCGGTCCGGGTCGACGGCGTCGACGTCCGCGAGTACGACCGGCGGGCGCTGCGCGAGGAGATCGCGGTCGTCGAGCAGAACCCGTACCTGTTCTCGGGGACCGTCGCCGAGAACATCGCCTACGGCGACCGCGGGGCGCTCGCCGACGAGTGGGGGGCGGACGTGCTCGACCGCGATCGGGTGGTCGAGGCCGCGAAGGCCGCCGAGGCCCACGAGTTCGTCGCCGACCTGCCCGACGGCTACGACACGACGGTCGGCGAGCGGGGCGTCCGGCTCTCGGGCGGCCAGCGCCAGCGCATCGCCATCGCGCGGGCGCTGCTCAACGACCCCGCGGTCATCGTCCTCGACGAGGCGACCAGCGACGTGGACACGGAGACCGAGGAGCTGATCCAGGAGAGCCTCGACCGGCTCATCGAGGACCGCACGGCGTTCGTCATCGCCCACCGGCTCTCGACCATCCGCGACGCCGACCGCATCGTCGTGATGGAGGACGGCGAGGTCGTCGAGTCGGGGACCCACGACGACCTGCTCGCGAGCGGCGGTGACTACGCCGACCTCTGGGCGGCGCAGGCCGACCGGGACCCCTCGCGGGCCGCCGCCGGCGACTGAGCGGCCGGTGACGACGGCTCCGCGGTCGGTGGGGACCGGAGCGGACCGGAGCAGGGCGGACCGGAGCGGACCGGAGCAGGGCGGACCGGAGCGGACCGGAGCAGGGCGGACCGGGCCGAACTGGAGCGGGGGCAGGACTTTGTACCCGGTCGCCCACCGATCCGGCGATGGCACACGTCGAACGGCTCCGGATCCACCCGGTGAAGGCGCTGGACGCCGCCGAGGTCGAGTCGGCACGGGTCACCGAGGGCGGCACCCTCGCCGGCGACCGCGAGTACGCCCTCTTCGACGCCGACGGCGAGCCGATAAACGGCAAGCGGACCGACCGCGTCCACCGCCTCCGCACGTCGTTCGACCCCGGGACGCGCGTGCTGACGGTCGACGACGCCGACGGGGAGCGCGTCGCCTTCGACCTCGACGGGGAGCGTGCCGCCGCGGAAGCGTGGTTCGGCGACCGCCTCGACGCCGACGTCGAGATCCGTCGCGACGACGCGCTCGGCTACGTCGACCGCCGGCGCGCGGGGCCGTCGGTGGTCAGCACGGCGACCGTCGAGGCGCTCGCCTCGTGGTTCGACGACCTCACCGTCGAGGGCGCCCGGCGGCGCCTGCGCGCCAACGTCGAGGTGGGCGGCGTCCCCGCCTTCTGGGAGGACCGCTTCGTCGGCGAGGACGCGCCCGCCTTCGTCGCCGGCGACGTCCGGTTCGAGGGCGTCGAGCCCTGCGGGCGGTGTGTCGTCCCCGAGCGCGACCCGGACACGGGCGAGCGGACGCCGGCGTTCCGCGAGCGCTTCGCCGAGCGCCGCGAGGCGACGTTCCCCGAGTGGGCCGACCCCGACGCCTTCGAGCACTACTACACGCTGATGCTCATCGCGCGCGTGCCGGCGAGCGACCGCGGTCGGACGCTCCGGGTGGGCGACGAGGTCGCGGTCCGTCCCGAGTGAGCCGGCGACCGGCCGGACGGGTCGGCCGCTCGGGGCGTGAGCGAGCGTCCGGTCCCGCCCGGATCAGTCCCGAACCGGAACGACCAGCACCGGCACGTCGACGACCCGGAGCACCCGGTCGGCGACGCTCCCGAGCAGCTGGCCGGCGAGGCTCGACTGCCCGCGGGACGCGATGGCGACGAGGTCGACGTCGTGGCCCGCGGCGTACTCGGCGAGCGCCTCGTGGGGCCGGCCCCGGAGCACCGCCCGCTCGACGGCGACGTCGGGGGACGTCTCGCGGACCCGCTCGACGTAGGCGTCTATCGACTCGCGCGCGGTCCCCTCCAGGCGCTCGACGTACGCCTCGGAGACGCCGCCGGCGTCGAAGATGCCCGCCTCGGCCTGCACGTCGACGGCGCGCGCGACGTGTAGCCGCGCGCCGAAGCGGTCGGCGACGGCGGCCCCGTACGGCGCCGCCCGCGCCGCGGCGTCGCTGCCGTCGGTCGGCGCGAGCACGTCCCCGCCCTCGAGGCCGACGGGCGCCGTCGGCTCGGTCGCCGCCGTGGTCAACACGGGGACGTCGCTGTGCCGGAGCACCTTCTCCGCGACGCTCCCGAGCAGGCGCTCGCCGAGGCCCCCGTGGCCGTGGCGGCCGAGCGCGACGAGGTCGGCGCCCGAGGCCTCGGCGCGCGCGGAGATGGTCGCCGCCGGCCGACCCTCCTCGACGCGGAGTTCGACGTCCGCCTCGTGAGACATCCCCGCGACCGTCTCCCGGAGCGCCGCGCGTCGGTCCTCGCGGGCCGCCTCGGCGTCCCGCTCGTCGGCCGTCGCCGCGCGCGAGGTCGCGACGACGTGGAGCACCTCGACCGTCGCGTCGTAGGCGTCCGCGAACGCGAGGCCGACCCGGAGGGCGCGCCGCGAGGGCTCGCTCCCGTCGACGGCGACCAGGACGTGACCGAACGTGACAGTCATACCCCCGGATCGGAGGAGGAGATATTTAATTCCGGCCGCACCGGCCGAAGCGCTTTGAGTCCGACCGCCGATGGATCGGCCATGGTCCGGACCGTGCTGTTGCCGACCGACGGGAGCCCGGCGGCGAGGATCGCCCGCGACCACGCCTTCGAGTACGCGCGACGCTACGACGGGCAGGTGCACGCGGTGCACGTGGTGGACGCCTCGCTCGCGACGTCACAGCCGACGCGGGAGGCGCTCGAACGACGGGGAGACGACGTGCTCGACGACGTCTGGCAGGCCGGCGCCGACCAGGGGTTCGACGTCGAGACCGCCCTGCTGGCGGGCGTCCCCCACGAGGAGATACTCGCGTACGCTGACGAGCAGGGGGTCGACACGGTCGTGATGGGCACGCACGGCCACACCGGCCTCGACCGGCTCGTGCTCGGGAGCACCACCGAGCGGGTGCTCCGGGCCGCCGACGTGCCCGTCCTGACCGTCAGGAGGGACGGTCGCGGCCGACCGACTACCGCTCGGTCGTCTTTCCGACCGACGGCAGCGACGCGGCGCGGGCGGCGCTCGGGACGGCCGCGGACCTCGCGCGGGCGTACGGCGCGACGCTCCACGTCCTCCACGCCACGGGGACCGACCGACTCGGCCCCGACGTCCGCTCGCGTGCCCTCCTCGAGGAGGCCAAACAGGCCGGCGAGCAGACCGTCGCCGACGCGGCCGAGCGGGCCCGCGCCGCGGGCGTCGACGACGTCGTGACCGAGCTCCGGGAGGGCCCGCCGTCCGAGGCCGTCGTCGCGTACGCCGACGAGGTGGACGCCGGCTGCATCGCGATGAGCACCCACGGCCGCACCGGTCTCGCGCGCTACCTGCTCGGGAGCACGACCGAGCGCGTGCTCCGGACCGCCTCCCAGCCGGTGCTCGCGATCCCCGCCGGGGACGTCGACGGGGCGTGACCCGTCGCCGGGCGGCCCAATTATCCGATATGATACTCCGGAGTTAAGAGTTTAGGCGGGCGAGCGACGAGTGGGAGACGAGATGAGCTCTCGACAGGACGACGGCTGGTCGAGGCCCGCCCGGCTCGCCGCCGCCGGGCTCGCGCTGGCCGTGATCGCAGTCGGTGGCGTCGGCTTCTCGCTCGGTCTGCAGCTCGGCCTCGGTCCCGTCAGTCTGGTCGGAAACGGCCTGTTCGTCGCGCTCGGAGTCGCGACCGCGTACGCCGCGGCGACCGAGGCGACCTGGACCTCGCTGGAGCTCGAGCCGGACCCGTTCGGGTCGGCCCGGGTCGGCGAGGTCGGGTTCGCGTTCGACTTCGAGGACGAGGCGGCCTGACGACGCTCCCTTCTCGCTCGTCGCGACGCCCCCCGAGCGACGCGTCCGCGACGACGGTCGACGCGGCCCGCCGGTCGCCGCCGAAGTTCAGTCGGGGGCGACGGCCGCCGCGACCCCCTCGGCCCACGCGAGCAGCCGCTCGTCGGCCCCGTAGCGGGCGACACACTGGAGCCCGACGGGGAGGCCGTCGACGTCGCCGGCGGGCACCGTCACCGCCGGGAGGCCGGCGTCGGTCCACGGCCGGTTCATCACCGAGTCGCCGGTCGAGCTGATCCCGGCCGGCGCCGGCCCGGGCGCCGCCGGACACGCCCACAGGTCGATGCTCGCGGCGTCCATGCGCTCCTGGAGCCCCTCGCGGCGCTCGCGCAGGACGGCCCGCCCCTCGATGAGCTGCTCCGTCGTCACCTCCCTGCCCGACCGGATGCGCTCGGCCATCCGCGTCCGGTAGAACGACTCGTACTCGTCGAACCAGTCGCCGTGGACGAGCGCCAGCTCCCCGTGGGAGACGTGCATCCGCCGTCGGTCGGTCTCCGCGAAGTCCTCGAACGCCGGGACGCGCTCGATCCCGTAGCCCGCGTCCGCGAGCCGGTCGAGCTGTGCCTCGAAGGCGTCGAGCGCCGCGTCCGAGGCCCGCTCCAGGTACGGCCCCTCGGGGACGCCGAGCGTGGGCGGCTCGGGCGGGCTCGCGTCGGCCGTCCAGTCGTCACAGACGACCGAGGCGGCGAGCGCCATCCCCGCGACGTCCTGGCTGAACAGGCCGACGTGGTCGAGCGACTCGGACCGGGTGATGACGCCGTCGGTCGGGATCCGGTCGAAGCTCGGCTTGAACCCGACGACGCCGCAGAACGCGGCCGGCCGGACCACCGATCCCCCCGTCTGGGTGCCGATGGCGAGCGGGCACGTCCCGGCCGCGACCGCGGCGGCCGACCCGCTCGAGGACCCGCCGGGCGTGTGCTCCACGTCGTGGGGGTTGCGCGTCAGCCCCGGCCCCTGGCCCGCGAACTCCGTCGTGACCGTCTTGCCGAGCACCAGCGCGCCCGCCGCCTTCAGCTCCGAGACGACCGTGGCCTCGGGGCCCTGGAACAGCTCGGGCGGGAGCGCCGTCCCGGCGCGCGTGGTGAACCCGTCGACGTGGACGATGTCCTTGACGCCGACGGGGACGCCGTACAGCGGCGGACGGTCGTCGGTGTCGTACTCGTCCTCCAGGGCCGCCGCGTCCGACTGGAGCCGCTCGCGACGCTCGGGTTCGTCGACGAGCGCCCGCACGTCGGGCTCGACCGCCGCGATCCGGTCGCAGGTTCGGTCCACGTGCGACCGCAGGGACCGGTCGCCGGTTCGAAGCGCCGCCGCGGTGTCGGCGAGTGGCAGTGACTGGGTCCGCATCGTTGGTCCGCATCGACACCCCCCTACATCGTTCTTGTGCCCGATCGGGCCGGCGGCCGGTCGGCGCGCGTTCGGCGGCGCCCGACCCGCCGCACCGTCGCGTTGAAGTCCCCCCGTGTCGAAGGCCCGTCGATGCCCACCGTCGAGGTCTCGCTCCCCACCGATCTCGAGGCCGAGTTCGAGCGCGTCGCGAGCGAGGAGTTCGTCAACCGCGAGGAGGCCGCCGAGGAACTGCTCCGGCTCGGTATCGACGCCTACGCCACCGGCCCGTCGGAGAGCGAGGAGACCGACTTCGCCGAGGAGTACGCCGACGAGATGTTCGACACCGCCGAGGACCCGAGCGAGCGGTTCGACGAGGACGAGGGGGGCAACAGCGGCGAGTTCCGCTAGCCGCCCGTCCGCTCGAAGGCGCCCCGGATCCCCCGCCGAGCCGAGCGGCGCCGCCGGGGACCGAAAGCATATGTCGGTCCGAGACGTAGCACGCCCCTCGATGGCCCCCCTGACGTCCGACGCCGCCGCCCTCCCCGCCTACGACTACTGGCTGTTCGACCTCGACGGGACGCTCGTCGACGTCGAGGACTGGTACGTCGAGCGGACGTTCGACCGGGTGGCCGAGACGCTCGGCCGGCGGTTCTCCGAGCGCGAGCGGGACGTGCTCTGGCACGGCCTCGGCGGCCCGCGGAACCCGGTGCTCCGCGAGTGGGGGGTCGATCCCGACGAGTTCTGGCCGGCGTTCCACGAGGCCGAGGACCCGAAGCTGCGCGCGGAGGCGACGTACCTCCACGACGACGCGGCGTTCGTCGGCGACCTGACCGCGTCGGTCGGCCTCGTCACGCACTGCCAGTCGTTCCTGACCGAGCCCGTGCTCGACCGGCTCGACATCCGCGACTGGTTCGACGCCGTGGTCTGTTGTACGTCGGACCTCGGCTGGAAACCCGACCCGGAGCCGGTCGAGCACGCCAGGGCCGCGATCGGCGCCCGCGGTCGCGGCGTGCTCGCCGGCGACATGCCGAGCGACGTCGGCGCGGCGTGGAACGCCGGCCTCGACGCCGTCCACGTCGAACGCCACGGCCCCCGCCGACGCGGCCGGTGCGTGCTCGGCGACTACCGCGTCGCCTCGTTCGACGACCTGACCGCCCCGCGCTCGTAGCCCGCGAGGACGGCGAAGGCGTCGTCGTCACCGATCGCGTCGCGGAGCGCCGCCACCCCCGCCTTCCCGACCCGCGAGGGCGCGGCGAGGGCGCGGACCGCCTGCTCGCCGAGCGGCACGAACCCGAGGTCCAGCTTCGCCGCCGTCGCCCGCAGCCCCAGCCCGACGTCCCGGTCGCCGGCCAGGACCGCGCGTGCCGGGCTCTCGTGGGCGCGGACGCCCACGCCGTAGCCGTCGATGGCGTCGGTCAGGTCGGCGCGCTCGACGCCCCGCTCGGCGGCCAGGTCGTCGAGCGCGGCGTCGAAGCTCCGGCGAAGCCCGGACGCGGCCGTCCGGTTGACGAACCGGAGGTCGTCGTCGACGAGCGACGCCACCCCGTCGACGCCGTCGGGGTCGCCGGCGGGCACGACCAGCCCCCACTCGCGGGTCCAGGACCCGACGTCGGTCGCCTCGACCTCGCGCTCGGTCGGTCCGGCGACGACGGCCACGTCGGGGACGCCGTCGCGCAGCCGCCGCAGCCCCTCGCGCGACCCGACCGGGAGGTGCCGGGGGCGCTCGACCCGGTCGAGGAGGCGCGAGAGCGCGGGGTCGTCCTCGCCGACCGAGAACAGCGTCGGCGGCCGGACGTCGGGCGAGAACAGCCGCACCGTCACCCGCTCGCCGGCGTCGAGGTACTCCGTGTCCGGGTGCATCTCGACGACGCCGTCGGCCTCGACGAGGCTCGTCGTCGCGCCGCTCCCCTTGTCGACCGGGTAGACGAGGAGGTCGTCCGCGCCGCCGTCCACCGCGCCGTCGCCGCCCTCGACGAGTCCGACCGGCATCAGGCGCAGCCGCCCCTCGCCGTAGCGCTCGCGGACGGCCATCCGGCCCGTCACGGTCGCCGTTCGGGGTTCGGGCAGCCCCGCCGCCTCGCGGATCGCGGGTGCGACGAACGTCCGGAAGATGGTGAGCGCGGAGACGGGGTAGCCCGGCAGGCCGACGTACGCCGACCCGGCGAGGCGGCCGATCAGCATCGGCTTCCCCGGCTTGACGGCGACGCCGTGCAGGAGGAGCTCGCCCCCGTCCTCGATCACCCGGTAGATCACGTCGACGGCGGAGGCGCTCGTCGAGCCCGAGGAGAGGACGAGGTCACACTCCGCGGCCGCCTCGCGCAGCACCCGCTCCATCTCGTCGTAGTCGTCGCCCACGGGGCTGTCGCCCCGCTCCGGGCCGGCGGCGGTAGCCGCCTCGCCGTCGTGAGGGTAGAGCCGCGGGTCGCCGCCCGCCTCCTCGACGGCAGCCGCGACGGTGTAGGAGTTCACGTCGTAGATCTCCCCGCGCGCGCTGTCGAGCGGGTCGCCCGGCCGCACCAGCTCGTCGCCGGTCGAGACGATGCCGACGGTCGGCCGGGCGCGCACGGGCACCTCGTCGCGCCCGAGCGCCGACAGCAGCCCGACCTCCCGGGCGGTGAGCCGGGTGCCGGGGCCGAGCGC
>JBDGTB010000001.1:0-15366 GCA_042217235.1 Haloferacaceae archaeon | reverse complement strand
AGCTGTTCCTTGGCGACGGGGTTCTTGATGACGCCGTCGGTCAGGTTCGAGTTCGGCACGGTGAGCAGTTCGTTGTCGAAGGTGCGCACGCGGGTGACGCGAAGGGAGATGTCCTCGACGATGCCCGAATACCCGTCCCACTCGATCCAGTCGCCGATGCGGAACGGCCTGTCGGTGAAGATGAACACGCCGGCGACGAAGTTGGCGATCACGTCCTGCATCGCGAAGCCGATGGCGAGCGTCGCCGCCGCGGCGACGGTCGCGAGCGACTGCAGGAAGTTGCCGTACTCCGCGAGGCCGAACGCGACCGAGACGGCCACGAACAGGAGCGCGACGTAGGCGACCTTCTTCAGCGGCTTGCGGGCGTGTTCTTCGAGCCCGCGAGCGTCGAACACCCGTTCGAGCAGGGAGCCGAGCACCGCCCGGCCGACGAGGTAGACGACGGCCAGCGTGAGCACGAACACGACGACCGGCGCGGCCGCGCCGGCGATCGCGTCCCCCAGCACCGGGCCGAGTAGCTCGCGGACGAACGACACCGCCTGGAGCGGCGCGGGGGCGACCGGCGCCGCCGTCATCGGTGGAACACCGCCGTGTTGCCGCGCGTCTCGACCACCTCGGCCGAGACGGCAGCGGCGAGTTCGTCGGCCAGCGTCTCCACGTCCGTCCCGGCGCGGGCGGCCCGGAGGAACTTGACCTTCACCAGGTCCTCGTTTCGGAGCTGGTCGTCGAGTTCGCCCTCGACCGCCTCGGCGCCGCGCTTCCCGACCCGGATCGTCGCGTCGAGGTCGTGTGCGCGCGCCCTGAGCTCGTCGTTCGTCATGGGACGCTCGTACAGCCCCGACCGGCATTACTCTGGTGAACTCTGACGGTCAGTCGTAGGGGTACCGGGCCGTCGCGCCACAGTCACACCGGACCACGACGTGCCCGGACTGGAGGCGGACGCGGGCGTTCACGCCCGGAACGAGGTAGGCGTCACACCGGTCGCAGGTGAACCGCTTGAACCGGCGCGGCAGCTCACAGCGGTTGCGCTCCGCGATCCGGCGGGCCAGCCGGACGTACGCTCGCGCCCGCTCGTGGTCGCGCGTCCGAGCGGCCTCGCGGGCCAGGTCCGCCAGCCGATCGATGCGCTCCTCGGGGATGCCCACGCCGACCCCTCGGCCGGCGCCGCGGTTAGCCGTTGTGGGATCCGTCGCCGAGTGCGACCGTCGCGACGCCGTCGCCCCGATCGAAGCGCGTGCCGAACGGGTCGGAGCGGTCGACGAGCCGGTCGAGCGTCCGCTCGCCCTCGTCGCCGGTCGCGCGTTCGGGGGTGCCGCGTCGCCCCCGCGATCGCTCCGGCCCGAGCGTCACGGGGAGGAACTCCGCGCGAACCGGTCCGTCGGCCGCGAGCCGGAGGCGCAGCACCACCGATTCCCACCGGTCGCTGTCGCGCTCCTCGACCGTCGCCCGGTCGAACACGGCAGACGGGTCCGCGTCGGGGTCGACGCCGTAGTAGCGATACGACTCCGGGGGCAGTCGGTCGACGGTCTCGCGCTGGTCGGCGAAGTTCCCGAGGGAGTAACAGAGCGGCCGGTCGCGGTACGTCTCCACCCCCCGGACGACGTGCGGTCCGGTACCGACGAACGCGTCCGCTCCGGCGTCGACGCAGTCGCGGGCGACGGCCCGGACCGCCGACGGCGTCTCCGGGACGTTCCGGATCCCGCCGGGGCCGTGGTGGGCGTGGAGGCCGACGACGACCCAGTCGGCGTTGCGCCGGCCGGCGCGAACGGCGTCGAGCAGCGCCTCGCGGTCCGGCTCGTGCGCCTCGTACCCGATACCGACGTCCGCCGGGTCGTCGACGACTCGAAAGCCCATGTGCATGAACCGGTAGTCCGGGTCGTCCGTGCCGGGTGAGTGTTCCCGTCGGCGCCACGACGCCGTCGCGTCCGCGATCCCGGTCGCCTCGGCCACCTCGCGGAGCGCGTCGAGCTGGTCCGCGGTGACCCGATGGACCCACCGGAAGTGGAGTGGGTTGACCCCGGGACGGGGCGGAAGACGGTCGGTCGCCGCGCCCGCCTCGCCGCCCGGCGGTACGCCGGTCGTCGCCTGGACCACCGCGACCCGCCCGGCGGCCGTCTCGTGGTAGGCTGGCGCGCCGGCCGCGGCCCGGCTCTCCCCGGCGCCCGCGGGGGCCATCCCGCGGTCGCGGATGCGTCGAACCGTCGCGGTCAGCCCGGCACGGCCGTAGTCGAGCGCGTGGTTCGAGGCGAGCGTCACGACGTCGGTACCGAGCGCGGCGAGGTCGTCGACCACTGCCGGCGGACCGCGGAACAGCGTTCCCGGGAACGACGCGAGGTGACGGTACTGGTCCGGGACGGCCCGGAACGGCGTCGCGTACGTCCCCTCGTCGGGGACGACGCACTCCAGGTGGACGACCGTCGCCTCGGCGTCGTGGAGGACGCCGGCGAGGTCGCCCGAGGGGCTGGCGGGTCCGGTCGGCGGGAGGGGACGCGTGAGGATGGCGTCGCCGGTGGCGACGAGCGTGGCGTCGGTCCGTGGTGGCATGGGTCGGCTTCGGCCGAGGGGCACGTAAGGCTACGCCGGGCGTCCGGCGGCAAGGCGGACGGGAGCGGCGGAACGACCGGCTTCGCGTTCGGGTCCGGCCGCGGTCGGGTGCGGAGACGGCCGGACGGCGTCCGCGCCCGAACCGGGAAGGTAAAGAGCGCGAGGGGGGAACCCGCGGGCAGTGCGGGTCCTCAACCACCTCGAACTCGCCGACCGGCTCGACCGGAGCGGGATCGGGACCGCGGCCGACCAGCAGCGCGCCGCGCTCGCGACGACCGACGTCGAGGTCGTGACCAGCCCGTGGGTCGGCGCGAGCCTCCGGTCGGCCGCGACGGCCGTCGCCCGCGGCCGCGGCGGCTTCGTCGACGTCGACCTCGCGCACTGCAACCTGATCGGGCCGGAGACGCTCGCGGTCGCCGGGCTCTGCCGGCGGACCGACACGCCGCTCGTCCTCCACGCCCACGTCACCGCCGAGGACTTCGCCGGGAGCTTCCGCGGCTCCCGGGCGGTCGCTCCGGCGCTCCGGCGCTACCTCCGCTGGTTCTACTCGCAGGCCGACCTCGTGCTCTGCCCGAGCGAGTACACGAAGGGCGTGCTCGCGGAGTACCCGGTCGACGCGCCGGTCCGGCCGGTGACGAACGGCGTCGACCTGTCGTCGCTGGAGGGTCACGAGGCGCTCCGCGAGCCGTACCGCGAGCGCTACGGCCTCGACGGGACGGTCGTGTTCGCGGTCGGCAGCGTGTTCGAGCGCAAGGGGCTCTCCACCTTCTGTCGGCTCGCCGAGGAGACCGACCACCGGTTCGCGTGGTTCGGCACCTACGACGAGGGACCGCACGCGTCCGCGACGGTCAGGAAGTGGACCGCGAACCCGCCGGAGAACCTCACGTTCACGGGGTGGGTCGAGGACAAGCGCGGCGCCTTCGCCGCCGGCGACGTGTTCTGTTTCCCGACGAAGGTGGAGAACCAGGGGCTCGTGGTGCTCGAGGCGATGGCGTGTGGCAAGCCCGTCGTCCTCCGCGACATCCCCGTGTTCCGCGAGTACTACACCGACGGCGAGGACTGCATCCTGTGTGACTCGCGGGCGGCGTTCCGCGACGCGCTCGACCGGCTCGCCGCCGACCCCGACCTGCGCGAGCGACTCGGCGAGAACGCCCGGGCGACGGCTCGCGAGCACGGCCTCGACCGCGTGGGCGACGAGCTCCGGAACGCCTACGCGGAAGTCACAAGCGATTACTGACCCTCGCGTGAACCACGCATCGATGGAGCCCGAGTCGGTCGTCGCCTTCACCGACACCTACCTGCCGACGGTCAACGGCGTCACCTACACGGTGAAGGCGTGGCGGGACGCCTGGACGGCCCGCGGCGGGCGGATGCACGTCGTCTACCCGGACGGCGACGGGCACGAGCCCGCGCCCGACGAACACCCCGTTCGCAGCCTCCCGTTTCCCTACTACGACGGCTTCCGGCTCGGCCTGCCGCGGATCCCCCGCGACGTCCGCGGGCTCGACCCGGACGTGGTCCACGCCCACACGCCGTTCTCGCTCGGCATCGGGGCGCTCCGGCTGGCGCGCCGGACGGGTGCCCCCCTCGTCGCCAACTACCACACTCCGACCGGCGAGTACGCCGACTACCTCGCCGACAGCGAACTGGTCGAGCGGACGCTCGCGGGCGCCTCGAAGCGCTACGAGCGCTGGTTTTTCGGCCACGCCGACGCCGTCGTCGCGCCGAGCGAGGCGACCCGCGACTACGTCGCCGACGTCGTCGGGACGGCCACCCCGGTCGAGGTGGTGCCGAACGGCATCGACGTCGAGCGGTTCCGGCCGGTCGACCCCGCCGACTTCCGGGCGCGTCACGGCCTCGACGGCGACCGGCCGCTCGTCGGCTACACCGGCCGGCACGGCTACGAGAAGCGCCTGCAGGACCTCGTCGACGCCGGGGCGCGACTCGACGCGACGGTCGCGTTCGGCGGCGACGGCCCGGCCCGCGAGCGGCTCGAAGCCAGCGCCCGCGAGCGGGGCGTCGACGCCCGGTTTCTCGGCTTCCTCGACCGCGACGAGCTCCCCGCGTTCTACAGCGCGCTCGACGTCTTCGTGTTCCCGAGCCCCGTCGAGACCCAGGGGCTCGTCGCGCTCGAGGCCAACGCGTGTGGAACGCCGGTCGTCGGCGCGAACGAGGGGGCGCTCGCGGACACGGTCGACGACGGCGAGACCGGGTATCACTACGAGACGGGCGACGTCGCGGGGCTGTGTGACGCCGTCGAGCGGACGCTGGCCGAGCGAGAGCGGCTCTCGGAGGCCTGTCTCGACCGCCGCGAGGAGACGAGCGTCGAGCGCGCGGTCGACCGGCTCGCCGAGGTGTACCGCGCGGTGGGTTCACCCGGTCGCTAGTTCGGCGCTACTCGGGTCCGGTCGCTAGTCGTCCTCGATGGCCTGCGCGATGCGCTGGAGCTGGCGGGTGGCGTCGCGGACCTCGTCGCGGAGCTGGCGCACCTCGCGGACGAGCTCCTCGTTGCCGACGCTCTCGCTCTCGCCGCCGGAGCCACCCTGCGCGCCCGGCCCGCCGGGGCCGCCCATGCCGGGACCGCCGCCCATGCCGCCGGGGCCGCCGCCGCCCATCATCCCGCCCATCATCTGAGCGAACGGGTTGCCGCCGCCGCCGCCCATCATCTCCTCGGGGTCCGGGCGCTCGGGCGCCTCGCCCTCGCCCTCCTCGCGCTCCTCCTTGCGTCGCTCGCGGATCTCCTCGACCCGCTCGCGGAAGGACTTCTCCTCCTCGCTTCCCTCCCCCTCGTCGGCGCCGGGGTCCGTCGGTTCCTCGCTGTCCTCGGCGTCCTGGGTGTCCTCGTCAGACATGCCCCCGGATTCGGAAGCCCCGCGGAAAAGGGTTGTCTCTCCGCACGGGGTCTGGGGCCGACCGGGTGGGCGTCGCCGGGCCGTCGGGGTCCCGAGCCGACGGCCGGCCGTCCCCGCCGCGCCGAGTCGATACGCGCCGTCCGCCGCCGTCGGCGCCGGGTCCTCCCCTCGACCGGTCGGTCAGAACGCTCCGAGGCTCGACTGCAGGTCGCGGGCGCTCCCCCCTCGCTCTATCTCGTGACCCACGAGGTCGCGCAGGTCGACCGCGTACGTCGACCCGCCGCGGTCGAGCACGAGCAGCCGCCCCTTCGTGGCGCGCACGGTCCCCGCGGCGAGCGTCTCCGCGATCGGCCGGTCGTCGAGGTCGAGGCCGTAGTCGAACTCGAAGGTCGCGGTCGGGTCGAAGTCGGCGAGGAGGTCGCGCCACGCCGCCTCGTCGACGGTCCGTCCCAGCCCGGCGCGCTTCGTCGCCACCCGCACCCGGTCGGGGATCGACTCGGCGATCCCGGCCTCGATCTCCCGGGCGACCCGACCGTTCCCGACCGTCCGGACGTGGGCGGCGCGGTCGGCTCCCTGCTCGCGCAGGCGGGTATCCAGGCGGGCGCGGCGGGTGACGCCGACCTTGAACGCGTCGGGCGCGAACGCCGCGAGGTACACCGCGTGGTCGTCGAGGCAGTCCATCTCGTCCTTGAGACAGGTGCCGGTACAGCGCGCACACACCCAGGTCGTCGCGTGCTCCCGACAGCGGGGCGCCCCGGGGGCGTCGCAGGCGTAGTGGGTGTCGCCGTCGACCGCGCCGGCACAGCGGCGGTCGCCGAGCGCGTAGGCGAGTTCGGCTCCCGGGTCGAGCGGGACGCGGCTCACCGCGCCCACCCCGTCGGGAGCCGCGTCGCTCACGAGCAGCGCCGGCGCGCGCGCGTCGTACCCGACGACCTGCACGGCCGCCGTTGGCGACGCGGGATAATGTGGATTCCGGAGGTGCGGTCGGTCGACGCGACCCGCGGCGTCGCGCCGTTCGACGGACGGACCGCGCCGCTCGGGGGCCGGCCCGCACGAACGCGGCCCGGGGTCGATCGGCCTGTACGGAACGGAAACGGGGTTTCAGGCGAGCTCCGCGTACAGCTCCCGCGCGGCCCGGCGCACCGCCTCGTCGCTCGACCCCGGCGGCTCGAACCCGAGCCCCGCGAGCTTCTCGACCGAGAGCCGCATCCGGGGGACGTCGCCGCGCCAGCCGCGGTCGCCGCCGGTGTACTCGTAGGCCGGGTCGAGGTCCATCGCGTCCGCGACGATGTCGGCGACGCGCCGGACGGACGTGGTGGTCCGCGAGCCGAGGTTGACCGTCACGAGCGGCCCCTCGGCCTCGGTGACGACGTGACGGATGGCGGCGATGCAGTCCTCGACGTGGAGGTAGGACTTCTCCTGGCGGCCGTCGCCGAGGATCTCGAGTACCTCGGGGTCGTCGAGCAGCTTCTCGACGAAGTCCGCGACGACGTTCCCCCGCTGTCCGGGGCCGACGACGTTCGCGAAGCGGAACACCCGCGACTCGATGCCGTAGGAGTGAGCGTACGTCGAGACCAGCGCCTCGTCGGCGAGCTTGGCGGCGCCGTACTCGCTGATCGGCTCGAGGGGGCCGTAGTCCTCGGGCGTCGGCCGCGGCGCCTCGCCGTACACCGTCGAGGAGGAGGTGAACGCGAGCCGGTCGACGCCGACCTCGTCCATCCGCTCTAGCACGTTGTACGTCATCGCCGTGTTCTCCTCGACCTGCCGCCGCGGCTCGTCGGTGTTCACCGCCGGGTGGGCCGCGAGGTGGAACACCCGGTCGAGGTCCGCGGTCACCGCGCCCGCCACGTCGTCGGGGTCGGTCACGTCGACCTCCCGCAGTTCGACGCCGTCGGGAATCCGGTCGCGGCGCCCCGTCGAGAGGTCGTCCGCCACCACCACGTCGTTCGCCGGGCGGAGGTCGTCGACGAGGTGGGAGCCGACGAACCCCGCACCGCCGGTGACGAGCACCCGTTCGCCGTCGAGGTGGGTCATACGACCGGTCACCCGCGGACGGTTGAAGGGCGTTCCGGTCGACACGGCGGCGCGTGTCGTCCGGGTCGGGAGCGACCGTCGCCGCCAGCGGCCGGCCCCCCGCGTCGCGCGGACGACCGGATCGGAGTCCTCCCGGGGCGGATCGAAGTCCCTACCCGGGCGGCCCCCGAACCGCCGCGCATGCAGGGGGAACGCGACGTGACGGTCCTCCGCCTCGGCCACCGGCCCGGGCGGGACGACCGGATGACGACCCACGTCGGGCTGACCGCGCGTGCGCTCGGCGCCGACCGGGCGATACTGGCCGGCAAGACGACCGACGCCGCGGCGACAGTCCGCGAGGTCACCGAGCGGTTCGGCGGCCCCTTCGACGTGGAGGTGCGGGAGGACTGGCGGGCGATCCTGCGCGACTGGCCGGGGCGGGTCGCCCACCTGACGATGTACGGCGAGCGGGTCCAGGACGTGACGGACGCGGTGCGGGCGGCCCACCGCGAGGCGGCGCTCCTCCTCGTCGTCGGCGCCGAGAAGGTGCCCTTCGACGTGTACGAGCGGGCCGACTGGAACGTCGCGGTGACGAACCAGCCCCACTCGGAGGTGGCGGGGCTCGCGGTGTTTCTCGACCGCCTGTTCGAGGGGCGCGAACTCGACCGGGAGTGGGCGGACGCGGACCGACGCGTGGTCCCGCAGGGGACGGGAAAGCGAGTCGTCGAGGCGGACGGCGCCGACGGCGACCACGACTCCCGAACCGGGTGACGCGAGGGCGACCCCGGCGCACGGGTCGGATGACGCGAGCGAGGCCCGACGAACGGCGGCCGGCGGCGCCGCCGACGTGACCGACCGTCCCGGGAGACGACGAGCCCGGCGGAGCCGGTCGGTCCGGTGATTTTAACCGACTCCACCGCCCAGAGTCGGTAATGGCTTTCGAGGAGCTGTTGAACGACCCCGTCATCCAGAAGTACCTCCACGAGCTCGTCGGGCCGAAGGGGATGCCGGTCGCCGCCGCCCCGCCGGACGGCGAGGTGACCGACGAGGAGCTCGCCGAGGAGCTGGGGCTGGAGCTCAACGACGTCCGGCGCGCGCTGTTCATCCTCTACGAGAACGACCTCGCCTCCTACCGGCGGGTGCGCGACGAGGACTCCGGCTGGCTCACCTACCTCTGGACGTTCGAGTACGAGAAGATCCCCGAGAACTTGGAGGAGGAGATGCACCGGCTGCTCGGGGCGCTGGAGGAGCGCGAGGAGTACGAGCGCACCCACGAGTTCTACCTGTGTGAGGTGTGCTCGCTCCGGTTCGAGTTCGGCGAGGCGATGGACTTCGGCTTCGAGTGTCCCGAGTGTGGCTCGCCGCTCGAGGCGATGGACAACGACCGCCTCGTGACCGCGATGGAGCGCCGCATCGACGAGCTTCGCGACGAGCTGAACGTCGACGTCGGCGCGGCATAATGGTCGTCGTCGCGACCAAGTGTTACGTGTCCGGCGACGCCCGCGACCGGGCGATGGACGCCATGCGCTCGCTGGTCGACAACGCGGTCGGCGACCTCGACGTCGAGTACACCGTCGGCGTTCGCCACGACGAGTGGGTCGCCGTCACGGTCGAGGGCCCCGACGCGACGGTCGCGCGCAACGTCCTCCGGGAGGAGTGGGGCGAGGTGCCCGACCGCCTGGCGGCCGGCGAGACGTACGTCGGGACGCTCGAGTCGTGGGACGAGGACGGCTTCTACCTCGACGCGGGGGTCGACGAGCCGGTCCTCGTTCCGACCGACGAACTCGGGCTCGGCCCCGGATCGCCCTCGCAGATCCGCGAGCGGTTCGGCCTCGTCCAGCACCTCCGCCTGCGGTTCGTGCACGGCGACCCGCCCCGCCTCGCCGACGAGACGCGCGACCGGCTGTACGAGTGGACGCGGGGGACGGGCCGACTGAACGTCAACAGCGCGACCCGGGGGGAGGTCCGCGCGACGATAAACCGGGCGGGACACGCCCGCGACATCGTCACCGTCGAGCGGCTCGGCCTGCTCGAACAGAGCGTCGTCACGGCCGAGGACACCGACCCGCCGGGGCTGCTCGCCGCCGTCGGCGAGCACCTCCCGGCCGAACTGCGCTGTGTCGTCCCCTGACAACGGATGCGTCGTCACGTCGCACCCCTCGCGCTCGTCGCGCTCGTGCTCCTCTCGGGGTGTGCGGGCGTCTTCGGCGGCGGGTCGGTCCCCGACCGGGAGCTGAACGCCGAGCCGGCGGGCGGCGAGGGCTACGCCTGGAACGCGAGCGCCGACGCCCACATCGAGCTGACGACGAACGCCCGCTTCCGGGCCGTCTACCGGATCAACCGGAGCGCCCGCGACGAGATCGAGCTGTACCGCCGTGACGGCTTCGGCGGGCGGAACCCCATCCCCGTCTCGGCGGTGCGCTATCGCTACCCCAACGGGACGGTGCTGACCGGCACGGAGCTCGCCGCTCGCGGCGGCGGCGTGAGCCGCTCGCGCGACGTCGTGACGGTCCGGTTCCCCAACGAGAGCGCGTCGACCGCGACGAACGGGACGGCGAAGCTCGCCTTCTCCTCGGGGAGCACCCCGAAGCGGTTCTCGCTCCCGACGTTCGTGAAGGGGTCCTACGAGGTCGTCCTGCCCGCGGATCGCCGCGTCGAGGTCCCCGTGTTCGGGAGCGCCCGCCCGCGCGACTACGCGACCGAACGGGTCGACGGGCGGACCCACATCCGGTGGGCCGACGTGCAGAGCGACACGGTGGTCGTCCGGTACTACCTCCAGCGCGACCTGTACATCTTCGGCGGCGTCGCCGCCGGCCTGCTGGTCGTCGGCGTCGTCGGGACGCTCTACTACCGCCGCCAGATCCGGAAGCTGCGCGAGCAGCGCGAGGAGCTGGGCCTCGACGTGGACACGGGCGACGACTTCGGCGACGACGGACCCCCGCCCGGAATGCGGTAGGTTTTGCCCGCCGGGCCCGTACGCCGCCGCATGCGTGTCGCAGTCGTCACGGTCGGCGACGAGCTACTGGCCGGCGAGGTGACGAACACGAACGCCGCGTGGCTCTGTGCGCGCCTGACCGAGCGCGGCGCGAGCGTCGAGCGGGTCGCCACCGTGCCCGACCGGGTCGCCGACATCGCCCGGGTCGTCAACGAGTACCGCGCCGAGTACGACGCCGTGGTCGTCACGGGCGGGCTCGGCCCGACCCACGACGACGTGACGATGGAGGGGGTCGCCGCGGCCGTCGGGCGGTCGGTGGAGGAACACGCCGCCGCCCTCGCGTGGCTCACCGAGGAGGGCGGGTACGCGGCCGACGACCTCGCGACCGGCACCGCCGACCTGCCCGCGGGGGCGCGCTTTCTCGCGAACGACGAGGGCGTCGCGCCGGGCGCCGTCGTCGACGGCGTCTACGTCCTGCCCGGCGTGCCCGACGAGATGGAGGCGATGTTCCGCCGGGTCGCCGACGAGTTCGTCGGCGAGCGGACCCACGTCGAGACCGTCCACGCCGACGAGCACGAGAGCGCGCTCGTCGACCGCCTCGTGGCGCTGGAGGAGGAGTTCGACGCCACCGTCGGGAGCTACCCCGGCGACCACGTCAGGCTCCGGGTCCGGGCGAGCGACCCCGCGGTCGCGCGGGAGGCGGCCGCGTGGCTCCGCGACCGGGTCGAGACGGCCGAGGCAGACGAGATAGACGGAGAGTGACGGCGACGCGGGCGCGTCGGAGCCGATCGGGGCGTCCCCCCGGCGAGAGATGGATCGCCGGGAGCTCGTTCGCCGTCCTCGGGGTCTTCCTGCTCGTCGTCGCGGTCACGTCGCGTGACGAGGCGCGGGGCTGTCGGTCTCCCGGTCCCTCGCCGAGGCGCGGACGGGGACGCCCGCCCGCGCCTCGGGGACGACGAGGGCGAGCCGCCGGTGCTCGTCGCGGGCGACGGGGCGGCGGCCAGGCGGCAGGTCCGCAAGCGGGTGTGGTGGCTCGGCGGCGCGGGCGGCGCCCGTCGTCGGCGGGGAGCTGCTGGCGCTGTTTCTCGCCGGCCAGCCTGCCGGTCGTCGGCCTCTAGCGATACAGGTAGAGCAGCCAGCCGAGCGTGACGAGGAGGCTGACGAGGAGCACGGCGCCGCCGACGGCGCCGATCGGGAGCGAGACCTCCGAGGCGAGGGGAACGAGCGGGTGCATGACCCAGGGTTCGCCCGTGAGAGGTTAAATGTTGTAGATGCGAGCGCGGGCGGGCCGGTCCGGGGCGCGGACGCCACGCGGGGCGTGGCGCTTTTGCGCCCGTCCCCCGACTACCGGGCATGCGCGTCGGATTCGTCGTCAATCCCATCGCGGGGATGGGCGGTCGGGTCGGCCTGAAGGGGACCGACGGGAAGGTGGCGGAGGCCCGCGAGCGCGGGGCCGAGCCGCGCGCGCCCGGCAGGGCGAGGCGGGCGCTCGACGCCCTCCGGGACGCGCGCCCGGACGTGGAGCTGCTCACCTGGGGGGAGCCGATGGGCGCGGGCGTGGCCCGCGACGCGGGCTTCGAGCCCACCGTCCTCGGCACCCCCGACGGGACGGAGACGGGCGCCGCGGACACGCGCGCCGCCGTCGAGGCGTTCTGCGGGGCGGACGTCGACGTCGTGCTGTTCGTCGGCGGCGACGGGACCGCGGCCGACGTGGCGGCGGCGCTCGACGGCGACACGCCGATGCTCGGCGTTCCCGCCGGGGTGAAGGTGTACTCCTCCGTCTTCGCCGTCTCGCCCGAGGACGCCGCGGGCGTGCTCGCCACCTTCGAGCGCGTCGCGGACCGGGAGGTGCTCGACATCGACGAGGACGAGTACCGGGCGGGTGAGGTCCACCCCGAGCTCCGGGCGGTCGTGCCCGTCCCGGTCGGGGAGGCGCTGCAGTCCTCGAAACAGACCGGCGGCGGGAACGTCGAGGCGCTCGCGGCCGGCGTCGCCGACGACGTCGAACCCGGCGTCACCTACGTGTTCGGGCCGGGAAGCACCGTTCAGGCGATAGAGCGCGAGGTCGGCTTCGAGGGGACGCCGCTCGGGGTCGACGTCTGGCGCGACGGCGAGGTGCTCGTCAGGGACGGGAGCGAACGGGAGATCCTCGACGCGCTCGGCGAGCGGAACGTCGTCGTCGTCTCGCCGATCGGCGGCCAGGGGTTCGTCTTCGGTCGGGGCAACCCCCAGCTCTCGCCCGCCGTCGTCCGGCAGTGTGACCTGCAGGTCGTCGGGTCGCGCGCGAAGCTCGACGACGTCGGCGTGCTCCGGGTCGACACCGACGACCCGGAGCTCGACGAGGAGCTTCGCGGGTGGACCCGCGTTCGCGTCGGCAGGTACGAGACCCGCATGATGCGGATCGACTGACCGCTCGAATTAAGGCGATATAATGTTGAGAAGTGAAGTTTAAGGCCATAGGGTACCAGCGTCGGGTATGGAAACGCGGAAGGTACAGCGGCTGGGGCCGTCGACGCTGGCGATGACGCTGCCCGCGGAGTGGGCTCAGGAACACGACGTCGAGAAGGGCGACGAGGTGTCGCTCCGGATGGGCGGCAAGGGGACGCTGACCGTGCTGCCGGAGTCGGCGAACACCGAGGGGTCGGAGGCGACGATCCGGGCGGACGACCTCGACGCGAGCGGGCTGGAGCGGGCGATCGTCGCCCAGTACGTGCTCGGCCGGCGCGTCATCCACGTCGAGAAAGGCGAGGGCGCGCTCGACAGCGAACACATCAACGCGGTGTACCGCGCCGAGACCCAGCTGATGGGCCTGGGCGTCATCGAGGAGACGCCCGAGATGATCGCCATCCGCTGTTCCGTCGACCCGGAGGACTTCACGCTCGACAACCTGCTCGAGCGCCTGGAGAACACGGGCAGCACGATGCGCACCGAGGCGATGAAGTCGCTCGCCCACGGCAACCCCGACCTCGCCGAGCGGGCCCTGAACCGGGAGCGGCAGGCGAACAAGATCTTCGTCCTCCTGCTCCGCCTGATCTTCACCGCCTACCAGAACCCGAACCTCGCCCGCGCGGTCGGCCTCGAGTCCGGCTTCCCCCTCATCGGCTACCGCTCGGTGGCGAAGAACCTCGAGCTGACCGCGGACAACGCCGAGGACGTCGCCAACATCTGCCTCGACGCCGAGGACAACACGCTCGACGTCGACGGCTCGACGATGCGGCGCATCCGCGAGTTCACGGACCAGGTCGACGAGATCACGGCGGCCGCGGTCCGCTCCGTGGTCGAGCGCGACTACGACCGGACGATCGAGGTCCGGGAGCTGTTCCGGGGGATCCGCGACACCGAACAGGAGATCCTCTCGGACCTGCCCGAGATGTCCAACGAGGAGCTACTGGAGGTGCGGGAGGTGCTCGTCGGCCTCAAGCAGACCGCCGAGTACGCGATGCGAAACGCCGAGATCGCGGCGAACCTGGCGCTCAACGAGGACTCCGAGCACGTCTCGATCGTGTGAACTACCCCGACGACTCGGTCGACCCGCCGGCGTCGGCCCCGCCGTTCGGGTCGGACCGGCGGTCGGCGCCGCGCTCGGTCGGTCGAGCGTCGGCCTGCGAGCCACCCCCCTGACCGGCGGACTCCGCGGGCGTGCCGGTGTCCGCCTCCCCGTCCGCCGACGCGTTCCCGTCCGTCGCGGTGGCGTTCCCGGCGTCGCCGCTCTCGCCCGCGGCCGTCCCGCGGTCGCTCCCCGCCGCGTCGTCAGACCGGTTCGCCCCGCCGCTCGCCCGGTCGGGCGGCCCCCCGTCGGTCGGGCTCCCGTTCCCACGGTCGGTCGGGCCGTCCCCGGCCGTCCGGTTCGCCCGGTCTGGCGAGCCGTCGCCGGTCGCGCTTCCGTTCCCACGGGCCGCGGGCGGGCCGCGGTTACCGGCCGCCGGCACGCCGGACGGCGGCCCCCCCACGTCGGGGCCGGCGATCCCGCGGGCGATCGCGGCCACCTCCGGCCCGGTCAGGTTCGCGGCCTGGCTGCGGAGCCGTTCGATGGCCGCGGCGTCGACGCCGTGGGCCCGGAGCGTCTCGTTCGGGAGCTGCCGGCCCGTCGCCGCGGTGGTGTTCAGGGCCCGCTCGACGACCCGGACCTCCGCGGCGACCTGTGCCATCCGGGCGCGGTACTGCCCCCGCGAGATGGAGCCGTTGGCCCGTGCCCGGCGGAGCCGTTCCTCGCGCCGTTCGAGCGCCGCGAGGCGCTCCCGGGTCCGGTTCAGTCGGTCGGCGACGACCGCCGCCTTCGAGGCGTTCGTGTCGGCGCGCTGCATCCGCTGGGCGAACGTCCGCTCCGCCACCGCGCCCTCGATCTCCGCCCCCTGGACGCCGACGACGCCGGCGAGGCGCTCGCCCGGCGCGACGGCCGCGTCGGCCGAGGACTGGGCGAGCCCCCCGGCCGGCACCGCCGCGACCACGAGCACGAGCGCGACCAGCGCCGTCACCGCTCCCGTCGTTCCCATGGCTCTCCCTCCGGCCCACGCGCCCATATACCCTCCACACGCTCAATCCGGATCAACGTCGGTTAAGCCGGATTAACCGGCGCGTGGCCGCCCGATACGGCCGACGCGTTCGACGCGCCGATCCGGAGGAGTCCCCCGGTCCCGCCGTCGGTCGGCGTCGGGGTCGGCGTTGCCGTCGGCGTCGGCGTCGGCGTCGCTGACCCGGTCGCCGTCGGGGTCGCAGTGACCGTACTGCCGCCGCTCCCGCCGAGCAACCCGTCACCCTCCGTCGGCGTGGCCGTGGGCGTGGCGGTCGGGGTCGGCGTTGCCGTCGGCGTGGCCGTTCCGCTCCCCTCGCCCGTGGCCCGGTCGTCGGGCTTCTCGTCGAAGATGTCCGTCTCCACGGTCCGGGTCATGGTGTCGAGGGGGACGCGCACCTCGCCGGCGCCGGCGGCGCTCAGGTCGAACACCAGGTAGAAGTCGACCGAGAGCGTCGTCACCTGGTTCCGTTCGAGGTGGGACACCCACCACTCGTCGAACCGGTCGGTCC
>JBDGTB010000050.1:0-15427 GCA_042217235.1 Haloferacaceae archaeon | reverse complement strand
ACCTCGGCGGCGGCGTCTACGAGGTCGTCGCCACCAACGGCGACAACGACCTCGGGGGCGACGACTGGGACTGGGCGCTCGTCGACCACCTCGCCGACGAGTTCGAGGGCGAGCACGGCATCGACCTGCGCGAGGACCGCCAGGCGCTCCAGCGGCTGAAGGAGGCCGCCGAGGAGGCGAAGATCGAGCTCTCCTCGCGCAAGGAGACCGAGGTCAACCTGCCGTTTATCACGGCGACCGACTCCGGCCCCGTCCACCTCGAACAGTCGGTCACGCGGGCGACCTTCGAGTCGCTCACGAGCGACCTGATCGAGCGGACCGTCGGGCCGACCGAACAGGCGCTCGATGACGCCGGCTACTCGAAGGGCGACATCGACGAGGTGATCCTCGTCGGCGGGTCGACCCGGATGCCCCAGGTCCAGGAGAAAGTCGAGGAGCTGATCGGCCGCGAGCCGCGCAAGAACGTCAACCCCGACGAGGCGGTCGCGCTGGGCGCCGCCATCCAGGGCGGCGTGCTCTCCGGCGACGTCGACGACATCGTCCTGCTCGACGTGACGCCGCTGTCGCTGGGCGTCGAGGTCAAGGGCGGGCTGTTCGAGCGGCTGATCGAGAAAAACACCACCATCCCGACCGAGGAGTCGAAGGTCTTCACGACCGCCGCGGACAACCAGACCTCGGTCAACATCCGCGTGTTCCAGGGCGAGCGCGAGATCGCCGAGGAGAACGAGCTGCTCGGCGAGTTCATGCTCTCCGGCATCCCGCCGTCCCCCGCCGGCACCCCCCAGATCGAGGTGACCTTCGCCATCGACGAGAACGGCATCGTCAACGTCTCCGCCGAGGACAAAGGCTCCGGGAACCAGGAGGAGATAACCATCGAGGGTGGCGCCGGCCTCTCCGACGAGGAGATAGAGCAGATGCAGGAGGAGGCCGAGGAGCACGCCGAGGAGGACGAGCGCCGCCGCGAGCGCATCGAGGCCCGCAACGAGGCCGAGTCGGCCGTCCGGCGCGCCGAGACGCTCCTGGAGGAGAACGAGGACGCCGTCGACGACGACCTGCGCGGGTCGATCGAGGACCGGATCGAGGACGTCGAGGCGGTGCTCGACGACGAGGACGCGACGGTCGAGGAGATCCAGGACGCCACCGAGGCGCTCTCCGAGGAGCTCCAGGAGATCGGCAAGCAGATGTACGAACAGCAGGCCCAGCAGGCGCAGGCGGGCCCCGGCGGTGCGGGCGCCGCGGGCGCCGCGGGTGCGGGCCCCGGCGGCGCCGGTCCCGGTCCGGACGCCGGCGCGGGCCCCGACGCCGACGACTACGTCGACGCCGACTTCGAGGAGTCCGACGACGACGAGGAGTAACGCCCCGCCGTCGACCGAGGGCGGCGTTCGTCGCTCCCGACCCGTTCTTTTCAAGTGTGACGACCGACTACCGACGGGCAACGGATGAGCGAGGACTTCTACGAGGTGCTCGGAGTGTCGCGCGACGCCTCCGAGGAGGAGATAAAGCAGGCCTACCGGGACAAGGCGACCGAGTATCACCCCGACGTCAGCGACGACCCGGACGCCGAGGAGAAGTTCAAGAAGATCCAGAAGGCAAAGGAGGTGCTGACCGACGAGGAGAAGCGCCAGCTGTACGACCGGGTCGGCCACGAGAAGTTCGAGCAGGCCCAAAAGCAGGGGGGGTTCGGCGGTGCCGGCGGCGCTGGCGGCGCCGGCGGGCAGGGCGACCCGTTCGGCGGGCAGGGCGACCCGTTCGGCGGGATGGGCGGCATCGGCGACATCTTCGGCGACCTGTTCGGTGGCGGCGGCGGGTCGCGCCCGCGACAGGGCGAGGACGTGGTCACGCGCGTCACCATCGACCTGGAGGAGGCGTACCACGGCGTCGAGCGCGAGGTCACCGTCCGTCGCCCGGAGGAGTGTCCGGACTGCGGCGGGAGCGGCCACCCGCCGGGGGCCGACGAGGAGACGTGCCCGGACTGCGGCGGGCAGGGGCAGGTGACCCAGGTCCAGCAGACGCCGCTCGGGCGCGTCCAGCAGACCCGGACGTGTTCGACCTGCGGCGGCGAGGGGCGGGTGTACGAGGAGACGTGTTCGACCTGCGGCGGCGACGGCGTCACCCGCGAGCGGGCCACCCTGACCATCGACGTCCCCGCGGGCATCGAGGACGGCCAGACCCTCCGGGTCGAGGGCGAGGGGGCGCCGGGCGAGCGCGGCGGCCCGCACGGCGACCTGCTCGTCGAGGTGACCGTCGAGGAGCACGAGGAGTTCGAGCGCGACGGCGCCGACCTCCACTACAACCTCGCGGTCTCGTTCCCGCAGGCCGTCTTCGGCGACACCGTCCAGGTGCCGACCGTGGAGGGCGCGGTCGACCTCGACCTCCCCTCGGGCACCCAGAGCGGACGCACGTTCCGGCTGGAGGGGAAGGGGATGCCCCGACTCCAGGGCCGCCGGCGGCGGCGCCGTGGTGGCGACCACGGCGACCTCTACGTCCACGTCCAGGTGTACGTCCCCGAGTCGCTCAACGACGAACAGCGCGACGCGCTCGAACGGTTCGCGGAGGCGGGCGGCGAGGATATCGACGTGAACGAGGGCTTCTTCGAGCGGCTGAAAAGCTCGTTCTGAGGACCCGAAGGCTCACGGACTCGGCGCCCGTTCGCCCGGTCGCATGTCCCACACGAGAGTCGACTACCGCGAGGGCGAGGAGAAGGCGCCCGGGATGTTCTTCCTGCGCGACGCGCTCGACTGCGAGAACCTCGGACTGACGGTGATCGACGCCGACCCGGGCTGGACCGGGATGGAACACGACCACGAGGGAGGCGACCACGAGGAGGTGTACCTGCTCGTCGAGGGCGCGGCGACGCTCGACGTGGACGGGGAGTCGGTCGAGCTCGTCCCCGACGAGGCCGTCCGCGTCGCGCCCGAGGCGAGCCGACAGCTCCGCGTCGGCGACGAGGCGAGTCGGCTGGTGGTCGTCGGCGCGCCGTAAGCGAGGCGCGAGCGGAGCGAGGGCCTCGGGACGGCGAGCGGGGAGGGTACGACCCGCGAGGCGCGAGCGGAGCGAGGGCCTCGGGACGGCGAGCGGGGAGGGTACGACCCGCGAGGCACGAGCGGAGCGCGTATGCCCCTCCGTCCGCTACCGACGCGCATGACCGAGGACGGCGAGGCGTTCCCGTCGCCCGCCCGCGACGCGGCGGTGCTCGGCGACCTCGTGGCGCGCGAGCGGCGCGCGCCCGGGACCGCCCTGCGCGCGTTCCCGCCGGACGGCCCCGACCGGACGTACAGCTACCGGGACCTGGCGACCATCGCGTGGAAGGCGGGGAACTTCCTGCGCTACCTCGGGGTGCGCGGCGCGCGGGAGGCCGCCGACCCCGACGACTCCGGTCGGGTCGTCGAGGTGGCCCCGGACCCGCTCCCCGAGCCCGTGGCGACCGTCCTCGGCGCGGCGCTGCTCGGCGCCGTCGTCCGCCTCGACCCGCGCGGCGACGGGGCCGCGCGCGCGACGGTCGTCCACGCCGACGACCAGGGCGCGTTCGACCCGCCCCCGGGGACGAAGCTCGCGGTGTACGGCGGAGAGCCGGCCCGCCCCGGGGTCGAACACTGGGAGACGGCGGTGTGGTCGGAGAACCCGCGCGTCCACCCGGCGACGGTCGAGCCGGGGGACGCGGCGATTCTGGCCGGGTCGCGGTACGCCCACCGCGACCTGCTCGGGGCCGCACGCGGCGTCGTCGACAGCCTCTCGCTGGCCGCCGGCGACCGTGTCGCGGTGCGGGCGAGCCTCGCGGACCCCCGGGCCGTGGTCGCGGGCGTCCTCGCGCCCCTCCTCGCCGGGGGGACCGTCGTCCTGCCGGACGAGGAAGCTCGCGGCACGGTGGCCGTCGGCGGGGGGCCGGAGCCGCGGGCGCTGGCGCTCGACGACGTGGAGCTGTGACCGCTCGTCGAGGACGCTCGGCCGTGACCGCTCGTCGAGGGCCTCCCGAGCCGCTCCGGGTCGGCGAGGCCGCGGCTACTCCGCCGTCCGGACCTCCTCGAGCGCCTCGGGGTTCTCGATGCTCGACAGGTCGCCGGGGTCGTCGCCGGCGTGGACCGCGGCGACGACGCGGCGGAGGACCTTCCCGCTCTGGGTCTTCGGGAGCTCGTCGACGAACCGCACGTCCCGCGGGCGGAACGGCTTGCCGAGCTGCTCGCCGACGGCGTCACGGAGCGACGCCCGGAGGTCGTCGCTCGGCTCGTGGCCGGATTCGAGGACGACGAACGCGGCGACGGCCGTCCCGGTGGTGTCGTCGGGGACGCCGACCGCGGCGGCCTGGGTGACCGACCCGTGGGCGGTCAGCGCGCCCTCGACCTCGGCGGGGCCGACCTTCCGCCCGGCGACGTTGAGCGCGTCGTCGGCGCGGCCGTGGAGGAACCAGAACCCGTCCGCGTCTTTCTGTGCCCAGTCGCCGTGGTCCCAGAGGCCCTCCCAGGTCGACCAGTACTCCGCCAGGTAGCGCTCGTCGCCCTCCCAGAGCGACTTCGTCATCGACGGACAGGAGTCCCGCGCGACGAGGAAGCCGCGTTCCCCCCGGTCGGCGACGCTCTCCCCGTCCGCGTTCACGATGTCGACGTCCATCCCGAGGCCGGGGCCGCCGAGGGTGCACGGCTTGAGCGGCTGGATGGGCAGCGGCATCAGGAAGCAGCCACAGATCTCGGTGCCCCCGGAGATGTTGATGATCGGCGTGTCGCCGCCCCCGACGTGCTCGTGGAACCAGCGCCACGACTCGGGGTCCCAGGGCTCGCCGGTCGACCCCAGGAGGCGCAGCGAGGAGAGGTCGTGCCGCTCGACGTACTCCTCGCCGTACTCGCGGAGCGCGCGGACGGCCGTCGGCGACACGCCGAACTGCGTCAGGTCGTGGCGGTCGATCATCGCCCAGAGGCGGTCGGGCTCGGGGTAGTCGGGCGCGCCCCCGTAGATGAACACCGTCCCGCCGAACGTGTGGTTGCCGACGAGGGTCCACGGGCCCATCATCCAGCCGATGTCCGAGACCCAGAAGAACCGGTCCGGGGGCTTCCGGTCGAAGCCGAAGTGGATCTCCTTTGCCGTCTGCACCTGGACGCCGGCGTGCGTCTGGACGATCCCCTTGGGTTTGCCCGTCGTCCCCGAGGAGTACAGCAGCATGGCCGGCGCGTCGGCGGGGAGCGAGACGGTGTCGTACTCGTCGTCGGCCGTCCCGACCGCGTCTCCCCACCACTCGTCGCGCCCCTCGTGCCACGGCAGGTCGGCCTCGGTCGAGCCCAGGTTGTCGTAGACGACGACGTGCTCGACGCAGTCCGTCGCCGCGACGGCCTCGTCCGCGGTGGCCTTCAGCCGGACCTCGTCGCCGCGGCGGGCGAACCCGTCGGCGGTGACGAGCACCGAGCACTCGGGGTCGGCGAGCCGGGTCGCGGTCGCGTCGACGCCGAACCCGGAGAAGATCGGGACGGCGACGGCGCCGACCTTGAAGCAGCCGTAGAGGGTGGCGACCACCTCGGGGACCATCGGCATGTAGATGCCGACGGTGTCGCCGCGACCGACCCCGCGCGCCTCGAGGGCGTTGGCCACCCGGTTGGCCTGCCGGTGGAGGTCGTAGAAGGTCACCTCGCGGGTCGCGCCGGCCTCGCTCTCCCAGATGCAGGCGACCGCGTTGCGCCGTGCCGAGTCGCGGGCGGCGTGGCGGTCGAGGACGTTGTGCGCGACGTTCAGGCGGCCGCCGGGGTACCAGTCGGTGAACTGCGGCCCCTCGGCGTCGTCGCGGACGGCGTCGTAGGGCACGTCGAACTCGATGCCGAGGTAGTCGACGACCTCGTCCCAGAACCAGTCCACGCCCGAGCGGGGCTCGCCGGCCACCTCGCCGGTCGTGCGGGCGACGAGCTCCTCGTAGTCGTCGATGTCGTAGGTCTCCATGAACGCGTGGACGTTCGTGGACTCGACGAACGACCGGCTCGGAACGTAGGCCACCTCGTCGGTGGAGTGAGACGCCATGCCACGGGGTAGAGCCGGGGGTGGCCAAAAGCTGTCGCCGGCAACCCTTTTTGACCGTCGCGGGCGTAGCCGGTCGCATGTACGTCCGGGATGCGAAAAACAGGGACGAGGTCTGGCTGCTCGACAACATCGAGGCGATGGGCCTCGACGACATCGCGTTCCGCTCCCGGGACTACGTCGTCGCGGTCGACGAGGAGACCGACGAGCGGGCGGGGTTCGGCCGCCTGCGAGTCCACAAGGGAGAGGACGGGGAGGTCGTCGAGTTGACCTGCGTCGGCGTTCCGGAGGAGTGGCGCGGCCAGGGCGTGGGGGCACACGTCGTCGAGCGCCTCGTCGAGACGGCGGGCGACGAGGGGTTCGAGACCGTCTACGTGCTGACCGACGAGCCGGGCTATCTCGCCCAGTTCGGCTTCGAGGTCGTCGCCACGGAGACGCTCCCGCCGGTCCTGCAGGACCGCCTCGAGGAGGAACAGGAGGTGCTCGGCGAGGACGCCGTCGGCACCGCGATAGACGTCGACGAGTTCGAGATGCCGTCCCGCTTTCGCGAGCGGTTCAAGCGCGCCGCCGCCGAGCCGACCGACGACGCGGCCGCGGAGCCCGAGGAGCGCCCGGAGGATTTCGGCATCGACCCCGACGAAGCGACGTACAAGTACGACACCGGGCGGTAGGCGCGGCCGCCGTCAGGTGCGGTCGTTGAGAAAGCCCGTCCGGAACGCCAGCCACGCGAGCACCGAACAGAACAGGATCGACGGGAGGATGGCGAAGCCCCAGAGGGGTTCGATCCCCCAGAACAGCAGGAGGATCACGTCGGCGATGCCGATGGCGAGGAAGGGCGCGACCGCGAGCAGGGCGCGCCGGCGGTTCAGCCCCTCCTCGTCGTCGAGCGGCCCCTCGCTCGCGTCCTCCCCCGTCGACGTCGCCATGGTGCCCGTTCGGGGGCGAACGACCAAAAGCCCGACGTTCGACCGAACGGCGGCCCGAACCGGCCGCGGGAGTCCCGCCGACGACGGGCGCGAGTCGGCCACCGCTGGTCGGGTCAGGCGTCGCGCTCCAGGCGCGAGGCGCCCCGGACCGCGGCGAACAGCGTCCCGACCACGACGACGCCGAGGCCGGCGCCGTACAGCCCGACCGCGAGCCCCGAACTCGGTAGCGTCACCGTCCCGAAGACGACGACGGCGACGCCGCGCTCGGCGGTCTGTGCGCCCACCACGGCGCCGAGGACGCCGCCGAGGACGACGGCGACGGCGCCGAAAAGCAGGATGACGTTCCGCCCGTCGGCTTCGGAGGCGTCGACCACGCGACCCGTTCGGCGCCGGCGCGTATATGCGTTTTTTGTCCCGCCCGCCCGTGGACGGTGGCATGGACGACGCCGACCTGCTCGCGAGCGCCCGCGACGCGCTCGTCGACGCGCACGTCCCCTACTCGGGGTTCCGCGTCGGCGCCGCGCTCCGAACGGCCGACGGGGAGACGTTCACGGGCTGTAACCTCGAAGTGGCGAACTACTCGAACAGCCTCCACGCCGAGGAGCTCGCGGTCGCGGCGGCCGTGCAGGCGGGCCACGACGAGTTCGAGAGCCTCGCAGTGGCCTCGAACCGCGACGCCCTCGTCACGCCCTGCGGGATGTGCCGACAGACCCTCGCGGAGTTCTGCGACGCGGACCTCCGCGTCGTCTGTGAGCGCGCCGACGGCCACGAGACGTTCTCGCTCGGCGCGCTCCTGCCCGCGACGTTCTCGGCGGACGCGATGGCGTAGGGGGGCCTCGTGTGAGCGTGCTGTCGCGGCATGTCCCGTCACGTGTGCCCCAGTCTCTCGGTAGGGTTATGGCGTGAGAGAAAGATCGTTCGAGTGAGATGACTCCCACCATCGCCACTCCCGACGCCACGCCGACGACCGGCCTCGACGGGACGCCTACGACGTGTCCCCGGTGTGAGGGGGACGTCGTCCACGTCCAGGGTCTGCTGGCCTGCCACGACTGCGACTGGACCCGCGGCGGGCGGTAGGGGCGTCCGGGACGACGGCCAACGGCGAGCTTTAACCCGCGTCCGGGCCCGCCGTGGGGCATGGTTCGCGACAGCGAGGACCCGGCCGAGGGGACGCAGTACCACGTCGAGGTCGGTCCGGCCGACGTCGCCGACACCGTTCTCCTCCCGGGCGACCCGGACCGCGTCGACACGATCCTCGACTGCTGGGACGACGGCGAGGAGGTCGGCAGACACCGCGAGTACCGAACGGCGACGGGGACCTACGAGGGAACGCCGCTGTCGGTCACCTCGACGGGCATCGGCTCGCCGTCGGCCGCCATCGCCGTCGAGGAGCTGGCGCGGGTCGGCGTCGACACGTTCCTCCGCGTCGGCTCCTGTGGCGGCATCCAGCCCGACGTCTCCGTCGGCGACCTGGTGATCACCTCGGGGGGCGTCCGGCAGGAGGGGACGAGCGACGAGTACGTCCGCGAGGACTACCCCGCCGTCGCCCACCACGAGGTGGTCTCGGCGCTCGTCGCGGCGGCCGAGCGGCTCGGCTACGACTACCACGTCGGGCCGACGATGAGCGCCGACTCGTTCTACGCCGGGCAGGGCAGGCCGGGCGTGGGCGGCTACGAGGCCCCGGGGAGCGACGACCTGGTCGCGGAGCTACGGGCCGCGGGCGTCCAGAACATCGAGATGGAGGCGAGCGCGGTCCTCACGCTCGCGGCCGTCTACGGCCTGCGCGCGGGCGCCGTGTGTACCGTCTACGCCGACCGCACGACCGGCGAGTTCGACGTGACCGGCGAGGCCCGCGCGGCCGAGTGTGCGAGCCTCGCGGCCCACCTCCTCGCCCGGATGGACGAGCAAAAGCGCGAGGCGGGCGCGAAGCGGTGGCACGCCGGGCTGTCGCTCTGAGGCGGGCGCGAAGCGGTGGCACGCCGGGCTGTCGCTCTGAGGCGGGCGCGAAGCGGTGGCACGCCGGGCCGTCGCGCCCGAACGCGCAGACGGGGACTGTCGGACGGCCCCGGCGGCGCGCTTTCGACGCGTCTTTATCCGGCCGTGGCGGACCGGCGCGCATGACCGATCGCGTCGTGGTCCTCGGTGCCGGGTACGCCGGCGTCGGCGCAGTCAAGAGCTTCCAGGAGGCGGCCCCGGACGGGACCGAGCTCGTCTGGGTGTCCGAACACGACTACCACCTCGTGCTCCACGAGGTCCACCGCGTGATCCGCGACCCCGCCGTCGAGTCCAAGGTCACCGTCCCGGTCGACGAGATCCGGGACGACGGCACCCGGTTCGTCCGGGGGCACGTCGCCGACGTCGACGTGGGCGACCGCGAGGTCCGCCTCGGGGACGGCTCGACCGTCGACTACGACTACCTGCTCGTCGGGCTCGGCTCCGCGACCGCCTTCTACGGCATCGAGGGGCTCCGCGAGCACTCCCTGACGCTGAAGAGCCTCGACGACGCCCGCGCGATCAACTCCGCGGTGCGCGACGCCGCGCGCGAGGCCGAACGCGACGACCCCGCGCAGGTGGTCGTGGGCGGCGCCGGCCTCTCCGGCATCCAGACCGCCGGCGAGATCGCCGAGTGGCGCGACGAGAACAACGCGCCCGTCGAGATCAAGCTCGTCGAGGGGCTCGACGAGGTGTTCCCCGGCAACGACCCCGAGATCCAGGGGGCGCTCCGCACGCGCATCGAGGCCAAGGGCATCGAGGTGCTGTGTGGCGACTTCATCTCCGAGGTCGACGCGGAGACGGTGTATCTCGGCGGCGACGACCCCGCCGACGAGCTCGCCTACGACGTGCTCGTCTGGACCGGGGGCATCACCGGTCAGGAGGAGCTCCGCGACGTCGACCTGCGCACGGACGACCGCAGCGGGCGCATCGAGGTCGCGAGCGACTTCCGGACGAGCGACGACCGGGTGTTCGCCATCGGCGACACGGCGCTGGTCGAGCAGGACGACGAGGTGGCCCCGCCGACCGCACAGGCCGCGTGGGACGCCGCCGAGGTGGCGGGCCGGAACCTCGCGCGCGCCGTCCGGGGGCGGCCGCTCCGGACGTGGACCTACGAGGACAAGGGGACGCTCGTCTCCGTCGGCGAGGAGGCCGTCGCCCACGAGGTGCGGGTCCCGGGCGTCGCGCCGCTGCTCCCGCGCACGTTCGGCGGCCCGCTGGCGAAGGCGCTGAAGAAAGGCGTCGCGTGTCGCTGGATCGCGGACGCGTCCTCGCTGTCCCGGGCGGCGAAGGCCTGGGACGACATGTGACCGTCGGTCGACCGGTCGAAACGGGCGACGTCGGGCGGCGCTAGTGACCGCCGCCGGAGACGTCCATCCCGTCGATCTTCAACATCAGCGTGTTGTTGGTGTCGTCCTTGCCGTCGACGGTGCCCCGGATGACGAGCTTCGAGAGCGGCGTCGGGCCGACCGTCACCGAATCGCCCTCGTGGAAGTCCCGCAGCGACCCCTGGAGGTGGATCTGCGCCCGGCACAGCTCCGGGTGGTGGACGCTCGTCAGGTTGATCTCGTCGACGTTCGCGTCCTCGACCGGCTCACCCTCGTGGGCGAGCGGGACCCGCGCCGGCTCATCCATGCGCTGGACGTCGAGCGCCTCGTAGGCGCGCGCCGTCGGCTTGTACCCGCCCTTCGGACCCGGGACCCCCTCGACCAGCTGGAGCGCCTTCAGGCTCTGCATCTGGTTGCGGATCGTGCCGGGGTTGCGGTCGACCTCCTCGGCGATCTCCTCGCCTTTGATCGAGTCCTCGCGCTCGCGGTGGAGGTTGATGAGAGCGGTGAGGATCGTCCGCTGGCTCGGGGTGAGCTCGATCGATGACATTGGGTGAAGCTTGGCCAGGCCAGTTCTTAAATTGTCGGGGCTCGCGGTCGCGAACGAACGTCGGCAGACGACAGCGTTTAGGCCCGCGTGGGTGAGGGGCCGACCATGCAGGACAAGCGCGTGCTCGTGACCGGCGGGGCGGGGTTCATCGGCTCGAACCTCTCGAATCACCTCGCCGCCGACAACGACGTCGTCGCCCTCGACGACCTGTTCCTGGGCCGCCCCGAGAACCTCGACGACGACGTGACCTTCGTCGAGGGGAGCGTCCTCGACGACGGCGTCCCGAGCGACGTGGACGCCGTCTTCCACCTCGCGGCGCTCTCCTCCCGGTCGATGCTGGAGGACGACCCCCGGCGCGGAACCCGGGTGAACGTCGAGGGGACGGTGAACGTGATAGAGCAGGCCCGCGACGCGGCCGACGCGGTGGTCTTTGCCTCCACCTCGTCGATGTACGACGACGACCCGCCGGCCCGCGAGGACGACCCGGTGGCGGCCGGCACCTGCTACGAGGCGTCGATGCTCTCCCGCGAGCGCTACGCGGAGTACTACAACGACTTCTACGACGACCTCGCGGTCGCCGGTGCCCGCTTCTCCTCGGTGTACCAGGGGTACGGCGGCGCGGAGGCACACAAAGGCGAGTACGCGAACACCGTCTCGCAGTGGGCCGCGAAGATGGCCGAGGGCGAGCGGCCCGTCCTCTGGGGCGACGGCAGTCAGACCCGCGACTACGTCCACGTCTCGGACGTCGTCCGGGCGCTGGAGTCGATGGCCGACGAGCGCCTCGCCGGCGTGTACAACGTCGGCACCGGCCGCAACTTCTCGTTCAACGAGACCGTCGATCTGCTGAACGACGCGCTCGGCACCGACATCGAGCCGGCCTACGAGCCGGTGCCGCTGGCAAACTACAACTACCAGCAGCGGTTCGACTACTCGAAGCTTCGCGAGGACACCGGCTGGGAGCCGACCGTCGACTTCGAGGAGGGGGTCGAGATGGTGTGTGCGCCGTACGTCGAGGGAGTCGAGACGGGGGCCTGAATGCGGCCGGTCCGCGTCGTCGGCGCGCCGACCGACTTCGGCACGCACCGCCGTGGCGTCGACATGGGGCCCTCGGCGATCCGCTACGCCGGCCTGTCCGCGGCCGTCGAGGGGACCGGCCGGAACTGCGTCGACGCGGGCGACCTCGCGGTTCCGCGGGCCGAGGAGCGCGACCCCGACGCGGGCGACCCGAACGCGAAGTACCTCGCCGAGATCGAGACCGTGTGTCGGTCCCTCGCCGACCGCGTCGCGGCCGCGGCCGCGGAGGGGGCGCTCCCGCTCGTGCTCGGCGGCGACCACTCCGTCGCGATCGGCTCCATCGCCGGGAGCGCCCGCGACCCCGACGCCGACGTCGGCGTCCTCTGGTTCGACGCCCACGGCGACATCAACACGCCGGCGACGACGCCGAGCGGCAACGTCCACGGGATGCCGCTCGCGGCCACGCTCGGCCTCGGCGCGTTCGCCGACGCCGACTGGACGGCCGCGCCCGCCGTCGACCCGGCGAACGTGGCGCTGGTCGGACTCCGGTCGCTCGACGAGGGCGAGCGCCGCCACGTCGAGGACCTCCCCGTCGCCGCCTACACCATGTCCGACGTCGACGAGCGGGGGATCGCCCCCGTCGTGGCCGACGCGCTCGACGCCGCGACCGACGGCGCCGACGGCCTCCACGTCAGCTTCGACCTCGACTGGCTGGACCCGGCGGACGCCCCCGGCGTCGGGACGCCGGTCCGCGGCGGCGTCACCTACCGCGAGGCCCACTCCGCGATGGAGCTCGTGGCGTCGCGGGCGAGCCTCCGGTCGCTCGACCTCGTGGAGGTCAACCCGATCCTCGACCGGCGAAACGAGACGGCCGAGCTTGCCGTCGAGATGGCCGCGAGCGCGCTCGGCAAGCGGATACTGTAGGGGAGCGCCTCGCCGACTGTAGCGGACGGGCCCGTCGCCGGTGTCGCGACGGCGCCGGGCGGCGACCCGCCCGGGACGGCCAGTGGAGCCGTGACCGCTCGCCGTCAGTCGTCGGCGACGTCGTCCGGGTCCTCGCCCTCCAGCTGCGCCGCGGGCACCACCGCGACGCTCGCGACCCGGTCGTCGTCCTCCAGGTCCATCACCGTCACGCCCATCGTGTTCCGCCCGACGACCGAGAGGTCCTCGACCGGCGTCCGCATGATCTGGCCGTGTTCGCTCATCACCATCAGGTGGTCGCCCGGACCCACGGACTCGATGGTACACGCGGGGCCGTTGCGGTCGTCGGTCTTGATGTCGATCAGCCCCTTGCCGTTGCGGGACTGGGTCCGGTAGTCGTCGATGTCGGTCCGCTTGCCGTAGCCGTTGTCGGTCACCGTCAACAGCCAGCTGTGGACCGACTCGTCCACCGCGGCGAGGCCGACCACGCGGTCGCCCTCCTCGAGACGGATCCCCCGGACCCCGCGGGCGTCGCGGCCCATCGGCCGAACCTCACTCTCGTCGAACCGGATCGACATCCCGCCCGCGGTGGCGACGACCAGGTCCCCGTCGCCGTCGGTCACCTCCACGTCGACGAGGGCGTCGTCGTCCTCCAGCCGGATCGCCCGGATGCCCGTCGAGAGGATGTTCTGGAACTCGTCGACCGAGGTCCGCTTGACCCGGCCACCGCGCGTCGCCATCGTCAGGTAGCCGCCGTCGAGGTCCGCGGTGTTGACGACGGCGGCGATCTCCTCGCCCTCGTCCAGGTCGAGCACGTTCACCGCCGACTTCCCGCGGGCGGTGCGGGACATCTCCGGGACCTGGTAGGTCTTGAGCTGGTACACCTGCCCGTGGGTGGTGAACGCGAGCAGGTAGTCGTGGGTGCTGGCGACGAACACCGAGGAGACGCGGTCGTCCTCCTTGAGGTCGGTGCCGATGACGCCCTTGCCGCCCCGGTGCTGGGTCCGGAACTCGTCGAGCGGCATCCGCTTGATGTAGTCGTCCTCGGTGACGACGACGGCCACCTCGCGGCGCTCGATGAGGTCCTCGCGGGTGCGCTCGCCGGTCGCCGCGACGAACGAGGTGCGCCGGTCGTCGTCGTACTCCGATTTCAGCGCGAGCAGTTCGTCCTCGACGACGCCCAGCAGTTCGTCCTCGTCGGCGAGGATCGTCTCCAGCCGGTCGATCCGGTCCTGGACGCTCTCGTACTCGTCCTCGATGGCGGCCGCCTCCATCGACGTGAGCGAGCCCAGCTGCATCGCGACGATGTGCTCGGCCTGTCGATCCGAGAAGCCGAAGACCTCCCGGAGCGCCGCCCGTGCGGCGTCGCGGTCCTCGGCGTCGCGGATCGTCTCGACGACGTCCTCGGCGTTCTCGAGCGCTCGCAGGCGCCCCTCGAGGATGTGGGCGCGGGCCTCGCGCTCGGCGAGCTCGTGCTCGGAGCGCCGCCGGACCACCTCGCGTCGGTGGTCGAGATACACCTCCAGCGCCTCCTTGAGGTCGAGCACCCGCGGCTCGCCGTCGACGAGCGCGAGCGTGATGACGCCGAAGGTCGACTCCAGGTGGTGCTCGACGAGCTGGTTCTCGACCACGTCGGGCGTCGCGTCGCGTTTCAGCTCGATCACGATCCGGATGCCGTCCCGGTCGGACTCGTCGCGCAGGTCGCGCACTCCCTCGATGTCGCCCTCGTTCACGTCGTCGGCGATCCGCTCCATCAGCCGCGCCTTGTTCTCCTGGTAGGGGAGCTCCGTGACGACGATCCGGTCGTCGTGGACCTCGTAGGCGGCGCGGACCCGGACCCGCCCGCGCCCGGTGCGGTAGGCGTCGAGCACGTCGTTCGAGCCGACGATGTTCGCGCCGGTCGGGAAGTCCGGGCCGACGATCGGCCCGGGCGAGCCAGCGTCGCCCTCGAGCAGCGTTGCGGTGTCGACGAGGTCGAGCACGTCGCAGTCGGGCTCCTCGATGAGCTTCACCGTGGCGTCTATCACCTCGCCGAGGTTGTGCGGCGGGATGTTGGTCGACATGCCGACCGCGATGCCCGACGAGCCGTTGACGAGGAGGTTCGGGAAGCCGGCGGGCAGGACCGCTGGCTCCTCGAGCCGGTCGTCGTAGTTCGACTCGAAGTCGACGGTGTCCCGGTCGATGTCGGCGAGCAGCTCCTCGGCGATGGGCGACATCCGGGCCTCCGTGTAGCGCATCGCCGCCGGCGGGTCGCCGTCGACGGAGCCGAAGTTGCCCTGCCCGTCGACGAGCGGGTAGCGCATCGAGAAGTCCTGGGCCATCCGGGCGAGCGTGTCGTAGATGGCGGAGTCGCCGTGCGGGTGGTAGTCGCCCATCGTGTCCCCGACGATGGAGGAGGACTTCCGGTGGGAGGCGTGCGACGTGACGCCCGCCTCGTGCATCGCATAGAGGATGCGCCGGTGGACCGGCTTGAGACCGTCCCGCGCGTCGGGTAGCGCCCGCCCCGCGATGACGCTCATCGCGTAGTCGATGTAGCTCTGCTCCATCTCCCGCTCGATGCGGGCGGTCTCGACGTGGGCGGCGATCGAACCGTCGTCGCCCTCCTCGGGCGGCGTCTCCGAGCTCATATGTCCACCCACTCGGCGTCGCCGGCGTGTTCCTTGATGAACTGCTTGCGCGGCTCGACGGCGTCGCCCATCAGCACC
>JBDGTB010000029.1:0-15479 GCA_042217235.1 Haloferacaceae archaeon | reverse complement strand
ACTATCCCGACAAGACGCTGTACATCCCGGGGCCGACCGAGGTGCGCGAGGACGTGGTCGAGTCGATGTGCGAGCCGATGTTCGGCCACCGGATGGACCGCATGACCGACCTCTACACGACCATCGTCGAGGACACGAAGGAGTTTCTCGGCACCGACAACGAGGTCGTCGTCCTCACGGGGTCGGGCACCGAGTTCATGGAGAGTTCGATCCTCAACCTCGTCGACGAGAACGTCCTCTGTACGACCTGTGGCAGCTTCAGCGAGCGCCAGGCCGCCGTCGCCGAGCGCCTCGGCAAGGACGTCGACACGCTCGAGTACGAGTGGGGGCGGGCGGTCAAGCCCGAGGACGTGCGCGAGCGCCTCGAGACGAGCGACACCGACTACGACGCCGTCACCTGCGTGATGAACGAGAGCTCGACCGGCGTCCGCAACCCGGTCGAGGCGATCGGCGACGTCGTCGCCGACTACCCGGACACCTACTTCGTCGTCGACGCCGTCTCCGCGCTGGGCGGTGACTACCTCGACATCGACGAGCACGGCATCGACGTCGTCTTCACGTCGGTGCAGAAGGCCTTCGCGATGCCGCCCGGCCTGGCGGTCTGTGTCGTCAGCGACGACGCCTACGAGCGCGAGGTGGCCAAGGAGTCGGCGTCGTGGTACGGCGGGTTCCAGCGGTCGATCGACTACTACGACCGGAAGGGACAGACTCACTCCACGCCGGCCATCCCCGTCATGCTGGCCTACCGAACGCAGATGAAACGCATGCTCGCGGAGGGCCACGCGGCGCGCGACCGCCGCCACCGCGAGATGGCCGAGTACACCCGCGAGTGGGCCCGCGAGCACTTCGACGTGTTCCCCGAGGAGGGCTACGAGTCCCAGACCGTGGCCTGCATCGAGAACACCCGGGGGATCGACGTCGCCGCGACCATCGAGGCCGTCTCCGAGGAGTACGACATGGTGTTCTCGAACGGGTACGGCTCGACGCTCGGCGAGCGGACGTTCCGCATCGGCCACATGGGCGAGCACACCGTCGAGAGCATCAAGGAGCTGACCGACGCCATCGAGGACGTCGCCGGCCTCTGACCGACGCCGGCCGACGCGCGACGTGGGTCGGGAGTGGGGGGTGAGGTGCTCACTCCCCGTCGCCACCGCCGTCGCCGCCGCCGCCGTCGCCGACCCCGCCGAACCCGCCGTCCTCGACCCCGACGCCCCCGCCGCCGCTCTCCCCGAACAGAACCAGCACGGCGAACAGGAGCAGGCCGCCCGCGTACGCCGTCGGGAGGCCGAACAGCGTCGCCGGCAGTCCCGCGTCGGCCAGGCCGAGCGGTTCGGCCGGCAGCCGTCCCGCGTTCACCGTGTCACGGACGACCACCCACCCGACGACCGTGACGACGCCGACGGTCGCCAGTCGGACGAGGGCGCCGAGCACGCCGAGCAGGGATCTGACGCCGAAGAGCAGGTAGAGCCCGAGGTCGGACGCGTTCATGCCTCCGAAAGTTCACCGATCCAATATGAATGTTCGGCCGAAAACGGCCCGAACCGGCGGCGACGAACGCGCTAGCCGCCGACGGGGTCGGAGCCGGTCCCCGCCTCGCCCGACGCGATCCGCCTGACGCCGCGCGCGGCGACCAGGGCGATGGCGACCTCCAGGCCGCCGGCGACGAGGAACGCGGCGAGGTAGCCGTACCGTGCGGTGACGAGCCCGCCGACGAGAAAGCCGCTCAACATGCCGAGGCTGCCGAAGACGTTGAACCCCCCCATCGCCGCCCCCCGCTCCGGCGCCGGCACGAGGTCGGTGACAAGCGCCATCGTCGCCGGCGAGACGAACGCGCCACACACGCCGACACAGACCAACAGCCCGGCGGCGAGGGCGTAGCCGGGCGCGAGGCCGACCGCGACGATCGCCACGCCGTAACAGAGCGACCCGACGACGACCGGGCCGAACCGGCCGATCCGGTCCGACAGGGCGCCGACGGGGTACTGCAGCGCCGCGAACGGGAGGAAAAACAGGGCCAGCGTGAGCCCCGCCCGCGCCGGGCCGAGGTCGAACGCGTGTCGGACGTACGAGACGCCGGCGAGTGCGAAGAAGCCGGCCGTCAGGCGGTCGATGTAGCCGAAGGCGAAGGGGACGAGCAGCGCGGGCCGCGCGCGGACCCGCTCGACGACGGTCCCGATCGGCAGGCCGCCGCCGACGTCACGGTCGGGCAGGGTCGCCGCGAGGAGCGCGGCCCCGCCGAGGACCGCCGCCCCGGCGTACAGCGGGGCGAGCGGGTCGACGGCCGCGAGCCGGCCCCCCACGACCGCCCCGAGCGCCGCGCCGAGGCCGATCGCCGTGCCGGCCGCGCCCATGTTCCGCCCGTGGCCCCCCGAGAGGTCCATCAGCATCGTGATCGACAGCGAGAACGCGCCGATCGTGAACGCGCCGCCGACGGCCCTGACCGCGAGCACGACGCCGAACCCGACGCCCAGATCTGCCAGCGCCGGGAGCAGCAGGTAGCTCGTGGCGCCGCCCGCGGCGCCGAGCACGACCAGCGGGGTGCGTCGCCCGACCGCGTCGCTCGCGACCCCCCACGGCGCCGCACAGGCGACGAACGCGCCGAACTCGGCGACGAGGAACCACGTCGCCGCGAGGATCGCGTCGCCGCCGCCGAGCGCCGCGACGGTGTCCTCCAGGCCGGGGTAGAGAAACACCTGCGAGACGAGCACGCCCCAGACGACGAGCGCGAGCCGGGCCCGGTCCGGCAGGCGGCGGGCGACCCCGGACCGCAGGCGGGCGGCGCCGGCCTCGTCGGTCCGGTCGTCCCGGGCGCCCCCGGACGCGTCGTCACCTCCGCCACCGACGGCTCGGCGGGCCTCGCCGGTCACTGACGACTGCGGAACTCGCCGTGCTTCATCCCGAGGACGAACGAGACGACGGCGAACGCGACCATGGAGGGGAGCACCATCATGAACACGATCCGCGGGGGCATCACGTTGCCCCCGGCGAGCCCCACGGTCGCCAGGGCCGTCACGACGACCAGTATCCCCACCGAGCGGACGAAGTCGAACTCCATGGGCACCCTCCGAACGGGATACACATAAGGGTTCGAGCCGTCCGGACGCCGACGGCGAACGCGGCGCCCCCCGACTGCGCTGCCTAGCCCCCCTCGCGCGGGGACTGGAAGTCGAGCCGGTAGTCGTAGTAGACGCCGTCGTAGCGGAGCATCCGCCGCCCCTCGTCGACGACGCCCGCGTCCTTCCGGACGTTGCCGTCGAGGTACGCCCGCTTGTGGAGCGCCCGAAGCACGGCCCGAAAGCCCGCGGAGTAGGGGTGTGACTCACCGTAGCTCCCCGCTCGCGCCTCGTCGAGGACCGACCGGGCGTCCGAGGAGAGGTCGTCGCGGCCGACCCGCGCGTCGACGAACTGGGCGCGGAGGATCGCCTCCATCCGCTCGGGGCGCTCGGCGACCGGCTCGACGGTCGCCCGGTACACCGGCTCGTGGAACCGCTCGCGCGCGACGGCCACCTCGTACACCCGGTCGCGCACGACGACGTGGTCGGGGCCGTCGTCGGCCAGCAGCGCGCTGTCCTCGACGGCCGCCTCGTCGCGGTAGACGTACCCGCCGCGCTGGACGAGCCCCCAGGGCGCGCCTCCCTCGTCGCCGCGCGCCCGGGCGGCGAAGTAGGCGACGCGAGCGGCCCGCTGGTCGCCCTCGGGCAGTTCGTCGACGCCGACGCCGTCGGGGGCGTCGGGGTCGTCGGGGCGGCCGACCGCGGCGAGACGCAGGACCGGGTGGGTGACGGCGGCCTCGTCGACGACGACCGACCCGAGCCGGTAGTAGGTGCCCTCGTGTCTGGTGTACGTGGGGTCCTCGGGGTGGGACCCGAACGGCCGCCGGTACCGGGTGGTGTACTCCTCTCCGTCGAGCGTCGCCGCGAAGGCCCGGTCGTCGACGTCCAGTCGCGTCTCCGCCAGATCGACGACGAACGACTCGCGCAGCGACTCGCCGACCCGCGAGAGGGTGAGCACCAGCGTCCGCTCGGCGTCGTCGCTCCCGGCTCCGTTCCCGCCGATCGCGTCGAGACAGCCGGCCGACGCCGCCATCGCGGTGGCGAGCCCGCCCGCGAGGAACCGGCGCCGGGACGGCGACTGGTCGCGCATACCGGCGCATCCGTCGGGACCGCCCAAAGGCCTGTCCGTCGCTCAAACGCCGCCTGTAGTGAGACAACTCGACACGGACCCGGGCAGTCGCCGGCGCCGCGGGGCGGCGAGGGCTCCTCGTCGCCGGATCGATATTGAGGGTTAGGAACAATATCTATGGCGTCGGACGCTGCCCCGGACGACGCGGGTCGTCGGACGGTACGCCACTAAGAGCCCGAAAAGTGCCGATAGTTCGTGATTTATGCCGGCTTCGGGGACGCCCGGAAGCAACGACTTTTTGAGTTAGTATTGTATAGTAAGTCCACAACCATGACAGGAAAGCGCCGGTCAGCCGCCGCGGTCGTCGCCGCGGCGCTGGCCGTTCTGGCACTCGTCGCGGGGGCGGCGACGCCCGCCGCGGCCGTGACGTACAGCGAACTGGACGAGCCCGAACTGTCGGCGAGCGTCCAGGGGACGAACGTGGTCTCGGCCGGCGAGACGGCCCGACTCGACGTCACGGTCCAGAACACCGGGACCAGGGTCACCGAGCAGAACAACGGGATAGACCGCCTCTCGAAGGTGGTTTCCACGCACTCGGTCCGGCCGGGCGCGGCGCTGGCGACCCGCGCGACGGTGACCGCCGACGGCGCACCGGTCACGGTCAAGACCGGAACCCAGGGGGTCGGGACGCTCGGCACGGGCGACCGCCGGACCGTCCCGTTCGTCGTCGAGGTCGACGAGAACGCCGAGCCGGGCACCTACCGCCTGCCCGTCGAGTTCTCGTACCGCCACGTCCAGGCCATCGGGATCGACGGCGAGGACTACTTCGTCACGCGAGACACGGAGACGGTGACCGGCTACGTCACGGTCCGCGTCGAGCCGTCGGTCCGGCTCGGCGTCGTCTCCACCGAGTCCGAGGGGCTCTACGAGAACGCCGACGGTCGGGTCACCGTCACCGTCCGCAACGAGGGGAGCGAGACGGCGACGAACGCCGAGCTCCGGACGGTCGCCCGCGGCTCGCTCACGCCGCGAACGAACGGCGCGAGCCTGGGCACGCTCGCCCCCGGCGAGACCGCGACCGCGACGTTCCGCGTCGGGGTCGGTGACGTGGAGTCCACGGGGCAGTACGGGATCAGCTTCCAGCTCCGCTACGAGGACGCCAACGGGGTCGTGAGCGAGACGGCGGTCCGGACCGGGAGCGTCCGCGTCGGGACCGGCCCCGAGTTCGACGTCACGGCGCGCACGGAGTCGCTGTACGTCGACTCGACGGGCGCGGTCGTCCTCACCGTGACGAACACGGGCGACCGCCCCGCGACGGACGCCCGGGCGTCGCTCGGGAAGACGGGGTCGTTCGTCCCGCTGACCTCGAGCGCCAGCCTCGGGACGCTCGCCCCCGGCGAGTCCGCGACCGCGCGGTTCAGGATCGAGGTGTCCGACCGGGCGCTCGCCGGGTCGTACCCGCTCCCCGTGACCGTCACCCACGACGACCGCTACGGCGAACCCGTGGCGAGTGACACGTACACCGTCTCGACGGACGTCGGACCGGAGACCACGGTCCGCACCGGCGGGTCGCCAGCGATCGCCGCGGGGTCGACCGACACCGTCGAGTTCACGGTCACGAACACCGGCGAGGAGACGATGCGCGACGCCGTCGTCCGCATCAACACCGACTCGCCGTTCGAGACCGACGACGACACGGCCTACGTCGGCACGCTGAAGCCCGGCGAGTCCCGGACCGTGACCTTCACCGTCAGCGCCGCCGGCGCCGCCACGGCCAAGCTCTACACCGTCGACACGACCGTCAAGTACGACAACGCGTTCGGCGACCGGGTCGTCACCGAGGTCGAGCCCACGTCCGTCCGGGTGACCGAGCGCGAGGGTGGCTTCGTGGCGGGCATCCTGAACGCGCTCGGGCTCTAAGATGCCGAGCGTAGCCGTCCGCGACTGGCTGGAGGCGACGGGGCGGTGGTCCGCGACCCACCGCCGGACCGTGTTCGCCGTCGTCGCCGTCGTCGCCGTCGTCGCCGGGGGGGTCGCGCTCACGTCCCTGCAGATGAGCATGGGGATGACCCTCTACATCAACGACGACTCGGCGACGGCCGAGGACTGGGAGACGCTGAAGGAGGACCACGGCGTCGGCAACAACGTCTTCGTGCTGGTCGAGTCGGACACGCTGTACGACCCGGCCACGGTCCGGGCGATAGACCGGCTCGACCGCCGGTACGCGGGCGTCGACGAGGTGACGAGCGTCACCAGCCTCGCCGACGTGGTGCGGATGGGGGCCGACGGCCGGATCCCGGACACCGAGCGCGGGGTCAGGCGGGCGATAGACCGCGTCCGCTCCCGTCCCGGGGGCCAACAGCTGGTGAACCAGGTCGTCCCCGAGTCGGGCACGACGGTGATCCTGGCGTCGTACGGGGAGGTACAGCGGTTCGACCGCGGGGCCTTCCTCCCGACCCGCGGCTCCGACGTCATCTACTCGCAGATCACCGAGGAGACCGAGGCGGCGCCGCTCCCCCCCGGCCTCGAGGTGACGGTGACGGGCCAGCCCGTCTTCGAGAACGCCGCCTTCGGGCTGATGCTCCCCGAGATGATCACGCTGTTCGCCGGCGCGTTCGCGCTGATCCTCGGCGTGGTGTATCTCGTGATGCGCCGGACGGTCCAGCGCGGCTGGCACGTCGTCCTGTCGGTCGGTACGGCGATGGTCGCGCTCGTCTACATGACCGGCGTCATGGGCGTGCTCGGCTACTCGTTCAACGCCATCATGCTCGGCGTGATGCCCATCGCGCTCGGGCTCGGGATCGACTACGGCCTCCAGATCCACACCCGCTACATCGAGGAGCGCGAGGTCGGGGCGGCGCCCGTCGAGGCGGCGGCACGCGCCTCCCGGACGACCGGCCGGGCGCTCCTCATCGCGATGGGGACGACCGTCGTCGGCCTCGGGTCGCTGCTCGTCTCGCCGGTCCCGCCCGTGCGGCAGTTCGGCGTCACGAGCGCGACGAGCGTGCTCGCCGCGATGTTGCTCTCGGTGACGCTCCTGCCCGCGCTGCTCGTCCGGTTCGACGAGCCCGAGGGGACCGCGACCGCCGCCGCGGCCGAGCGGGGCCAGCCGACCGCCGACGGCGGACGGGCTGACGCCGACGACGGCGCCGGGTCGCCCCCCGCCGACGACCGCCTCGAGGCCGCCGTCCACCGGCTCACGACCTCCGTGACCGCGGGCAACGCCGTCCCGACGCTGGTCGTGGCGTTCCTCCTGGTCTCGGCCGGCGCGTGGGCGTACCCGCAGGTCGAACCCCGCCAGGAGATGATGGACTTCTGGCCCCAGGGGCTCGACGCCAAGGAGGACATGGACCGCCTCGCCGACACGGTCGACAGCCCGAAGGTGGTGTACGTGATGGTCGAGACCGACCGGGCGTACACTCCGGAGACGTTCCGCGAGGTGGCGACCTACCAGCGGCTGATGCTGGAGAACCCGAACGTGAACGCGGTGATGAGTCCGGTGACCGTGGTCCAGCTGGCCAACGGGGGGACGGTGCCGGACAGCCAGCACGGGCTCGACCGGACGCTCGCGGCCCGGGCGGGGAGCGGCGTCCTCGCCGTCGAGGACCCGGACCGGAACCCCTCGCGGCTCGTGCTCACGTTCTACGTCGACGACGTCGAGGGCGACCCGGTGCGGACGCTGATAGACGAGTTCGAGGGCAACGCCGACCTGACGCTCACGACCGCGGACGAGGTACGGGTCACCGGCAAGCCGGTGCTCAACCGGAACGTCATCGAGAACGTCACCGCCGGCCTGACGCCGATGACGCTGCTGTCGTTCGCGCTCGGGCTGGCGTTCCTGGCGCTCGCGTTCCGGTCGGTGCGGGTGTCGGCCGTGCTCGTCGCCGCCGTCGCCGGGGCGACCGCGCTCCTGGTGACCGGCCTGATGTACGTCTTCGGCGTGCCCTGGAACCCGCTCACGATCACGATGTCCTCGATCGCGCTGGGGGTCGGCATCGACTACGGCGTCCACGTCTTCGAGCGCTTCGAGTTCGAGGTCGAGCGCGGCGCCACGCAGCTCGCGGCCGCGGCCACCGCCGTCTCGAAGCTCGCCCGCCCCGTCATCGGGTCCAGCTTCACGACGATCTTCGGCTTCGGCGTCCTCACCGTCTCGCGGTTCCCGGTGCTCGCCAACTTCGGCTGGACGACGGTGTTCGCCATCGGCCTCTCGCTGGCCACCGCGTTCCTCGTCCTCCCGGCCGCGCTGGTCACCGTCCCGGGGCTCGTCGGGTCCGACCACGGCGCCGACCCGGCCGCCTGACGCCCCCCGCTGACCGGCCGGGACCGGGGGTGGTCACCCGAGGGCCCGCGCCCCCGCCGACTGGGCGGGCGACGGACGACGGCCGCCCCGGCCGCCCGAGCCGTCACCCCTAAGGCCCGCTGCGCATAATATTGCACATGGAGTTCAATACTGTACTCGTGGCGACCGACGGCAGCGCCTGCGCGCGCGGCGCGGTCGCACACGGGGTCGCGGTCGCTCGCGCGTTCGACGCGCGGGTCCACGCCGTCTCGGCGGTCGACCCCTCGCGGCTCGGGGGGCACTCGGTCGGGGACGTGACCGACCTGGTCGAGCGCCGGCTGGAGGTCGCCCGGGCCTCGGCGCGGGACGCGCTCGAGCACGTCGTCGACGTGGCCGATGCGGCGGGGGTCGACGCCGACACCGCCGTCGTCGAGGCCCGGCCGGGCGAGGCGCTCCGGGCGCAGGCGCGCGAGACCGGCGCGGACCTCGTCGCGATGGGGACCCACGGCCGGACGGGGCTGGACCACTACCTCGTCGGGAGCGTCGCCGAGCGGACCGTCCGGACGTCCCCGGTCCCGACGCTGGTCGTCCACGGCGAGCGGGAGACGCTCCCGGAGTACGGGACGGTCGTGGTCCCGACGGACGGGAGCGTCCACGCCGAGCGCGCCGCGGGCCTCGCCGTCGCCCTCGCCGACGCCTTCGGCGCGACGGTCCACGCGCTCCACGTCGCCGACGGCGCCGACGGCGACCCGACCGCGGCCGTCCGCGAGCGAGCCGCCGACGCGGGCGTCCCCGCGGAGTCCGTCGTCCGGGACGGCGTCCCGTCCCGCGCCATCGTCGACTACGCCGACGAGGTCGGCGCGGACCTGGTCGCGATGGGCACGCACGGCCGCACCGGGCTCGACCGACGGCTCGTCGGGAGCGTCGCCGAGCGGACCGTCCGGACGGCCACCCGTCCCGTGCTGACCGCCCACGCCGCGTCGGCGTCCGACGGCGACTAGGCCGGGGCCGTTCCGGCCGCCCCCGGTCGCGACGGGCCCACGTTCCGGACGGCCACGACGGGTCCGTTCCCGGCCGTGACGGGGCCGCGACGGGGCCGCGGACGAACTCGCGCCACCGGCCGCGTCGCCGGACACGATCACAACACCTATGATCCGTCAGCCTGCCGATCGGATCGATGCCCTCCAGTCAGCCCTCCGGCAGAGCCGTCGCCGTCCTCGCGACGCTCTGTCTCCTCGTCGCGGGCCTCGGCGCGGCGGTCCCCGCCGCCGACGCCCGATCGTCGTCGGCGGTATCGGTCACGAACGTCACGTACACGCCGGACACGCCGACGGCCGGCGAGCAGTTCACGCTCCGCGTGACGATCGCGAACCACGGGGACGGCACCGGCACGTTCCGGGTCAGCGAGGTGTACGCCCGGGGTCTGTCGAACACGGAGTACATCGCCGAGGAGGTCGGCGCGCTCCCGCCCGGGACGTCCACGACGATCACGCTCCCCGTGACGTTCGAGCGGGCCGGCTGGCACACGTTCGCCGTCCACGTCAACGGACAGGTCTACGAGGGCGGGATCGTGAACATCGAACACCCCGTCACGCTCAAGGTCGCCGACGAGCAGCGGCCACAGGTCGAGCTCTCGACGGGTGAGGCCGTCCCCGGCGCGACCCGACCCGTGAACGTCACGGTCGCCAACGGCGGCCGGACCGACGTCCGCCAGGTCGCGGTGACCGTCGACTCGCCGACGGCGAACTTCACGCTCACGCGGCGCGTCCGGGCGCGGATCGAGGGCGGGAACGCGACCACCTTCCGGTTCCCCGCGAGCGTCGCCGAGAGCGGCACGTACCCGGTGAACGTGACGGTCACGTACACCGAACGCGGCGAGCGCCACCGGTTCGTCCGGACGTTCCCGGCGACGTTCGACGGCCCGGCCAGCCCCGGCGAGATCCGACTGACCGGCGTGGACGCCGTCGCGCGCGGCGGCACCCTCGAACTCTCCGCGACGGCGAGCAACGTCGGCTCCACGCCGGTCGACGGGGTGGTCGTCTCGGTCGGCGACGCGCCGAACGTGGGGTCGGCGGACTACTTCGTCGGGAGCGTCGACGCCAGCGACTTCAGCTCCTTCACCCTCTCGGCGAGTCTCGCCGGCAACGTCTCGACCGTTCCCGTCGACGTCCGGTACGTCGTCGACGGCGTCGAGCGGTCGTTCACGACCACGGTCCCGGTCGAGCGGGCGACCGTCGAGCGGCCCGAGCCGAGCGGGGGCGGCGGACCGCCGCTCGTCGGGATCGCGGGCGCGCTCGTCGTCCTGCTCGGCGCCGCGGTGACCTACCGGTGGCGGAGGTGACCCCCGGTGGCGCCACGGCCCCACGACGCCGAGGGGCGCCCCGACCGCCCCGCGACGGGCGGCGACGGCGACTCCGTCGACGCGATCATCCGCGGCGAGGGCGTCGTCAAGGAGTACGAGACCGGCGGCCAGCTGGTCCGCGCGCTGAAAGGCGTCGACTTCGGCATCGGCCCGAGCGACTTCGTCGCCGTCGTCGGCCCGTCCGGCAGCGGGAAGTCGACGCTGCTCAACCTGCTCGGCCTGCTCGACGTGCCGACCGAGGGCGAGGTCCGCCTCCGGGGCGAGGACGTGTCGACGTTCTCCGACCGCGAGCGGACCCGCAAGCGCAAGCTGGCGATCGGCTTCGTCTTCCAGAGCTTCTACCTGATCCCGACGCTCACCGCCCTGGAGAACGTCGAGATGCCCCGGATGCTCGACCGGACGCCGAAGGCGACCCGCGAGCGCGCCACGGAGCTGCTCGAACGGGTGGGCCTCGGCGACCGGCTCGACCACGCCCCGGACGAGCTCTCGGGCGGGCAGAAACAGCGCGTCGCCATCGCCCGCGCGCTCATCAACGACCCCGCGATCGTGCTCGCCGACGAGCCGACTGGCAACCTCGACCGCGACACCGGCGACCGCATCCTCGACCTGTTCGACGAGCTCCGGACCGAGGAGGACGTGGCGGTCGTCACGGTCACCCACGACGACTACGTCGCCGAGGCGGCCGACCGCGTCGTCACCCTGATCGACGGCGAGGTCCGAAACGGGACGTCCGCCGCTGAGGAGGGGGACGCGTGACGGGGTCGAGCAGCCGACCCGGGGGTGGAGCGCCGTGAGCGGCCTGTGGCGGGTCGCCGCGCGGTTCCCGACGCTCGTCCTCGCGCGGCGGAACGTCTCGCGGGCGTCGGCCCGGTCGGTCCTGGCCGTCACCGCGGTCGTGATCGGCGTGGTGGCCATCGGCGGGATCGGGGTCGGCGGGGAGGCGTTCAAGCAGGACCAGCTCGAGGCCTACGAGGGGTTCGGCGGGACCGCGACCGTTCACCCGGTCGTGCACGTCCACGAGGACGGCCCCGCCGCCAGGACGCTCTCCGACCAGGAGATCGCCCGGATCCGGCAGGCGTCCGGCGGCGCGACGGTGCTCCCGGTCGTCGAGTCGCACGGGGCGAGCGTCCGGACGCCGGACGGGGAGACGGTCCCGACCGCGAACGTGAAGGGACTCGACGACCCCGGGCGGTTCTACGACGCCTCGGCGGGCTCGATCCCGGAGAACTGGCGCCGGACGGTCGTCGTCGGGTCGCGCGTGGCGACCGAGAACGACGTCGCGGTCGGCGACCGCGTCACCGTGGCCGTCGACGGCGAGTTCCAGCGGCAGTTCCGGGTCGCCGCGGTCCTCGAAGCGCAGGGGTTCGCCGGACCCCTGCGCGCCGACGGGACGGTGTTCGTCCCGATCGACCAGTTCGAGACCGAGACGTACGACGAGGCGATCCTCCGGGTGGACCCGCGGACGGGGAGCGTCGACGAGGCCAAAGAGCGGATCGAGGCGGAGTTCAACGCGCGCGAGCGGACGATCCACGTCAGCCCGGTCCGGGAACAGCGCGAGCAGTTCGCGCAGTCCTTCGAGACGATCAACCGGTTTCTCGTCGGCGTGGGGGCGATCTCCCTGCTCGTCGCCGGCGTCACCATCGCGAACACGATGCTGATGTCGGTCATCGAGCGGGAGGGAGAGATCGGCGTGTTCCGGGCGGTCGGCTACCCGAAGGCGGCCGTGGTCCGCCTGCTCGTCGCCGAGGCGACGATCCTCGGCGCCGTCGGCGCCGCCGTCGGCGTTCCCCTCGCGCTCGGCGCCGGGCTGGTCGTCAACGAACTGCTCCTCGGCGACCCGCTCGCGTTCACGGCGGCCGGCCTGCGCTACGTCGCCGTCGGCGCCGTCGTCGGCGTCGGCACGTCGCTGCTCGCCGGGGTCTACCCCGCCTGGCAGGCCGCGAACGAGCGACCCGTGGAGGCGCTCGACTGATGCCCGTGGACCGACAGCCGCGGTCGCGCTCCGGCCGGCGCACGGTCGGCGGGCGACCGGCGGCGGGAACTGAGCGGTCCGGTCCGACGCGGAACCGGCCGTCGAAGGACACCGAGGTGACGCGGCCGTGAGCTGGCGCTACCGGCTCGCCGGGCTCGTCCCCTCGCTCGTGATCGCGCGCCGGAACGTCTCCCGTGCGAAGGTCCGCTCGGCGCTGGCGGCCGCGTCGATCCTGATCGGCGTCGTCGCGATCGGCGCGATCGGTGCCGGCGGGGCCGCGTTCAAGGCGAGCCAGCTCGACCGGATCCAGGACCAGGGGGCGACGAACGTCTTCGTCGCACCGGGGGTCGACAAGGAGGAGCAGTACTTCGACCGCGAGGACCTGCTGGCGATAGAGGAGACGGTCGGGCCCGCGGGGGTGGTGGCAACGAAGAGCGTCTCGATGGAGTACGTCGTCCGCCCCGGCGAGCGGCGGTCGGTGTCGGCGACGTACGTGGACGACCCGCGAGCGCTGTACGACGTCGGTGCCGGCGAGATCCCCGCGAACTGGCGCGACAGTGCGGTCGTGTCCAACGAGTTCGCCGCCGAGCACGGGCTCCGGCCCGGGGACCGGATCGAGCTGGTTCGCTCCGAGGACGACGCGACGGTCGGCGCCGGGTCCGGGGAGAGCTACCGCGTGGTCGCGGTGCTCGCGCCGACGGCGGCGTTCGGCGTCGACGAGGTGTTCCTCCCGATCGAGGCGGCCCCGAACGACCGGTACGAGCAGGTCCGGGTGACCACCGAGTCGGTCGACCGGGCGGGCGCGGCGGCCGACCGGCTCCGCGAGCGGTTCAACGGGCGCAAGGACCGCCTGCTGGTGTTCGAACTCACCTCGCTCGTGCGGCTGTTCCGGTCGATCGTCAACGGGATCAACGCCTTCCTCGCCGGGCTCGCGGCGATCTCCCTGCTCGTCGCCGGCGTGTCGATCGCGAACACGATGCTGATGGCCGTCATCAAGCGCCGCGAGGAGATCGGCGTGCTCCGGTCGGTCGGCTACACGAAGGCGGACATCGTCCGGATCCTCCTCCTGGAGGCGACGCTCCTCGGGGCGATCGGCGCCGCCGGCGGCGCCGCGATCGCCGTCGCCGTCGCGATGGTCGCGAACGCGGTCTTCCTCGGGGACCCGCTCGCGTTCTCGCGGACGGCCGCCCTCTACCTGGTGGGCGCGGTCGCGTTCGGCGTCGTGACGAGCCTGGTGGCCGGGGCGTACCCGGCGTGGCGCGCGGCCAGGGAGCGACCCGTCGACGCGCTCCGGGGGTGAGACGGGTGAGCGCCGCGCGGACCCACTCAGTCGACCGATGACGGGCCGGACGGCGCGGCGACTCCTGACCGCCGGCGGCTACCTGGCGGTCGCCCTCGGCGTCCTCTGTCTCGTCGCCGGCGTCGTTGCCACGGTCGTCGTCTGTACGGCCGGGCGCTGTGCGCGCCACGTCGAGATACAGGTCGCCGTGCTCGCCGTCCTCGGCGCCGGCGTCGTCTGCGTGCTCGCGGGCGGCGGGGCGGTCCTGGCCGCCCGTGCCGCGTCGACGCGCTGACCCGGTACGCGCGCCCGCTCCCGACTCGCGTGCCGGACCCGCGGCCCCCGACCTACCGGGTACCCGAGCCGCCCGCGCCGTCGGCCGTGGCGCGCTCGTCCGCGACGGCGATCTCGCCCGAGAGCTTCTGTGCGGACGCCGGCGCGAGCGTGATCTCCTTCTCGTCGAAGTGACGCTTCACCGCCCGCCGGAAGTCCGAGCGGACGGTGACGACGCTGCTGCGCGCCGGGTCCCGGATCCAGAACTCCGCCTGGACGGTGATGGCGTTCGTCCCCAGTTCCACGACGCGGGCGTCCGGCGCCGGGTCGTCGATCGCCGGCTCCTGGTCGGCGGCGAGCTGCCGGAGCTCCAGCAGGGCGCGCTCGGTGTCCTCCTCGTAGGAGACGTACACGTCCTCGGTGACGCGGAAGGTGTTCCGCCCGTACGGCCTGGAGAGCGCGTTGCCCGTCAGCTCGGTGTTCGGGACGGTGACGGTCTCGTTGTCCGGCGTCCGGATCCGCGTGACGCGGAAGTCGACCGCCTCGACGGTGCCCTCGCCGCCCGGCCACGCGATCCAGTCGCCGACGTTGAAGTCGGGGTCGGTCACGAGGAACACGCCGCTGATGAGCGACCCGAACACCTCCTGGCCGGCGACGCCGAGGACGAACGTGAGCGCGGCGATCACGACCGCCGACTCGGTGAGGACGCCGCCGTAGCCCGCGGCGATGACCCCCGAGATGGTCGCGAAGACGAGGATCAGGGCCCGCAGGTACGTCTCGGTCGCCGTCTCGATCGTCGGGTTGTTCCGGTTGCGCGCGCGGACGACCCGGAGCACGACCGGGACGACGAGCAGGTGGCCGACGAGGTAGACGACGGTGACGCCGACGGCGAAGCCGACGAGCTCGGACAGCACCTGGTTGTAGGCCGAGATCGCCTCGGTCAGCCAGCGGGGCACGGCGAGTTGGCCGGGCATGTGCCCGCCTGCGTCGAGGAGGAACAAAAACCCGTGTCCGCCGGCCTACACGTTTGCCGACGGTCCCGCCGACCCGACAGCCGCTACGAACCGGACCGCCGGACGACGGGGCGTGTGGCGCCCGGCCGGTCCCGCGGGGCGCCGCCCGGCGGCGTGGCGCCCGCGCCAGACGTCGCTCAGCGTCGCCGCCGCGCCAGCAGCGCCGCCGTCGCGAACCC
>JBDGTB010000104.1:0-15587 GCA_042217235.1 Haloferacaceae archaeon | reverse complement strand
ACCGCCTCGCCGAGCACGGCCTGAAGTTCGCGCCCGACCCCGCCTCCTCGAACCGGGCGACGGTCGGCGGCGGGATCGGAAACAACTCGACCGGCGCTCACTCCGTGCGCTACGGCATCACCGACGCCTACGTGGAGGAGGTGCGGGCCGTGCTCGCGGACGGCACGCTGCTGCACGCCCGGGAGGTCGTCCTCGACTCCCCGGAGTACGAGTCGATCGTCGCGGGCGACGGGCTGGAGGCGCGGATCTACGAGACCGTCCGGGCGCTGGTCGAGGACAACGCGGCCGAGATCGACGAGCGGTACCCGACGCTCAAGCGCTCGGTGAGCGGCTACAACCTCCACAAGGCGGTCTACGAGAACGACGACGGCGAGGAGGTGATCAACCTCGCGAAGCTGTTCGTCGGGAGCGAGGGTACCCTCGGCGTCGTCGTCGAGGCGACCGTCTCGCTGGTCACCACGCCGGAGGAAACCGCGCTCGTGCTCTACTGCTTCGAGGACCTCGTCGACGCGATGCGGGCGGTGCCCGAGGCGCTCGAACACGACGTGAGCGCCGTCGAGCTGATGGACGACGAGGTGTTCCGGCTGGCCGCCGAGTCGACCGAGTACGCCGAGTACGTCGAGCCGATCCCGGAGGGGACCGCGGCGGCGCTCATGCTGGAGTACGACTCGGAGCTCGTCGACGGCTTCGCGGCGGCCGTCGCGGGGACGACCGAGCGCTTCGTCGAACACGGGGACGCCTTCGCCGCCGTCGAGGCGTACGACGAGGCCGACCAGGCCGACCTCTGGAAGCTCCGGAAGGCGGCCATCCCGCTGCTCATGTCCCTGGAGGGCGACCCGAAGCCGTACCCGTTCATCGAGGACGCCACGGTCCCCCCCGCGGAGCTCGCCGAGTACGTCGGGAAGTTCGAGGCGGTGCTCGACGACCACGACACCTCGGCGGCGTACTTCGCCCACGCCGGGAGCGGCACCCTCCACATCCGACCGATCCTCGACCTCAAGGAGGCGGCGGGGGTCGAGGCGATGCACTCGATCACCGAGGACGTGACCGACCTCGTCCTGGAACACCACGGCGCGTTCTCCGGCGAGCACGGCGACGGCATGGCCCGGACCGAGTTCAACCCGAAGATGTACGGCCCGCAGCTCTGGGCGGCGTTCAAGGAGCTGAAGACGGCGTTCGACCCCGAGTGGCAGCTCCACCCCGGCAACGTCGTCTACCGCGACGGCCCCGACGACGTGGGGCCGGACGGCGACCGCGGCGTCGGCGCGGACATGCGCGAGCACCTCCGGTACGGTCCGGCCTACGAGTCGATCGAACCGCAGACGACGCTCGACTTCGACGACGAGGGGGGGGTCTCCCACCTCGTCGAGCTGTGTAACGGCTGTGGCACCTGCCGCCAGACCGACTCCGAGGTGATGTGTCCCACCTACCGCGCCTCCGAGGAGGAGGTCCAGACCACCCGCGGCCGGGCGAACATGCTCCGCGCGGCGATGAGCGGCGAGCTCGACGAGGACGAGCTCCACACGGACCGCTTCCAGGAGGAGGTGCTCGACCTCTGTGTCGGCTGCAAGGGCTGTGCGAACGACTGCCCGACCGGGGTCGACATGGCGAAGCTGAAAGCGGAGGTCAAACACCGCCACCACGAGCGGACGGGGACGGGCGTCCGCGAGCGCCTGTTCGCAAACGTCGAGACGCTCTCCCGCGTCGGGAGCGCGCTCGCGCCGGTGTCGAACTGGCTGGCGAGCGTGCCCGGCGCGCGGACGCTCGCGGAGACGACGCTCGGCATCGCCCGCGAGCGCTCCCTGCCGACGTTCCGTCGCGAGACGCTGGTCGACTGGTTCGAGAAGCGGGGCGGGTCGCGGGTGCCCGCCGCGGAGGCCGACCGGACGGCCCTGCTGTTCCCCGACACGTACACCAACTACAGCCACCCGGCGCCGGGCAAGGCGGCGGTCAGGGTGCTCGAGGCCGCCGGCGTCCACGTCGCGGTCCCGGACGGCCTCGCGGCGAGCGGCCGGGCCGCCTTCTCGACCGGCTTCCTCGACCTCGCCCGCGAGCGCGCCGAGCAGAACGTCGCGGCGCTCGACCCGCGGGTCGCGGACGGGTGGGACGTGGTGTTCGTCGAGCCCTCCGACGCCGTGATGTTCCAGGACGAGTACCTGGACCTCCTCGGGGGGCCGGCCGTCGAGCGCGTCGCGGACGCCGCCTACGGCGTGTGCGAGTACCTCGACGTCCACCGGCTCGACGACGGGACGCCGTTCGGGGACGTGGCCGAGCGGCTGGCCTACCACGGCCACTGCAACCAGAAGGCCACGCGCCGCGACCACCACGCGGTCGGGGTGCTCCGCCGGGCCGGCTACGAGGTGGAGCCGCTCGACACCACCTGCTGTGGGATGGCCGGGTCGTTCGGCTACCACACCGAGCACTACGACCTCTCCCGGGCCATCGGGCGCCTCCTCTTCGACGCGGTCGACGACGCCGACGCCGAGACGGTCGTCGCGCCGGGGACCTCCTGTCGCACCCAGCTGGACGACGAGTACGACGAGCGGCCGCCACACCCGGTCGAGAAGCTCGACGAGGCGCTGTCGACGTGACCCGCCGGCGCGTCACTCCTCGCCCGACAGCTCCTCCTCCCACACAACCTCGCCCGCCATGCCGCTCGATTTGACCTCCTGGAGGAGGTAAGTGCCCGGCGGCAGTTCGTCCCGCTCTCGGACCTGCACGGGCGTCACCGGTTCGTCGTACGACGCCACCCGCGGCTCCGGGTCCGGCGTCCGTCGCTCCAGGACGTACACGTCCACCTCGTACCCCTCGTCGACGGGATCGCTCGTGACGAGCTCCCGTAGCTGACTGAGGATCCCCGCCATGTGGAATCGAACGTGTCGGAGGAACAAGCGTGTTACCCCGAGCCACGGTCGAGATACACCGCGACAGAGCCCGTGTAGCCGCGAACACTCCTGTGTTATCAGATGACTTGAATAACACTAATTAAATATAAGGATCGTCTGTGTAGGTGTGGTGTAGAAACAGCCACACGAGTGGGTCGCGGGGCAACCATGGCAACCGACGAAACCACGCGGACGGACGGAGGCACAGCGCGGGAGTCGGACGTGTTCGCGTCCGAGGAGGAGGGCCGCGAGTATCGCGACACGGCGTACCGACCCGTCGACGTGAGCGAGCTCGAGCTGGCTCCCGAGACGAGCGAGTTCCCCGAGCGGGGGACGGGGGGTTCGTACCACCTGTCCGACCTCCCCCGGGTCCCGAAGGTGAGCCACATCGTCGGCCCGAGCGCCATCATGCTCGGGGCGTCGCTCGGGAGCGGCGAGACGCTGTTCTGGCCGCTCCTGGTCGCCCAGGGGGGGGTGGGCGCTGTACTGGGCGTTCTGGGTCGGCGTGATCACGCAGTTTTTCATCAACACCGAGCTGCAGCGCTGGACGATCGCCACCGGCGAGAGCATCTTCCAGGCGTTCGACCGCATCCACGCCGTGTGGCCGTGGTTCTTCCTCGTCGCGGGGTTCTTCCACCTCGGCTGGCCCGGCTGGGCGGCGGGCGCCGCACAGGTGTTCGCCGCGGGGGTCGGCCTCGGGCCGTCCAACTGGGTGATACCCGGCATCGCGCTGATGGTCCTCATCTGGGCGTCGTACCAGGTCCACCCGGTGATGTACAACATCGTCGAGAAGGCACAGGTGGCGATGATGATCCTCGCCGTCCTGACGGCCGTGGTGCTCGTCCTCGTCGTCGGCTCGATCGGCCAGCTGGCGAACGTGCCCGCGGGCGCCGTCAGCTTCGGGACCCTGCCGGCCGACATGGACATCGCCGTCTTCCTCGGCGGGCTCGCGTACGCCGGCGCCGGGGGGTACATCAACCTCTCGCAGGGCGTCTGGTCGCGCGAGAAGGGGTACGGGATGGGCAGCTACCAGGGCCGGGTGAAGAACCCGCTCATCGGTGACGATCCCGAACCGGTCGAGGACGACGGGTTCGTGTTCCGTCCCACGGAGCTCAACATGCGACGCTGGAAGGGCTGGTGGAAGGTCGCCCAGCTCGAGCACCTGCTGACGTTCGTGCTCGGGCTGTTCGTCGTCGCGACGATCATGATGAGCGTCTCCGCGCAGTTCGCGGGCGGCTACGCCGGCGACGACGCGCTCGAGATGTGGCTCACGACGGTCATCCCGAGCCTCGGCGGGGCCAGCGGCGCCCTGCTCTACGTCGTGCTCTTCCTCGCGCTTTTCACCACGGAGTACGCGATCATCGAGTCGTTCGTCCGGAACAGCGTCGACATCGTCTACGAGATTACGGCCGGAGCGCCGGCTGGAGCCTCCCGCGGGTGTTCTGGGGGACGCTGACCCTCTTCACGCTGTGGGGGATCCTCATCATCGGCGCGCGGTTCAACCAGCCGTTCATCCTGCTGGTCATCGGCGCGGCGATCGCCGGGGTGATGATGTGGCCGTACAACGCGCTGACGACCGTCCTCAACACCACGCGGCTGCCGGAGCACACCCAGCCGGGGTGGGCCCGCCTCGTCGCCCTGTGGTGGGCGACCGGCTTCTTCGGCTACTTCAGCGTCCTGCTGATCGCCGACCAGGCCGTCAGCCGGTTCGGGCTCACGGCGTTCCAGACCTCGCCCGCGGTCGTCGGGAGCAACGCCGGGGCGTTCGCCCTCTGGGCGTTCTTCCTGGCGGTGCAGGTGTACGTGATGTACCGCTCGGCGAAGGGGAAGCTCGAAACGCAGGACACCGTCGAGGACGCCGGGACCGCCAGGGGGACGCTCTCCTGACACGCACCGGCGCCGGTCGGCACGCGACACGGACCGAACGATGACCGGACGAACGCACGCCGGCGACCCGGCGCTTCTCTTCCGCCTGCTGGTCGCCTACCGCCTCCTGTTCTACCTGGGGGGACTGCTCGCGATGAGCGCGCCGCTCGTCGTCGCGTGGACGTTCGGCGTGGAGCTTCCACGGCCGGTCAGGACGACCGTCGTGGCGGTGAGCTTCGTCGTCATCCTCCTCACCTACCTCGCGGAGCGTCGCGTCGGGCTCGACCACGTCGACCCCGCGACGGGGGCGCCGACGGAGCGGTACTCGGCGCGGCTGCGGGCGAGCGTCGTGCTGGCGATCGTCGGCGTCGCGCTCGGCGTCTACCTCCTCCTGCGGGGGCGGGTCCCGGCGGCGCTCCTGTTCGTCGGCGGCGCGCTCCTGTTTTTCCAGCTGGCCTACCGGAGCGAGGGCGCGACGGAGGGGACCGGTGACTGAGTCGACGCGGGCGGCCGACGACGCAACGGGCGAGGACGTCCCGAGCAGCGGCATCGAGGTGGAGACGCACGTCCCGTTCGGGATGACCGGCTCCTTCCCCCTCCGGCTCGCCGACCTGTTTTTCGCCGACGACGGCCTCTACATCGCGGAGTACAGCTACATCACGCCGTTCGTCGGCCTGACAGCCGGCAAGCACCGCCGCGAGGCGAGCGCGATGCGGGAGATCTACGACCGGTACGGGCTGGACGCGGTCCTCGTCACCGCGAACACCGTCGTCTGGCACAGCTACCGGAACATCGAGCGGGTGACGGTCCACGAGGGCGGGCGGGTCGGCCGGCCGAAGCTGGCGGTGTACCCCGAGGTCGGCCCGTCACAGGCGTACCGGTTCCACCGGCGGCCCGCGTTCGAGGAGGGGGTCGCCGACGTCGACGCGGTCGCCGAGCGACACGGGTTCCCGGTCGAGCACGAGCGCGGCCTCGGGTTCACGCCGCGCGAGAGCCTCCGGCGGTTCTTCTGGAAGCCCTGACCCGCCCCGACGGGGGTCAGGCCGTCGTCCACAGTCGTTCGCGCCCCCGAAGCCACCCGTGTCCGACGACGCCGAGAGTCACGCCGACCGCGTACAGGAGCGTCAACGCCACGGCGAGCGTCCGCGCCGCGAGCGGCGACGCCGTCGCCCGCCGTCGCCGCTCCAGCGACGCACACCGCCGGACCAGCCACCGGACGGCGACCGCGACCCCCGAGTCGGGGTGGTCGGCGAGCGTCCGTGCGACCGGCGGGCTGAGCGCGTAGTAGACGCCGACGAGCGCTCGACCGGGGCGCGACCGCCCGAGGACGTCGTCCCGGAAGCCCCGGAGCGCGTCGAGCGCGGGGCCGCGGCCCGCGGTCGCGGTCGTGACGAAACAGGCGGCGTGGTGCTGGGTCACCTCCACGCGCAGGAGGTCGTCTTTCGCGTACCGCGTGGTCGCGTCCGGGTCGTCGGGGTCGGCGACGACGAACTCGGCGGCGGTGTGCCGGAAGTACACCTCGCCGTGGTCGATGCGCTCCCCGTCGTCGGTGACGACGGTCACGTGTTTGGGCCGGTCGTCGCCGATCTCGTCGCCCGTCCCGCCACGGTCACTGCCGTCCGCCCCGTCGCCGCCACTCCGGTCGGCGTCGGGCCCGGCGCTCCGCGAGTCCGGGCTCTCTCCCGCCGCGGCGTCCCCCACCGGGGCGTCGACGGCGTCGGCGTCGTCCTCCCGGTCACCCATGCGGGGCCGATCCGGCCACGTCGCCATAACCCCGTCGCTCGTTAGCGTGGGACTCGGGACGACGCGTGTAGGAGACGTTTTCTCCACGGAGCACCGATCCGGACCCATGACCGACCCCGTCTCGATCTTCCTCGGCAACCTCCTCTGGAAGACGATCGTCGTCAGCGCCGTCGTCGTCGCGATGCAGTTCACGCTGGTCGGCGAGTTCCTTCTCGCCGCCGGCCTGGTGGTCCCGCTCGCGCTGTTTCTCGCCCTCTTCGCGACCGACGGGGTCCGGCTCGAGTAGCCGCGACCGACACCTATTCCGTCCCCGCGTACACCGGGGGCGACGCATGACGGACCTCCGGATCGCCGTCGACGACGTGACGCTCGCGGCCGAGTGGACCGACGAGAACCCCGAGACGCGGCGCGCCCTCGCCGACGCGCTCCCCCTCGCCGGCGACGCCGCGCGCTGGGGCGACGAGCTGTACTTCTCGACGCCCGTCGACGTGTCGGCGGAGAACGCCCGCGCGGAGGTCGAGGCCGGCGCGGTCGCCTACTGGCCGCAGGGGTCGGCGCTCTGCCTGTTCTGGGGCCCGACGCCCGCGTCGACCGGCGACGAGCCGCGCGCGGCCTCGCCGGTCAACGTCGTGGCGCGGGTGGCAGACGTCGACGCGCTCGCCGGCGTCGAGGGCGGCGCTCGCGTCCGCGTGGAGGAGGCGTAGATCGCTGGCGGTCGAGGGTCGCCGTTTCGCCGTCAGGCTCCCGGACGCGACACGCGGGCTGGCGCCGGTCCCGGCGACGGGGGCAGGGCGAGCGCGTCGAAGGCGAAGCGCGTGACTGCGCCGCTCAGATCCAGCCCTGCTCGGCGAGCAGCTCGCCGTTCAGGAGGCTGGCGCCGGCCGCGCCGCGCAGGGTGTTGTGCGCGAGGCAGTTGTAGCGGACCCCGTGTTCGGTCTCGCGGATCCCGCCGGCCGCGACGGCCATCCCGCCGTCCACGTTGCGGTCGAGGCGGGGCTGGGGGCGGTCGGGCTCCTCGAACACCCGGATGAGCCGCTCGGGCGCGCTCGGGAGGTCGACGCCGGGGCACTCGCGCATCGCGGTCGCCACCTCGTCGGGCGACGGGTCGTCGGCGAGGTCGACGAACACGTTCTCCAGGTGGCCGTCCAGCGTGGGGATCCGGTTGCAGGACGCGGCCACGTCGGCGTCGTGCCACTCGACGGTCGCGCCGTCGAACGTGCCGAGCAGCTTCCGGGACTCGGTCTCCATCTTCGCCTCCTCGCCGCCGATGTGCGGGATGGCGTTGTCGATGATCTCCATCGACGTGACGCCGGAGTAGCCCGCGCCGGACACCGCCTGCAGGGTGGCGACGTCGACCCGTTCGATGCCGAACTGGTCGAGCGCGGCGAGCGTCGGCACCATCGTGATCGTCGAGCAGTTGGGGTTCTTGACGAGCGCGCCGTCCCAGCCGCGCTCGTCGCGCTGGACCTCGATCAGGTCGAGGTGGTCCGGGTTCACCTCGGGGATGGTGAGCGGCACGTCGTCGTCGAGCCGGCCGTTCGAGGAGTTCGACGAGACGACGTACCCCGCCTCGCAGAAGTCGGGCTCGACGCGCTCGCCGACGCTGGAGGGGAGCGACGAGAACACGAGATCGAGGTCGTCCGGGACCGCGTCGGGGGCCGTCTCGCCGACGGTCATCCCGCCGATATCCTCCGGGATCGGGGTGTCGAGGCGCCACTTCGCCGCCTCGCGGTACGTGCACCCGGCGCTCGCCGACGAGGCCGTGAGCGCCGCGATCTCGAACCGGTCGTGCCCGTCGAGCAGCTGGATGAACCGCTGACCGACCGCGCCGGTCGCACCGAGGATGCCGACTCGAAGAGTCATTGATCGGCGATGGGTGCGACGCGCATAAGACCGTTCGGATCTGGACGGATGTGGACCCACACCCCGGACGGCCCGGGGCGAACCGACCGGACGCTGTGCCGGGCGCGGCCCGGGCCCGCCGGCCGCCGGACCGACCCGAGCGGGCGACGGGGGTCGGGGCCGTCAGCCGCCGGCCCGACCCGAGCGGTTCGCGGCCGACCTCCGAGCGAGCGGGCGGCGACGTCGACCGACGGCGAGACGACGCCCCGCCCCCGCCCGCGTCCGGGCGGCCACGACTCCGAGTCCCCACCGACAGAATCAGGTACGCGGCAGCCACATCCCGGCGCATGTTCAGCAAGGTGCTCGTCGCCAACCGCGGCGAGATCGCGGTCCGCGTGATGCGGGCCTGCGAGGAGCTCGGCGTCCGCACCGTCGCCGTCTACAGCGAGGCCGACAGGCACGCCGGCCACGTCAGGTACGCCGACGAGGCGTACAACGTCGGGCCGGCGCGCGCGGCCGACTCCTACCTCGACGGGGAGGCGATCCTCGACGCCGGACGGCGGGCGAACGCCGACGCCGTCCACCCCGGCTACGGCTTCCTCGCGGAGAACCACGAGTTCGCCCGGCAGGTCGCCGAGTCGGACATGACGTGGGTCGGCCCCTCGCCCGACGCGATGGAGCGGCTCGGCGGCAAGACGAGGGCGCGTCGGGCGATGCGCGCCGCCGACGTGCCGGTCGTCCCCGGAACCACCGAGCCCGTCGACTCGGCCGAGGGGGTCGCGTCGGTCGCCGAGGAGTTCGGCTACCCCGTCGCGATCAAGGCCGAGGGCGGCGGCGGCGGCCGCGGGCTGAAGGTCGTCCGCGAGGAAAGCGAGGTCGAAGAGGCCTTCGAGGCCGCGCGGCGGGAGGGCGAGGCGTACTTCGACAACGCGACCGTCTACGTCGAGAAGTACTTCGACCGGCCGCGCCACGTCGAGGTGCAGATACTCGCCGACGAGCACGGCAACGTCCGCCACCTCGGCGAGCGGGACTGCACGCTCCAGCGTCGCCACCAGAAGATAGTCGAGGAGGGGCCGTCGCCGGCGCTCGACGACGACCTGCGCGAGCGGATCGGCGAGGCGGCCCGCCGCGGCGTGCGCGAGGCCGACTACACCAACGCCGGGACGGTCGAGTTCCTCGTCGCGGACGAGACGACCGACGACGGCTCCGTCGGGGACGCCGAGTTCTACTTCCTCGAGGTGAACACCCGCATCCAGGTCGAACACACCGTCACCGAGGAGCTGACGGGCATCGACGTCGTGAAATGGCAGCTCAGGGTCGCGGCCGGCGAGGAGATCGACTTCGCGCAGGAGGACGTGACCGTCGACGGGCACGCCGTGGAGTATCGGATCAACGCCGAGAACCCGGCCGAGGAGTTCGCCCCGGCGACCGGCGACCTGGAGACGTACGACCCGCCGGGCGGGATCGGCGTCCGGGTCGACGACGCGGTGCGGCAGGGCGACGCCGTCGGCGGGGACTACGACTCGATGATCGCCAAGCTGGTCGTCCACGCGGGCGACCGCGAGGAGGCGCTCGCGCGCTCCGAGCGCGCCCTCGCCGAGTACGACGTCGAGGGGCTCCCGACCGTGATCCCCTTCCACCGGCTGATGTTGACCGACGAGCGGTTCCGCGCGGGCACCCACTGGACGCGCTACCTCGACGAGGCGGTCGACCCGGAGCGGATCGCCGAGGCGGTCGAGCAGTGGGGGGCGGCCCCGCCCGAGCCGGTCGACGACGAGGACGAGGAGGTGACCGAGCGGACGTTCACCGTCGAGGTGAACGGCAAGCGCTTCGACGTGGCGCTGGAGGAGCGCGGCGCGCCGGCGGTGCCGGCGGTCGACGCCGATGGGGCCGCCGGGGGCGGGCGAGCGCGCCCGCCGCAGGCGACGGCCGACGACGCCGAGAGCGCGACCGCCGGGAGCGGCGAGAGCGTCACCGCCGAGATGCAGGGCACGATCCTCGACGTCGGGGTCGAGGCGGGCGACGAGGTGTCGCCGGGCGACGTGCTCTGCGTGCTCGAGGCGATGAAGATGGAAAACGACATCGTCGCCGAGCGCGGCGGCGTCGTGACCGCGGTCCACGTCGGGGAGGGCGACAGCGTGGACATGGGCGACCCGCTGGTCGACCTGGAGTGATGGCGTCGGGGACGCGCCGGGCGCTGCTCGACGCGCTCGCCGCGGGACCGGTCCACGGCCCGACGTTCGCGGCCGAACACGACGTCTCGCGGGCCGCGGTCTGGAAGCACGTCGAGGCGCTCCGCGAGGCCGGCTTCGAGGTCGAGAGCGGCGACGACGGCTACCGGGTGACCGACGTGCCCGACTACGGGGCGGCCGCCGTCGAGTTCGGCCTCGGGGCGCCGTACGCGGTCGAGTACCACGACGCCGTCGCGAGCACGAACGACCGGGCGCGGGAGCTGGCGAGCGCGGGGCGGGCGGACGTGGCGGTCGTCGCCGACGAGCAGACCGGCGGCCGCGGCCGCCTCGGCCGGGGGTGGGCGGCGCCGCCCGGGAGCGTCTCGGCGTCGCTCGCGCTCCGGCCCGACGTGCCGCCCGCCCACGCACCGGTCGTCACGCTCGCGGCCGCCGTCGCCGTCGTCCGGGCCTGCGAGCCGCTCGACGTCGCCCCGCGGATCAAGTGGCCGAACGACGTGCTCCTCGGCGACGACGAGCGCAAGCTCGCGGGCGTGCTCACCGAGATGGAGGGGGAGGCAGACCGGGTCGCCTGGCTCGTCGTCGGCGTCGGGGTGAACGCCAACGTCGACTCCGGGAAGCTCCCGGCGGGCGCGACCAGCCTCCGGGCGGCCTGCGGCGACGTCGACCGGCGGCGGTTCGTCCAGCGCCTGCTGACGGCGTTTCACGACCTGCACGACGACCCCGACGCCGTGCTCCCGGCGTGGCGCGACCGCGCCGCGACGCTCGGGCGACGGGTTCGCGTCGAGACGCCGTCGGGCGTCGTCGAGGGCGAGGCCGTCGACGTCGCGTTCCCGGGCGCCCTGGTCGTCGAGACCGACGCGGGGACAGAGCGGGTCCACGCGGGCGACTGCGAGCACCTCCGACCGGCGTAGCGGCGGGGCTCCGGGGTCGCGGGGCTCCCGCCGGACTGCGTCGAGGGTCGGCGACCGGGCCTACCCCTCGATGGGCGGCAGGAGCACGTCCCGAACGTCGCTCGTGCCGGCGCGGCGGACCACCGCACGAACGACGTCCTGGGCGCCCCCGAGGTTGTCGGAGTCGCCGTCGAGGACGAGCAGGCGGGCCTCGCGCCCCGGCTCGATCAGCCCGCAGTCGAGCCCGGCGATGTCGGCGCCGTTGACCGTCGCCATGGCGAGTATCTCCCGAGCCGGGCGGTCGAACAGCTTCGACGCGAACTCCATCTCGCGGAACATCGACGGCGAGTCGAGCATCACGTTGTCGGTGCCGAGCGCGACGGTCGTCCGCTCGGCGAGGTCGTCGACCGGCGGGAGCCCGACGCCGGTGACGAGGTTCGATCGGGGGCAGACGACGACCGGCACGCCGCGGTCCTCGACGCGGTCGAGGTGGATCGACCGGGCGTGGACCATGTGCACGAGGAAGTCCGGGTCCAGGTCGAGCGCGGGGTTGATGTCGGCGGCGTCGTTCTCGCCGGCGTGGATGCCGAACAGCTTCCCCGCCTCGCGGGTCGCCGTGCGCTCGCGGCCGAAGTCGTCGTCGGCCGCGCCGCTCGCGCCGAAGCCGTCGCTTTCCTGCATCGCCGCGACGCTCTCGCGGCCGAGCACGACGGCGTCGAGGCGGTGCCCGGCGAGCGCGTCACGCAGCATCTCGACCCCCTCGACGCCGCCCTCGCGGAACTCGACGAACGCGCCCGTGCCCGTCGCCGCCATGTACCGGAGCGACCGCGCCATCGCCGACACGGTCTCCTCGCGGCTCGCCGCGCGGAGCAGCCGGTGTTTCAGCCCGTCCGGCGGCGCGACCAGCTCCTCGAGGTCGAGCCCCGCGCCCGCCTCCTTGGCGATCGAGTCGCCGATGTGGGTGTGGGCGTTGACGAAGGCGGGGACGACCACGGCGTCCGAATCGGTCGGTGCCTCCTCGACGGCGACGATCTCCCCGTCCTCGACGACCACCCGCCCCTCGACGGGGTCGAACGACCGGCCACGGAGGATCGTCCCTTCGACCACCCGGTCCATCGTCCACACGACCGCGGGCGGCGGCCTTCAATCCCGCTGGTACTCGTCGAGCGTCCCCTGGTGACCAGTCGGCACCTCGGTGACGAGCGCGCCGTCGACCTCCAGGCCGAGTTCGGCCACGGCCGCGTGTCCCACCCGCTCGGTCGCCGCGGCGGGGGCGTACACGCCGAGGCGCCACTGGTTGCGCTGGGCCGCGCGCAGCGCGTCGACGAGCGGCGACTGGCGGTCGAGCCGGCGGGTCTCGCCGTTGACGACGACGCGGGTCCGCGTCTCGTCCATCGTCGGCCGGTCGGGCACGTCGACGACCACCTCGTCGGGGTCGAGGTCGGCGCGGTCGGCGACCGCCCGCTCGGCCGCGCGCAGCCGCTCGTGGTCGGCGTCCAGCAGGTCGTCGGGCACGTCGGGCATCTCCGCCCACACCGCCCGCTTGTAGAGGTCGCGCTCGGCCAGCCGGTCGGCGAGCGGCGCCGACGCGGGACAGTCCGCAAGCGCCACGCGGAGCTCGGCGTCGTCCATCCGGCGGAGCCGCCCCGGGGCCACCGAGCCGGCGTCGAGCAGGCGCTCGGTCGCCTGCCGGAGCATCGCCTTGCTGATCCGGGCGGCGTGGTGGCTGTACACGACCGGGTTCATCAGCGCGCGGGCCAGGAGGAGCGACTCGGCCGTCTGGACGTTCCCCTCGGCGAGCACGAGCTCCCCGTCGACGAACGTCAGCTCGCGGAGCAGGCGGCCGGGGTCGATGGTGCCGTACGGGACGCCGGTGTGGTGGGCGTCGCGCACGAGATAGTCCATCCGGTCGACGTCGAGCTCGCCCGAGACGAGCTGGCCGTACTGGCCGCGGCCGTCGACCAGCGCCGCGACCCGGTCCGGGTCGAGCCCGTGGTCGCGCAGGACCTCGCCCACCTCGCCCCCGGCGAGCAGGTCAGCGACGTCGTCGTGGTAGTGGCCCGTCTCGCGGTGGATCAGCTCCTCGACGTTGTGGCTGAACGGGCCGTGCCCGACGTCGTGGAGGAGCCCGGCGGCGCGCACCCGCTCGGCGGTCACGCCGGCGACGCCGAGGTGGTCGAGCGCCCGCGCGGTGAGATGGTAGACGCCGAGGCTGTGCTCGAACCGGGTGTGGTTGGCCGAGGGGTAGACGTACTGCACCGTCCCGAGCTGGGAGACGCGCCGGAGCCGCTGGATCGCCGGGGTGTCGAGCAGGGCCTCGGCGACGCCCTCGACCTCGACGTGGTCGTGGACGCTGTCCTTGATCGTGAGCATGGGCCGGGTTGGTCGCACTGGGGGATAAACCTCGGCCGGGACGGCGGGAGGCGCCGACCTGCACCGCCGAGCCCGGCCCGCTGGCCGGCCACCGGTCGGCGGTGGCGTCACCGACCCGCTGCCGGTCGCGACCGCGAGCCTCGACCCGCTGCCGGTCGCGGGCGAGGCCCTTAACCCGCTGCCCGTCAACGCCCGCGCATGGTGACCTTCCTCGCCGGGGGGACGGGCACGCCGAAGCTCCTCGCCGGCGCCCGCCGGGCGCTCGACCCGAGCGGCGTCACCGTCGTCGGGAACACCGGCGACGACGTGGAGCTCGGCGGCCTGCTCGTCTGTCCCGACATCGACACCGTGCTGTTCGACGGCGGGGGCGTGCTCGACCGCGACGACTGGTGGGGGATCGCCGGCGACTCGACCGCGACCCACGACGAGCTCCACCGGCTGGCCGACGCCGCGGACCTCGCGGACGGGCCGCGCTACCTCCCGGACGCGGCGCAGACGGCCGGCCGCGAGATCGCCCGCTGGCGGCGCTTCTCCGGCGTCGCGGAGTTCATGGAGATCGGCGACCGCGACCGCGCGGTCCATCTCACCCGGACGAGCCTGCTCGACGAGGGGAAGAGCCTGACCGCGGTGACGCGGCTCCTCGCCGACGCGTTCGGCCTCGACGTCGACCTCGTGCCGATGTCGGACGACCCGGTGGCGTCGCTCGTCCACACCGACGAGGGGCGGCTCCACTTCCAGGAGTTCTGGGTCGCGCGGCGGGGCGAGCCGACCGTCGAGGGCGTCGAGTTCCGGGGCGCCGAGGACGCGGCGCCGGGCCCGGCCGCGCTCGACGCCCTCGACGCGCCCGTGGTCGTGGGCCCCTCGAACCCCGTGACGAGCATCGGGCCGATGACGGCGATGGACGCCTTCCGCGGGGCGCTCGCGGACGCGCCCGTCGTCGCCGTCTCGCCGTTCGTCGGGGACGAGGTGTTCTCCGGGCCGGCGGCCGACCTGATGGCCGGGACGGGCCGGGAGCCGAACACCGCCGGCGTCGCCGCAGCCTACCCCTGGGCCGACGCGTTCGTGCTCGACGACGCGGACGACACGCCCCTCGACCGGCCGGTCGTCCGCACGGACACGCGCGTCGACGGCCCCGCCGACGCCGAGCGGGTGGTGCGGGCGGCGCTCGACGCGCTCGACCGCGTCGGCGCCGACGTGTCGGGGGTGATCGGATGAACGACCTCCGGCTGGCCGCGGCGAGCCTCAGCGGCGCCTCCGACGCCGCGTGGGCCGAGCGCGCCGCGCCGTTCGTCGACCTCGCGCTGCTCGGCGGCCTCGCGCTCGACGAGCCGACCCGGGCGGCCGCGCGGTCGATGGTCGCCCGCGGACGCGACGAGTTCCTCCCCGACGACCCGCTGACCTTCGCCCGCGAGCAGTTCCGGGCGCTCGACGGCGTCGGCGTGCGCCCGGGGCTGAACGTGCGGGCCGCGGGTCCCGGTCCGGTCCGCGAGGCGGCCGAGGTCTGTGCCGACCACGGCGCGGTGATCGAGGTCAACGCCCACTGCCGGCAAGCGGAGATGTGCGCCGCCGGCGCCGGCGAGCGGCTCCTGGGCGACCCCGAGCGCCTGCGGGCGCAGGTCCGGGCGGCGAGCGAGGCGGGCGCGACGGTGAGCGTGAAGGTCCGGACCGAGGTCGACGGCGTCGACCTGCCGGCGGTCGCCGCCGCGGCCGACGCGGCGGGCGCCGACGCCGTCCACGTCGACGCGATGGACTCCGAGGGCGTCGTCGCCTACGTCGCGGCGGCGACCGACGGGGTC
>JBDGTB010000105.1:2600-15823 GCA_042217235.1 Haloferacaceae archaeon | reverse complement strand
GGCGGTGACGGGGCCGATGTCGGCGATCGCGGAGACGACGTACTCCTGCTGTTCGTCGAGGGTCTTCGCGCCCTTCTCGCCGTGGGCGCTCACCTCGCGGTCCCGGGTCTCCTGCTCCCGGCGGGCGAGGACGGCCAGCAGGTCGGCCGTGTCCGCCGCGTCCGCGGCGTGGAGGACGCTCACGCCGAAATCGACCGCCAGGGCCGCGAGCGCGCCGCGTATCGCGTCCGGGTGGACGTTGCGCTCCTCGTAGAGCCCGTCGCCCTCGACGACGACGACCGGCCGGGCGTAGTGACGGGACATCGCCGCGGCCTGGTCGAACAGCGAGCGGTCGCCGCCGAGCAGCGTGTCGAGGAAGTCCCCGACGGTCTTGCGCTCGACGACCACCCGGTCCGAGCAGACGTAGTCGCCGACCGCGAGCGTCTCCAGGCGCGTCGCGAGCCCCTCGCGCGTCGAGAGGTCGCGGGCGATGGGCGAGTCGAGCTCGCGCTGGTCGATCACGACCTCGACGTCCTCGTCGGCGTCCTCGCCGTCGCCCGCGGTGGCGACCGCCGCGTCAGCGCCGTCGGCCGCCGCGTCGCCATCCGCCTCGGCGGCGAAGTCGGTCAGCCCGGGCTGGGCGTCCGCGCCGTCCCCGACGTCGTCGGCCGCGGCTGGGTCGCCGCCTCCCGCCTCGGCGGTCGCCGCGTCGTCGCCCCCCGACTCCGCGTCGGTCTCCGTCCCGTCCTCCCCGTCGAACTCGTCGAGCGCCGACTGCCCGTCGGCGAGCGCCTCGCTCATCTCGTCGGCGACGCCCTTCAGCGCCCGCAGCTCGTCTTCCATCTCCTGCTCGCGCCGCCGCGAGATCCAGAAGTAGGCCTCGTCGCGGGTGTCCTCGGCCATCAGCACGACGACGCGGCCCTCGTCCTGCCGGCCGGTCCGGCCCTTCCGCTGGATCGACCGGATCGCCGTCGGGACGGGCTCGTAGAAGAGGACCAGGTCGACCTCGGGCACGTCGAGCCCCTCCTCGGCGACGGAGGTGGAGACGAGCACCTCGAACTCGCCCGCCCGGAACGCGTCGAGGGTCTCGCCCTGCTCTTTCTGGGTCATCCCCTCGCTGCCGTCCCGGTCGCCCTGCCCGACGAACCGCCGGACGTCGAACCCCTCCGAGAGGAAGTCGGTGAGCGCCTCGGCGGTGTCGCGGGACTCGGTGAACACGATGACGCGGTCGCCGCCCTCGACGCCGAGCGTGCGCGCGAGCAGGAGCCGGGTCTGGCGGAACTTCGGGTGGATGTCGTCGAAGCGCTCGGCCTTGCGCATCGCCTCGCGGACCTCGGGCTCGGCGACGAGCCGCTGGCTCGCCTTCGACGCGCCCGAGGAGCGGGCGGCGTTGCGCTGGCGCTCGAAGTAGCGCCGCAGCGCCTCGACGCTCTGGGTCTCGGCGAGCTCGACCGCCCGCCGGAGCTTCATCACCTCGGCGTGGGTCGACATCCCCTGGTACCCCTCCGACTGGTCGGCGTCGATGAGCCGCTGGAGCTCCGCGCGCATCCCGTTCAGCTGCTTCTGGGAGACGTCGGGCTGGGTGGTGTCGGCCACGCCGAGCTCCTTCAGCTTCTCCAGCCGGTCGCGGATCACCTCGTTGAGCGCGTCGCGGATCTCGACCACCGTCTCGGGGAGCTGGACCTCCTGCCACTCCACCTCCGTCTCGTAGGTGTACTCCGCGACGTCGGCGTCGTCGGCGGTCATCACCTCGACCTCCTCGATGCCGAGGTTCTCACAGACGGTCCGGATCGCCGCCTCGTCGCCGCCGGGCGAGGCGCTCATCCCGGTGACGAGCGGGTCGCCGGCGTCGGCGTGGTAGCGCTCGGCGATGTACACGTAGGCGTAGTCGCCGGTGGCGCGGTGGCACTCGTCGAAGGTGAGGTGGGTGACGTCGGACAGCGAGATCCGCCCGCCGATCAGGTCGTTCTCGACGACCTGCGGCGTCGCCACGACCACCCGGGCGTCCTCCCACAGGGCCGCGCGGTCGTCCGGCCGCACCTCGCCGGTGAACACGACCACCTCCTCGTCGTCGACCCGGAGCGCCTCGCGGTAGAACTCGGCGTGCTGCCGGACGAGCGGTTTGGTCGGTGCGAGAAAGAGGGCCGTGCCGCCGACCTCCCGGAGCCGGCTCGCGGTGACCAGGAGCGACACCGTCGTCTTGCCGAGCCCCGTCGGGAGGCAGACGAGGGTGTGCGCCGAGCGCGCCGCCGCGGCGAGTTCGGTCTGGTAGCGCCGTCGCTCCACCACGCCGGGGGCGAGAAGCGGGTGCTCGACGTACGCGACGTCGTCGGTGGCCGCCATCGGGCGACGTTCGGCGCCGTCGCGGTTAAGCGTTGGTACAGCGGGGTGGAAGTGGAGACGGGACGCCTCAGCTCCCGTCCGGACCCCACGGACTGGCGTCGTCCCGCCGCCCCTGACGGCGGGCCGTCTCGGGGACCGACGCCCCGAGCAGGTCGGCCCACTCGGCGACGCGCGACGGGCTCGTGGTCGTGGACCTCATGGTCGGGCGGTCACGTTGCCGGGGGATAACCCTCGCCGCCGATTCCCAGCGACCGGGAGTCGGGCTCCCGGCCCGACGGCCCCGGGCGGGGCGCGACCGGTCGGCCCGGACCTCAGACGATCCGCTCCCCGTCGTCGTCGTAGGCCCGGATCGCGTCGACGGGACAGACCCGCGCCGCGAACTCCGCCTCGAACTCCTCTCCCTCCGGCACCTCGACGACGTAGACGCCCTCCCCGCTCTCCTCGCCGTCGACGAGCACCGCCTTGCCCGCGTCCACGTCCTTCTCGAACCCGTCCCACTCCTCGACGCACTGAAACATCCCGATGCAGGTGTCCCGGTCGAACTCGATCCGCATGGGGACGCGTGGGACGGGGGCGGCCTTATCGGTGCCGACGTGCCGCGCTGCGGGGGGCGTCAGGGGGGACTCGCCGCGCCGTCGGGCGGGCCCGAGAGGGCCGCGATTTCGAGAACGAGCGGGTCGTCTCACGACAGGTGCGACCCACGACAGCTTCGACCGGCGCGACCGCCGGTCCCGTACCCGACAGACTAAACCGGAGCAGGGCCCAACCCCGCACACTCGAAATGGAACCCGGGGAGCTTTCGGGACTGCCGGACGGCGTCGCCGAGCGGCTGGTCGCGGACGGCGTCGAGGAGCTCTACCCGCCACAGGCCGCGGCCGTCGAGCGAGGTCTCCTCGACGGCGAGAACCTCGTGGCGAGCGTCCCGACGGCGAGCGGCAAGACCCTGATCGCCGAGCTCGCCATGCTGTCGAGCCTCGAACGCGGCGGCACCGCGCTGTACATCGTCCCGCTGCGGGCGCTCGCCAGCGAGAAAAGCGCCGAGTTCGAGCGCTGGGAGGGGCTCGGGGTCGACGTCGGCGTCTCGACCGGCAACTACGACTCCGACGGCGAGTGGCTCGCCACCCGCGACGTCGTCGTGGCGACCAGCGAGAAGGTCGACTCGCTGGTGCGCAACGACGCTCCCTGGATCGACGACCTCGCCTGTGTGGTCGCCGACGAGGTCCACCTCGTCGACGACGCGGGGCGCGGCCCGACGCTGGAGGTGACGCTCGCGAAGCTGCGCGAGCGCAACCCCGGCCTGCAGGTCGTCGCGCTCTCGGCGACCGTCGGCAACGCCGACGAGGTGGCGGCGTGGCTCGACGCCGGCCTCGTCCGGTCGGACTGGCGGCCGATCGACCTGAAGCTGGGGGTTCACTACGGGTCGGCGATCAGCTTCGACGACGGGAGCCAGCGCGAGGTGCCCGTCGGACAGGGTGAGCGGGAGACCTCCGCGCTGGTCGCCGACACCGTCGACGAGGGGGGGTCGGCGCTCGTGTTCGTCAACTCGCGGCGCAACGCCGAGTCGGCCGCCGGGCGCCTCGCGGGCGTGACCGAGTCGCGCCTGACCGACGGCGATCGCGCGGACCTGCGCGAGGTCGCCGACGCGATCCGGGACGTCTCGGACACCGAGACGAGCGACGACCTCGCGGACGCGGTGGCGCGCGGCGCGGCGTTCCACCACGCCGGCCTCGCCCCGGAGCACCGCTCGCTCGTCGAGGACGCCTTCCGCGACCGGCTCGTGAAGGCGGTCTGTGCGACGCCGACGCTCGCCGCGGGCGTGAACACGCCCGCGCGCCGAGTGGTCGTCCGGGACTGGCGGCGCTTCGACGGCGACCACGGCGGGATGAAGCCCCTCGACGTCCTGGAGGTCCACCAGATGTGCGGGCGGGCGGGCCGCCCCGGGCTCGACCCGTACGGCGAGGCGGTGCTGACCGCGAAGTCGGCCGACGAGAGAGAGGAACTGTTCGACCGCTACGTCTGGGCCGACCCCGAGCCGGTGCAGTCGAAGCTCGCCGCGGAGCCGGCGCTCCGGACCCACCTGCTCGCCACCGTCGCCTCCGGCTTCGCCCGGTCGCGCTCGGGGCTGCTCGAGTTCCTCGACCGGACGCTCTACGCGACCCAGACCGACGGCCGGGCGGAGATCGAACGGGTCGCCGACGACGCGCTCGACTACCTCGAGGCGAACGGCTTCGTCGAGCGCGACGGCGACGAGGTGACCCCGACGAGCCTCGGCCACACCGTCTCGCGGCTCTACCTCGACCCGATGAGCGCCGCGGAGATCGTCGACGGCCTGCGGGCGGCCGACGACGCGGGCGACCGCCCGACCCCGCTCGGGCTCTATCACCTCGTCGCCCGCACGCCCGACATGTACGAGCTCTACCTGAAGTCGGGGGACCGGGAGACGTTCACGGAGCTGTGCTACGAGCGCGAGGACGAGCTGCTCGGGGCGACGCCCTCGGAGTTCGAGGACGTGCGCTTCGAGTCGTGGCTCGCGGCGCTCAAGACGGCGAAGCTGCTGGAGGACTGGGCCAGCGAGGTCGACGAGGACCGCATCACGGAGCGCTACGGCGTCGGCCCGGGGGACGTCCGGGGGAAGGTCGACACGGCGGAGTGGCTGCTCGGCGCGGCCGAGTCGCTCGCCGGGGAGCTCGGGCTCGACGCGACCGCGGTCCGGGAGGCGCGAAAGCGCGTCGAGTACGGCGTCCGCGAGGAGCTGGTCGACCTGGCGGGCGTTCGCGGCGTCGGGCGCAAGCGCGCCCGCCGGCTGTTCGAGGCCGGGATCGAGGCGCCCGCGGACCTGCGGGCGGCCGACAAGTCCGTCGTCCTCGCCGCGCTCCGCGGGCGGCGCAAGACCGCCGAGCGGATCCTCGACAACGCCGGCCGGCCCGACCCCTCGATGGACGGCGTCGAGTCCGCGGCCGAGAGCGCCGGGTTCGAGTCGGCCGCCGACCGGGAGCGCTCGTCGACGGGGGCGGCCGGAACCGACGACGGGACCGACGCGGGCGCCGACCAGGCGCAGCTGGGTGACTTCTGATGCGGCTGGTCGAGTGCGTCGTCGAGACGGAGGACGTGGACGCGCTGGTCGCCGCGCTCGACGCGGTCGGCGACCGCCACGGCGTGACGGTCCAGGCGTTCGACGCGCGCTACGTCGCGGATCGGGCACACCTGGAGCGAGCGGTCGAACTCGCCGACCGCGAGCGGGGGCGCGGCGAGGCGATCGCCCGCGACCGCGGGGTCGAGATACTCCTGTACGCCGCCGGCCGCCGGCAGATAGACCGGGCGCTCGAGATGGGCGTCGCCGCCGGGCGAACGCCGGTCGTGGTCCTCGTCGACGCCGGGCCGTCGGAAACTGACGGCGAGGCGGCCGCCGCGGCCGCGGTCCGCGACCTCGACGCGGGCGAGCCCGGGCCGGTCGAGACCGGCGACCCGGAGCGTCTGCAGGCGTTTTTCGACGTCGGCGACGCCGAACTCGCCGCCGCGGACGGGGACCTCGCGGCGCTCGTCCGCGAGCGGGTCGCGCTGCTCGTCGTCGAGCGGTGAACGCCGGGAAAACGTTCGAGACACCGGACCTTGTTGCCGGTTTCACACAGTCCGTCGTCACGTGTCGGAACGACGGAGAGACCGGCTCGAACGGCCGCGAGACGCGTTCCCGGACGCGCATCCGTCCCACGCGCCGTCACAGACGGCCGCGGCACCTGCCTCGTGCGACTCGCTCTTTTCCCCGCGCCCGCTATCGGGGATGCGATGAGCATCGAGAACCCGCTCGCGTCCGGCCCACGCGTCGACCCCGTCCCACCCGAGGACGTACAGGAGATACTCGAAGACGCCCCCGAGGCCGCGAAGGCAAACATGGAGCGCGCCGAGGCGATCCTCGGCGCGCTGGAGGACGACGAGGTGCCCGACACCTACGACAGCGAGGAGGACTGGGGGTTCACGTTCACCGGTCTGTTCGCACACGACCCGGAGACGTTCGAACTCTGGTGGGCCGAGGAGGGACACGTGTTCGCCGACGGCGAACTCGACCGGGGGTTCAAGGAGCTGCTCGGGGCCCTCATCGCCCACGAGCGCGGCGCGTCGATCTGCATCGCGTGGCACACCACCAGCGCGAAACTGGAGGACGTCGACCCCGACCGGTTCCTCGTCGCCGAGGACTTCGAGAACCGCAAGGACGACCTCCCGGAGCGCGAGCGTCGGGCGCTGGAGGTCGGGCTGGCGAGCGTCCAGCGGCCCGAGGAAGTGACCGACGGGGACGTCCAGGACCTCCGCGATCTCGGCTACTCCGACGCCGCCGTGGTCGAACTCGTCGCGACCGCCGGCACCGCCGCGAAGTTCGCCAACTTCGCGCTGACGCTCGCCGTCTGAGCGCCCGTAGTTAGCGGTCGGGAGCCGGCGCGTCCAGTTCCCGCGCGAGCCGGCGGAGCTCCGGCGCCTCGTCGACGTGGTCCAGCCAGCGGTCGGGGACGGCGTCGGCGCCGAAGCGCGCCCCCGCGACGGCGCCCGTCACCGCCCCGAGCGTGTCGGCGTCGCCGCCGCGGCTCACCGCCGTCACGACCGCCGCCTCCGCGTCCGACGCGGTGAGGCCGTCTTGGAGCGCCGTCTCCAGCGTGTGGACGACGTAGCCGCTCGTCTCGAGGGTCGCCTCGGCGTCGGTCGCGACGGCGAGCGCCTCGCGGACCTCGGCGGGGGCGTCCCGGTCGGCGGCGAGCGCGAGGGCGTCGTCGAGCGCCGCCGCCGGGGACGCGCCGCCGAGCAGCCCGCGGATCACCGCGGTCAGCGCGACACAGCCCTCGACACAGCGCGGGTCGGCGTGGGTGATCGCCGAGGAGGCGGCGGCGACCTCGGCGAGCCGGTCGCGGTCCCGAACGGCGAGCGCGTGGGGCACACAGCGCATCAGGCTCCCGTTGCCGGCGTTCGCCCCCTCCGGGCTCGCCTCCCACGCCGCCCGCCCGGCGGCGTCCGGGGCCGCGCCGTCGCGGAGGCGCTCGACGGCCCGCGCCGTCGTCTCGCCCACGTCGAACGGGTCGGCGTCGTACCACGCGACGAACCGCCGGGCGACGTCGGCGGCGTCGAACCCCCCGTTCGCCGCGAGCGAGCGGGCGAGACACAGCGCGAGGTCGGTGTCGTCGGTCACGGTGCCCGCGGGCCGGTCGTGGGTTCCGTGGCCGCGCATCTCGGTGACGCGGCCGTACTGGCGCGCGATCTCGGTCGCCGAGCGGAACTCGACGGGCCGGCCGAGCGCGTCGCCACAGGCGAGTCCGAGCAGGCAGCCGACCGCGCGGTCCGTGCGGCTAGACATGGGTCCGGACTGGACGGCGATCGTCTTCGGTCTGTCGTCGGCGCGGCGAGCCCGCGTCGGGAGCGGCGCGGCTGGCGTGGCAGCGTCGGAGAGGAGCGTGGACGGACGGACACCACGGCGCTCCGGGGAACCCGGCGTCGGTGACGCCACGAACCCCGCGGCGATCCCGGGGCGCCCCTGGATTAAGTGCTTTCTGATGGATCGGGCGCGCGTCGGACGCCCGGCGTGCGAGCGTCGATCGACCGACGGAACGGCGGCGAGCGGGACGGGTGCCCCCGTCCGACGGAACGGCGGCGAGCGGGACGGGTGCCCCCGTCCGACGGAGCGGGGGAGAGCGGCGAGACCACGACCCCGACGCTCGGCGCGGGAAACAGGTATATTCGCCTCGAACGCCAACGTGGAGCCATGACCGACGACGAGGCGCCGGTGACGGCGGAGCCGCCCGACAGCCCGTTTCACACGACCGGCACCGACCACGTCACGATCTGGGGGTCGAACGAGGCGGACACGGTGGCGTTCTATCGCGACCTGCTCGGCATGCCGCTCGTGCTCCGACAGCCGAACCTCGACGACCCCTCCCAGACCCACCTCTTTTTCGACACCGGCGACGGGCGGATCCTCACCTTCTTCGTCAGCGACGAGCGCGACGCCGACCCGAGCCCCCAGCGCGGCGGCGTCGGCTCCGTCCACCACCTCGCCTTCCGGGTCGCGCCGGACCGCTTCGAGGAGGTGATGGCGGCGCTCGAGGCCGACGGCCGCGGGTACAACGTGTTCGACCGGGGTATCTTTCACTCGCTTTACACCCGCGACCACGACGGCCTCGTGATCGAGCTCACGACCGACAAGTACGACATCCCCGACGAGCGCCGGGGCGAGGTGCTCGCGACCGCCCAGCGCGTCCGCGAGGAGGCGGGCGCCGAGTACGCCCACGAGGAGCACCTGGAGGCGGCCCTGCGGGAGCTCGGGATCGAGGTGTCGCCGAACGAGCTGCCGGACGCCGAGAGCGGAACCGCCGACGTCGAGTAGGCGGGTCCGGGTCGGCGGTCGGCCCGTCTCGCGGAGCAGCATCGCCAGAAACGACTTTCCGGGCCTCCGGCGTACGGGCGGGTATGCCACTGCAGCCCGGCGATCCCGCGCCGTCGGTGTCGGCGCCCAACCAGCACGGTCGGACGGTCAGCCCCTCGTTCGCGGGGCCGACGGTCGTCTACTTCTACCCCAAGGACGACACGCCGGGGTGTACGGTGGAGGCGACGGAGTTCGGGCGGGAGATCGAGACCTACCGCGACGCGGGTGTGACCGTCTACGGCGTCTCCGTCGACGACGTCGACTCCCACGCCGCGTTCGCCGAGAAACACGACATCGCGTTCGACCTGCTCGCGGACCCGGACGGCGAGGTCGCCGACGCGTTCGACGTCGAGCGACGAGGGGGCGGGGTCACCGCACGGACGACGTTCGTCGTCGTCGACGGCGAGGTGTTCGACGTGTACACGGGGGTCGACCCTGAGGGCCACGCGCGGACGGTGCTCGCGGACCTCCTCGACGCGGGCGTCGTCGACCTCGAGTAGGACCCGGCCGGCGCCGCCGCGTCGGGCGCGAACGCTTTTTGTCCCGACTGCACCCATCCAGGGGCATGGCAGACCTGCGGGTCACCCTCCCGGACAAGGACGTCTCCTGGGGCGTCGAACTGTTGCCGACCGAAGCGCCGGAGATCTGTGCGGCGGTGTACGACGCGCTCCCGCTCGAGACGGCGCTCGTCCACGGGAAGTTCTCCGGCGAGGAGGTGTACGCCCCGGTCGAGGAGGAGGCGCTGCTCGACCTGCCGAAGGAGAACCTCGCACACGACGTGGCGACGGGCGACGTCGGCTACTGGTACAGCCACCGCGACGACGGCCGGTTCGTGCGCGACCGGTCGGAGTTCGGCGAGCTGGTGTTCGTCTACGGGCGGCGGGCCCGGCTCCGCATGGGCGCCGACAACCCCGTCGCGGTGGACGTGATCGGTCAGGTGAGCGAGAGCGTCGACGCGTTCACGGCCGCGGCCGCCCGTCGCCAGTACGAGGGGACGACGCGGCTGCGCGTCGAGCGGGGGGCGAGCGGGCTCGAACTCCCGCTGGAGTAGGCCGCCGGACGTGCGCGCTTCGGGGCGACGGATTCGCGTGACTGCGCGCCGCCGCAGCGGCCCGCGGAGCGGAGACACTGTTAACCCCCTGTGGAACGTACCCGGCTGCCGACCGGAGCCATGGCCGACGACTGGATCGAGCGGGCGCTGTCCGACCTCCCGCCGAGCGCCAAGCTCGTCTACAAGGTGCTCGAGTACAACGGTCGTCTCTCCCACCAGCGGCTGCGGGAGGAGACCCGGCTCTCCTCGCGGACGCTCCGCTACGCGATCACGAACCTGGAGGAGGCCGACCTCGTCGAGTCCCGGTCGGCGCTGTACGACGCCAGGCAGACCTGTTACACGCTCGCCGGGGACCGGAGCGGGGGGTCACACGCGGGCAACGCCCTCGTCGACGCCGAGTGGGTGCGCGAGCACCTCCCGTCGTTCCGGGAGGACGACCCCGCCACCCGGCTCCTCTACGTCGCGGCGGACGGCACCGCGGACGCGCTCGTCCCGGGGTCGGCCGTGGTGGGGACGGAGTCGGACCTGTTCGACCCCAGCCGACAGCGGCTCCCCACCCAGTCGGAGGTCGAGGAGGTCCTCGGCGACCGCGGCGTGACCGAGGACACACAGCTCGTCCTCTACGACGACGGGCGGAGCTACTGTGCCGCCTACGCGTACTGGATCCTCGCCTACTACGGCCACGCGGAGCAGCGACTGCTTGACGGCGGCCTCGACCGCTGGCTCGGCGGGGGGAACCCGACGACGGACACGCCGGCGTCGTTCACCCCGGTGGAGTACGACGTCCGCGGCGAGTTCGAGTTCGTGCGGGCCCACCGCGACGACGTCAGCCGCGCGCTCTCCCGGGACACCGCCCTGCTCGACGTGCGGAGCCCGTCCGAACACCGCGGCGAGCGGGTCGAGGGCGGGGACCTGGCGGCGCTCACGAACAACCCGGGCCACATCCCGGGAGCCACCAACGTCCCCTGGGACACCGTGTTCGCCGACGACCGACGGTTCGCGCCCGCGGACGAACTCGAGGAGACCTTCGCCGACGCCGGCGTCACGACCGACCGGGAGGTCATCGTCTACTGCGGCGTCGGCGCCCGGTCGGCGCTCGTCTGGTTCGTCCTCTCGGAACTGCTCGGGTTCCCGGAGGCACGGAACTACGACGGCTCCTGGACCGAGTGGGCGAACCTCGTGGACGCCCCGATCGAGACGAACTGACCCGGCCGGCGCCGCCCCCTGCCCGCGTTCGCCGTCGCCTCCCACGCCGTCGGTCGCGACGAAACAGTAACGAAAATATCAGAAATCATTGCGCCCTTCCGGCAGTCGGCGAGGCGTCCATCCGTATTTTCCGCTATCAGTCACCTTGTTCGGCGGATCCCCGATACGTCGAGTGGGGATGACACACATAGCTATTCTCGGCGCCGGGTCCGGCGGCGCCATGACCGCGAACATCCTGAGCCGCAAGCTCGACAGCGAGGCGACGATCACCCTCGTGGACAAGAGCGTCGACCACTTCTACCAGCCGTCGTTCTACCTCGTACCGTTCGGCTACCTCGAGCCGGACCAGTCGCGGGACGTCCGCGACCTGGTCCGGAGCGACGTCGAGTTCGTCCACGACGCGGTGGCGGGGGTCGACCCCGACGACCAGGTGGTCCACCTCGACGAGTCCGAGGACCTGGACTACGACTACCTGGTGGTCGCGACGGGCCACCGGCTCGCGCCCGAGACGACTCCCGGGATGGTGGAGGGCTGGGAGGAGACCGACGCGGTGTACCCGTTCTACCACTACGAGGCGGCCCTCGACATGCGGGAGGGGCTCCGGAACTTCGACGGCGGCACGTTCGTCGTCTCGCTGCCGAACACGCCGATCAAGTGTCCGGGCGCGCCGCTGAAGATGACGATGCTCGCGGAGGACTACGCCCGACGGCAGGGGTTCCGGGACGACGCCGAGTTCGTCATGACCCGGGACGCCGAGCACCACTTCGGCGTCCAGCCCTACCGCGACAAGCTCTACGAGATCTGGGACGAGCGCGACATCGAGTTCCGGGCACACACCGCCGTCGAGGAGGTCGACCCCGACGGCCAGGTCATCCACACGACCGACGGCCAGATCGAGTACGACCTCTACGCGCCCGTCTCCCCCCAGTACGGGCAGGAAGCGATCACGGAGAACTCGCCCCTGACCGAGGGCGACGAGGAGCACGGGGGCGAGTACGTCACCATCGACCAGTACACCCTCCAGCACGACGCGTACGACAACGTCTTCGCGCTGGGCGACTGCGAGAACGCGCCCCACTCCAAGACCGCGGCGGCCGCGCGCAAGGAGTCCCACGTCGTGGCCGAGAACGTCGTCCGCGCGATGGACGGGCTGGCGCCCGACCCGGCGTACGACGGCTACGCGGCCTGTCCGCTGCTGACCGAGAAGGGCAAGGCGATGGTCGCGGAGTTCGACTACGAGGAGAGCATCTCCGCGCCCGTGGAGAGTCGATCCAACTGGATCCTGGACGTCAACGTCCTCCCCTCGGTGTACTGGAACCTCTGGATGCGCGGGTACGACCCGCTCCCGATGTGAACGATGAGTAGCTCAGACCCAGGCGGCGCGACCGGGGAGGCCGTCGACGAGGAGGCGGTGGCCGAACTCGCCGCGACGCTCGACGAGAACGCCGACGAACTGCGCGAACTGCTGGCGCTGCTGACCGCACTGCGGGGGACCGCCGAGGACCTCGCGCCCGAACTGCGGACGGCCGTCCGGGAGAACCGCGAGCCGCTCCGCGAGGTCAGGATGGCCGTCGAACGCGAGGAGACGCTCGTCCTCCTCGAACAGCTCGGCGAGCACGCCGAGGAGCTGACGGAGCTGCTCGCGCTGCTGGAGGCGACGGAGGGGCTGGTCGAGGACCTCGGCCCCGAGCTCCGCCGTGCCGTCCGGGAGAACCGGGACGTCCTCCGGCGCCTCCGGACGGCCGTCGAGAGCGAGGAGACGCTCGTCCTCGTCGAGCGGGTCGGCGAGAACGCCGACGCCCTCGCGGAGATGCTCGACCTGCTGGACGCGGTGCGGGGGCTGGCCGAGGACCTCGCCCCGGAGCTCGGAGACGCCGCCGACGACGTGCGGCCGACGATCCGGCAGCTCCGGCTGGTCACCGCGGGGTTCGCCGACGCCACGGAGGACGCCGACGTCGAGCCCTACGAGCTCGGGCGGAGCCTCGGGCGACTGCTGGGGTTCACCCACCGCCTCGGCGACCCCGAGCTCCTCGAGACGCTCGACGAGGGGATCGACGCGTTCACCGAGGAGCCCCCACAGGAGGTCGGGATCCTGGGCCTGATCGGCGCGCTCCGGGAACGGAACGTCAGGCGCGGGATGGGGCGGGTCGTCGAGTTCCTCCGGCGACTGGGCGCGCGGTGAGCCCCGCCGAGTTCCTCCGGCGACTGGGCGCGCGGTGAGCCCCGCCGAGTTCCTCCGGCGAC
>JBDGTB010000105.1:0-2500 GCA_042217235.1 Haloferacaceae archaeon | reverse complement strand
TGGGCGCGCGGTGAGACCGCGACCCCGTGCGGACGTCGCCGACCGGCCGCCGGGACCGTCCCCCCTGTCGTCGCGCGTCGCAGGCAACAATTTCCGATTCTCGTGACGCTCGCCCGTCGGTGGCAACGACGTTGCCCCGACGAAGTGTTCATCAGCGAGCGCGGCCAACGTACGCGACACTATGGTGGACTCCATCACGGCGGACGAGCTCAAAGAGAAGATCGACCGGGACGAGGAGTTCGTCCTCTTCGACAACCGGAACCCCGAGGACTACGAGGGCTGGCACGTCGCGGGCGCCGAGAACGTGGAGTACTCGTCCTCGAACGACGAGCTTCGCGGCGACTTCGACGCGTACCGTGACGACCTCGACGAGGACACGGAGATCGTCACGATCTGCGCCGTCGGCAACGCCTCCCAGGCGTTCGGGGAGTGGCTCGAGGACCGCGGCTACGAGAACGTCGCGTCCGTCGAGGGGGGGATGGAGGCCTGGAGCCGCGTCTACGACGTGGTGCCGATCGCCACGCGCGACGACGACATCGAGATCCTCCAGCTCCAGCGGCGTGCGAAGGGCTGTCTCGGCTACGTCGTCGGCTGCAAGCGCACGGGGGAGGGCGCGCTGATCGACCCGTCGCGACACACCCAGCAGTTCCTCGAAGCCGCCCGTGACCACGGCTTCGACGTGACGGCCGTCTTCGAGACGCACATCCACGCGGACCACCTGATGACGGGCGGCAAGCGCCTGCGGGACGAGCTGGACGTGCCCTACTACCTGGGGAGCGAGATCGGGACGCGGGACCCCCAGTTCGAGTACGACCCCGTCGAGCCGAACGACACCGTCGAGATCGGCGAGGTCACGATCAAGGGCGTCCACACCCCCGGCCACACCACGGGGTCGACGAGCTGGCTCGTCGAGGACGAGGCGCTCATGACCGGCGACACCCTCTTCGTCGAGTCGGTCGGCCGGACGGAGCTCCAGTTCGAGGGCGGCGACGCCGAGGACGCCTCGGCGGTGCTCTACGACACCCTCCAGAAGCTGATGGCCGAGCCGGACACCGTGAAGGTCCTGCCGGCCCACTTCAACGTCACCGACGAGGGCGAGTACGTCGGCGTCACGCCGGGGCTGCCGATGCAGTCGACGATCGGGCACATCCGGACCCACAACGAGATGGTCCGGATGGACCGCGAGGAGTACGTCCGGGCCGCCTTCGAGAACATCCCCGAGAAGCCGCCGAACTACGAGGAGGTCATCGCCACGAACGAGGGCAAACGCGAGCTCGAAAGCGAGGACGAGGCCGACGAGCTCGAACTCGGACCCAACCGGTGTGCCGCGACCGAGGAGAGCGTCGTCGGCGACGACTGAGGGCGGGGGCGAGCGGGCGTCACCGGGCCGACCTCCGACGCGTCCGGTCGGCGGCGCGACCGAGAGATCGGCTCTCCTCCCCGTCGGACACGTGGGTCGGGACTGACGCCGTTCGGACACGCCGCTACCGGGTCGGCCGTCGGAGGAAGTAGTCCCACCAGGATTCGAACCTGGGTCGAAGCCCCCAGAAGGCTTCAGGATTGGCCGCTACCCCATGGGACTGCTCGCACCAGGGAGGAAGCGAGTTGTTCACTAAACGCTGTCGGTTCCCCGGGGGAGCGGCTCCTCCCGGGTCCGCCGACCGCCCCGCCGGTCGCCCGACCGCGCGAAGGCGGGTATATAAATCTCGTCCCGACAAGCGTTGTCACGCGCCGGGAACCCCGCTCACGCCTCCCTCGGGGGCGCCCGTTCCGGTACATTTTTATAGAACCGTTTGCAATCCTCGTCCGAACATGTCTCAGCGAATGCAGGGCCAGCCGATGATCATTCTCGGCGAGGACTCCCAGCGGACTCAGGGCAAGGACGCCCAGTCGATGAACATCACGGCCGGCAAGGCCGTGGCGGAGGCCGTGCGGACGACGCTCGGCCCGAAAGGGATGGACAAGATGCTCGTCGACTCGACGGGCGACGTCGTCGTCACGAACGACGGCGTGACCATCCTCAAGGAGATGGACATCGACCACCCCGCGGCGAACATGATCGTCGAGGTGTCCGAGACCCAGGAGGACGAGGTCGGCGACGGCACCACGACGGCCGTGGTCATCGCCGGTGAGCTGCTCGACGAGGCCGAGGAGCTCATCGACCAGGACATCCACCCGACGACGCTCGCCCAGGGGTACCGCCAGGCCGCCGAGAAGGCCAAGGAGGTCCTCGAGGACGCCGCGATCGACGTGACCGCCGAGGACCGCGACACGCTCGTCAAGATCGCCGCGACGGCGATGACGGGCAAGGGCGCCGAGAGCGCCAAGGACGACCTCGCCGAACTCGTCGTCGACGCCGTCCTCTCCGTGCGCGACGAGGACGGCATCGACACGGACAACGTCTCCGTCGAGAAGGTCGTCGGCGGCTCCATCGACAACTCGGAGCTCGTCGAGGGCGTCATCGTGGACAAGGAGCGCGTCCACGAGAACATGCCCTTCG
>JBDGTB010000103.1:0-15825 GCA_042217235.1 Haloferacaceae archaeon | reverse complement strand
CCGTCCGGCAGGGTCCAGTCGACGGTCGTGTCGAAGCCGGCGTCGGCGTCGAACCGGTCGTGCGCGACGCTCCAGGCCGACACGAGGGCGACACCGCCCGGCGCGAGCACGCGCCCGAGCTCGTCGAGGCTCGCGACGCGGCGCGCCCGCGGGCGGAGGTGATGGACCGTGGCGACGTACAGCGCCACCGCGACGGCGTCGTCGGCCAGCGGGAGGGCGGCGGCGTCGCCGCAGACGGGGTCGAGCGGGTACCCCCGGTCGGCCGCCCGGCGCCGGGCCACGTCGAGCAGCGCCGTGCTGGCGTCGAGGCCGACGACGCGGTCCGCGACCGGGGCGAGCAGGGCGGCGTGGCGCCCGTTGCCACAGCCGACGTCGAGCGCGACGGCGCCCTCGTCCGCACCGCTCGCGTCCTCGACCGCCGTGCGCGCCCGGTCGGCGACGAACGACTCGACCTCCGGCCAGGGCCGCTCGCGCGTGGCGGCGAAGTGGTCGGCGATGCGGTCGTAGGCGTCCGGGGGCGGGAGGTCGGTCATCGTGGGCTAGACGAACAGGAAGACGACGTAGGCGACGCCGAGCAGGACGGCGGCGTGTTTCACCCCGTCGCGGACGCTCCCCTCCCCGAGCTGACCGGCGACGACGCCCGAGCAGGCGCCCTGGACCACGGCGAGGTGGAAAAACAGGAGGCGGTAGGCCGCGGTGTTCACGTCGCTGATCCCCCCGAAGATGCGGCCGGTCGCCCCGGCGGGACCGGCGCCGGCGGCGCTCGCCTCTTCGATGGCGGGGATGAACGAGACGGTGAGCGCGACGACGATGGCGAGAAAGACCAGAAAGGAGAGGTAGATGACCAGCAGGTAGGTGAGCATCTCCTGGCGCCGCTCGCGGCGGAGCCGCTGGCTCTCGGCCGCCTCGTCGGCGGCGATCCGGAGGACGGGCGCGAGGTCGCCGCTGGCGTGCATGGCGTTGGTGACGAGCGTGACCGCCTGCGAGACCGCCACGCTCCGGGTGCGACGCTCCAGGCGGTGCAGCGCCGTCCGCGCGTCGGCGCCCCACCGGACGTCGCGCCACGTCCGGTCGACCTCCTCGCCGAGCGCGCCCAGGTCGCCGCGGTTGACCCGGTCGAGGCTCTCGACGACCGTCATGCCCGCCTCGTTGACGCTCGCCATCCGGTCGAGGAAGTCCGGCACCGACCGCTCCAGCGCCGCGGCCTCGCGCTTCCGGTGCTCGTAGACGGCGGCGTAGCCGACCAGCACGAACACCGTCGCCTCCACCAGCGGCGCGTCGACCACGCGGACCGCCTCGTACCCGGTCGGGACGGGGCCCGTCCGCGCGAGGACCCAGACGACGGCCAGGGGGACCGTCGCGACGAGCGTCGTCGCGGGGTCGCTCAGGACCGTCCCGAACGGGTCGTCGACCCAGCGGCGGAGCCGGGCGATCCGGTCGTGGACGGCGACGCGGGCGAGGTTCTCGCGCTCGCGGGCGCCCAGCGCCGCCCCGCTCGCTTCGGTCGCGGTGCCGCCGTCGGTCGCGGCCCCGGCCGTCGACCGGCGCGTCGACCGGCGGGGGTCGGTCACCTCGTCGCGGCCGTCGACGCCGCCGGCCGCCCGCCGGTCGGGGAGCGTCTCGGTCATGCTGTCGATGTAGACCACGAAGCCGGCGGTGGCGAGCGGCAGTCCCACGTAGCCGATGAAGCGGACGACGGGGAGCGTGTCCCGGAGCACCAGCCCGATCACGACGAGGATGGTGACGAGGAAGAGCGGGCCGGCGACCAGCGCCGTGACGTACACCTCGGCGAAGGTCGCGAGCAGGTCGAGATACTGCTCCTGCTGGGCGCGGGCCTCCGTCTGGTAGCGCTCGTACTGGTCGCGCAGGAACTCCGGGAGCGACCGGCCGGAGGCGAGCACGCTCGCGAGGTTGTCGCCGAACTCGTCGAGGTTGTCGCTCGGGGTCGTGTCCGCCGTTCGCTGGAGGGCCGTGACGACGTCGGTCCCGAACGCGTTCATCTCGCGGACGGCGATGCCGAGCTCGCGGGCCGCCTCGCCGTACACCGCCTCGTTGCGAGTCAGGGTGTCGAGCACCGCCGGGAACGCCATCCCGCTGCGCGAGAGCGCGTAGACGAACGCCACGGTCCGCGGGAGCGTCGCGTCGATCGACGTCGAGCGGGAGCGCGCCCGGGCACGGAGCACCGCCCACCGGAGCCAGTGGGTGAGCGCGGCCGCGCCGGCGCCGACGGTCGCGGTGGAGGCGAGGAGGAGCCCGAGGACCTCGGGCGTCGTGAGCGCCGGGACCCGCGCGACGTTCGCGAGGAAGTCCAGCGGTCCGGGCAACAGCCCCCGGAGCGTCCCGGCCGACACCCGGAACAGGGCGAGGAGGCCGGCGGCGAGGTAGACGCCGAGGGCGCTCCCCGCGACCCCCCAGAGCGCCGCGAGAAGGAGCGTCCGGGCGGCGTACACCCGGTGGGTCGTCCGGGCGCGAGCGGCTCTGAGCGCGTCGACCTGTCCGGGGCGGCGGTCGCTCCGGTTCGCGACGTATCGCCCGAACAGCACCACCGCGACCCGGGTGAGAAGGAGGTCCGTCCGCCGGTTCACTCGCGCGAGCGCGAGCGGAGCGAGAAGGACGACGGCGAGCGCGAGCGGGAGGGCGGACGGCAACATCTCAGCGCTCGTCGACGCCGACAACGCCGGCGTCGATGTCCTCACGGACGTCGGCGTCGACCTCGCGCTCGAGGCGCTCCATCACGCGGTCGCCGTCGGCGTAGTACTCGTTGACGAGGGCGGTGAAGCGGCGGTAGTCGGTCGTCCCCCGTCGCTGCAGGAGCGCGAGGAAGCGCTCGCGCCGGCGAAACTCCGTGAGCAGCTCCGACCGGCTCCAGCCCCGTTCCTCCTGGATCTCGTCGAGCAGCCCGCTGTCCCCGCGGTCGAACTCGTCGGCGGCCGGGTCCCACGAGAACGCCGTCGAGTAGTCGAGGTCGCCAGTCCGCTGGTCGATGCCGCCGATCTCCCCGACCGTCTTCGACCGCCGGACGCGCTCGCCCTCGAAGCGGGTGAGCGTCTGGACCAGGAGGAGGTCGAGCGACTGCACCATCGCCCGGGGCACGTTGATCGGCTCGTTCTCCAGCCGGTTGATGACGGTCTCGACGGAGTCGGCGTGCATCGTCGAGAACGTCGTGTGGCCGGTGTTCATCGCCTGGAAGAGGGTGACGGCCTCGTCGCCGCGCACCTCGCCGACGAGGATGAACTCGGGGCGGTGGCGCAGCGCCGAGCGCAACAGGTCGTACATGTCGATGTCCGACCCCTCGTCGAGCCGCTCGCGGGTCACGCTCGACAGCCAGTTGTCGTGGTACAGGGAGAGTTCGCGGGTGTCCTCGATGGACAGCACCTTCGCGCGCGGGGGGATGAACATCGAGACGGCGTTCATCGACGTGGTCTTGCCGGACGCCGTCCCGCCGGCGAAGATCAGCGACTTGTTGTGCTCGATGCACAGCCAGAGGTAGGCCATCTGCTCGACGCTGAACGTGCCGTTGTCGACCAGGTCCACCGGCGTGAACGGGTCCTCGGCGTACAGCCGCAGGGTGAACGCCGACCCGCGTGGCGTGACCTCCTCCCCGAGCGCCAGCTCGGCGCGCGAGCCGTTGGGGAGCGTCGTCCCGACCACCGGGTCGCCGATGCTCACGTGTCGCCCGGCGCGCTGGGCCAGCTTGATCACGTAGTTGTCGAGCTCCTCGCGCCCGAAGGAGACGTTCGTCCGGACGTCGGTGTACTCGTCGTGGTAGACGAAGATGGGGAGGTCGTAGCCGTCACACGAGATGTCCTCGATGTGGGGGTCGGCGAGGAGCGGGTCGACCTTGCCGTACCCCCGGAAGTCCCGGAGCAGGTAGTAGGCGAGTGCGTGGTAGGTCTCGGCGTCGACGTCGACGGCGTACTGTTCGAGGAGGGTCGTCAGCTCCTCCTCGAGCACCGCCTCGTCGGTCGGGTCGTCCTCGGTGCGGTAGAGCAGCGGGTCGCGGACGTCCTCGACCACGCGCTCCAGCAGCTCCGCCGCGAACGCGTCGAGCGTCGGCTCGACGACGTGGTACCGGTGTTCGTTCTCCTCGGTGTCGAACGCGACGACGGCGTAGGCGTACGGCGCGTTCAGCCAGTACTCGTCGACGACGTCCTGTGACGCGGGCGGGTCGAAGCTGGCGAGGGGGTCGTGGTCCCCCGGTCGGTACGGCCCCACGTCGAGGGTCGACCCGCGAAGCACCGCCACGGCCCGGGCGAGCCGGCGGCGCAACCCGCCCGGTCCGCGTCTGGAGTCCCCTGACATGCCGGCGCGATACCTCCGGTTGCGGTGGGTCGGACTTAAAACCTCAGTCACCGCTCGGGTCCGCCTCGGCTGGCGATCCGTCGGCCACGTCGGCCCGCTCGACGACGAGGAGGACGCCGCCGAACAGGAGGGCGAACAGGGCACCGACGGGCACGGTGAACCCGGGGAACCGGACGACGAAGAGGGCCGTCGCCGCCCCGAGCGTGCCGCCGACGAGGAGGAGGAGCACGCCCATCGTCCGGACGGGGTCGACGGGCGCGGCCTCGACGCGCGCCTGGCGTGCGTAGTAGACGACCGAGAGGAGGACCGCGACCGCGGCGACGGCGGCGCCGGCGACCCACGCGGCGTAGGCGACCTGGGCGGGCGTGTTCCCGGTGACGAGAAAGCCCGAGACCGGGTCGCGGACCGTCATCGCCCGGGCGAGCGGCAGGCCGAACGTGTATCGGACCTGCAGGAGGGGAAAGCGCACGTCGAGGATGCTCCCGCCGGCGACCGACGGCACGTAGCTCACGCTCCAGGGGAGCAGCGCCGTCAGCCACGCCGACAGCACGGCCAGTTCGCCGGCGTACTCCGACCTGACCCACACGTCCATGTGCCAACGACCCGCCCCCCGCCGACAAAAGCGCACCGAACGGTGTGGCGCCGGACGAGCCGGGGCGCCGGCCGGCGTCGCGAGCGCTTCGCGCGCACCCAACGGGCGGGACCGGAGCGCGCCGCGCGGCGGGGCGTTACGTTCATACTCCGTCGCCCCCAACCGTTCGGCAGGGAATGCGGCGAGACTACTTCGAGTTGGAAGTGGAGAACGTCGACTGGGTCGAGGCCGGGGCGTCGCCCAGTCAGCCGACCGTCCACATCGACTTCCACGGTCCGGAGGAGATGCTACGGGAGCGGCTGACGGGGCACGACGGCGAGCTGCTCGAGGCCAGCGAGACCGACGTCGCGTACCGACTGCACGACGACATCGACGCCGAGGGGGCCTCGGGCGTGGTCGCGGTCACCAACCGCCTCACCGGTGACTTCGTGCTCGAGCTCAACCAGGACGCCGACGACGTCCTGCAGTTCATCCGGGCGGCCCGCGAGTACGGCGCCGACGGCGACGAGGAGGGCGAGTACCGCGTGCACATCAGCATCGACGGCGAGCGCGTCGTCAGCTACGACAAGCGGACGTTCCTCGTCTACGACCCCGACGGGAACCTCCTGCGGGGCGAGAGCCTCATCCCCTCCGGCGTCGAGCTCTGAGACCCGTCGGGGCGCCCGCGCACCTGGAACTTTTATCCCCGCGCTCGGCCTCCCGGACCCCGTGCGGAACGTCACCGACCGGACCAGCAACCCGTTCGACATGCAGCCCCCCTGCGACCGTTTCGTGCCCGGGTACGGGGACGCCAACGCCCACTTCCACGTGGTCGGCGACCACCCGGGGCGACACGGGGGGGTCGAGACGGGCGTCCCCTTCACGGGCACGCCGGCAGCCGAACGTCTCCAGCGCGCGCTCCGGGACGGCGGGCTCCTGACGTCGGTCGGGGACGAACCCGGGGTCGACCGGACGTTCCTCTCGTATCTCCACATGTGCGTCCCCGCGGACGGCGACCCGACCGACGCGGAGTACGCCGACATGGAGCGGTTTTTCGACGCCGAGCTCCGGGCCATCGCCGCCCACGTCATCCTCCCGGTCGGCGAACGGGCGACGCGACACGTGCTGGAGCAGTACACCGCCCGCGCCCGCGACACGCCGGTCGACGTGGCGGCGCTCCACGCGACGGAGATCGTGGGGAGCGGCTGGCTGGTCGTGCCGATCCGCGACCCCGCGACCTGGGACGACGGCGACGACCGGCGGCTCGTCGACGCCCTCGTCGAACTGCAGCGGACCGACTACCGCCGCGAGAGCGACCTCGGCCGGTTTCTCCCCGGCGACGACCCGTATCTGGTCAGGTGACGCCGCCCTGGCGGCGCCGTATCGGCCGTTCGATCGGTTTGATGTCGTAGCTCCCACCGTGCGTTCTCTCTCATCGAGGATCGTGGCTATTTTTGACGGCGTCAGCGCATTTTTGTCGACACGACGGCATCGAACGCCTGGCGCGCGCGGCCGGCGGTCGCGCGCGCCGTTCGGTGGCTCCGGATCGCGGGGACGGCCGCCGCGCTCGTCGGTGGCTTCGGGCGCGGCCGGTCGCCCCGACGCGTTCGGGGACGGCCACGGGTGCCGCGACCGACGGCGGATCGGGAGGGCGCGACACGGACGGCCGGAGCGACGAGCGCGGGCACGAAACACGAAATACTGAAACGGCGCGCCGCTGTACCCCGAGGCATGGAACTGCGGGTCATCGGCAAGAGCGAGGAGGAACTCCGCCTGGAGGTCGCCGGCGAGGACCACACGTTCATGAACGTCCTGAAGGGCGCGCTGCTGGAGACCGACGGGGTCGCGGCCGCCACCTACGACATGAACCCCGAGCAGTCCGGCGGACAGACCGATCCGGTGCTGTCGGTGAAAACCGAGCCAGGCGTGGACCCGCTCGACGCCGTCGGCGAGGCCGCCGCCAGCGTCCAGCGGACGACGGAGTCGTTCGCCGACGCCGTCCGCGACGCGGCCGAGGCCTGACTCAGAGCCGCACCGGGACGTCCCGCTCGTCGAGGTACTCTTTGACCTCGCGGATGCTGTACTCGTCGAAGTGGAAGATCGACGCCGCCAGCGCGGCGTCCGCGTCCGCCTCGGTGAACACCTCGTAGGCGTCCTCCGGACCGCCACAGCCCGACGAGGCGATGACCGGCGTCGAGACGTTCCCGGTCACCGCGCGGGTCAGCGGGATGTCGTAGCCGTCCTTCGTCCCGTCGGCGTCGATGGAGTTGACGAACAGCTCGCCGGCGCCCCGCTCGGCGGCCTCCCGGGCCCACTCGACGACGTCGACGCCGGTGCCCTCGCGGCCGCCCTTGACTGTACACTCGAACCAGCAGGACTCGCCGTCGACCCGCTCGTAGTGCTCGCCCGCCTCGTCGAAGCGGCGGCGGGCGTCGACGCTGATGACGATACACTGGGAGCCGAAGGCCGCGGCCCCCTCGTCGACGAGCGTGGGCCGCTCCAGGGCGCCGGTGTTTATCGACACCTTGTCCGCGCCGGCCCGGAGCGTCTCGCGGACGTCCTCGGTCGTCCGGATCCCGCCGCCGACGGTCAGGGGGATGAAGATCTCGTCGGCCACCCGCGAGACCACGTCGAGCATCGTCTCGCGCCCCTCCGCCGACGCCGTGATGTCGAGGAAGACGAACTCGTCGGCGCCCGCCTCGTTGTACCGGCGCGCCATCTCGACCGGGTCCCCGGTGTACTTCAGGTCCTCGAAGTTGACCCCCGTGTAGACCGCCGCCTCGCCGTCCTCGTCGAGGTCGACGTCGATGCAGGGGATGATCCGCTTGGTCAGGCCCATTACCGTCCGGAGGTACGTCGGCCGCGGGATAAAAGCGGTCGGACCGCGGCGACGACGGGGGGCCACCCGGCCGTTGCCGGCGGTCAGTCCGTGGTCGGGTCGCTCTCCGCCGGCGCCCGCTTGGGCGTCACGGTGAACGAGGGCATCTCGCCGCGGACCACCCGGAACGCGGTCACGGCGATGGGGATCGTCCAGAGGGCGTTGTACGCGACCTGCGTGAGCGGGTTCGAGAGGAGGTAGTAGCCGGCCTTCCGGGCCCGGCTCCGGAACGGGACGGCCGCCTCCGTCGCCCGGTAGGAGAGGGCCGTGTACGCGACCCAGTAGACGAGGTTCGCACCGGTGACGACCGCGAGCGGGAGCGTGAAGGGGATGCCCGCGCCGGCGAGCGCGAGCGCCAGCACCGCCAGTCCGGCCGGAACGCCGACGACGTGGGTCACCGACCGGAGCTGGTAGCCGAAGGTGAACGTCCACAGCCGGAGGTAGTCGAGGCGGTCGAGCCCCTCGACGAGCCAGTAGCGGTAGGGGCCGGACACCCAGCGCTCCTTCTGTCGGCGCCAGTCGCCGAAGTCGCTCGGGCAGAGGTCCCGGACGTAGCGGTCGACCACGCCGAGGTCGTACCCCTGCCGGTAGGCGGTGAAGCCGAGCGCCATGTCCTCGGTGATCTCCTCGATCTCCCAGGCGTCGAGGTCGTAGAGCGTCCGGGCCTCCAGGAAGTACCCCTTCCCGAGCAGCTGGTAGGGCCCCTTGCTGAGCTTCGGGAAGACGATGTCGACCCAGGCGGTGATGCCCATCGACTCCAGGAGCGGGAGGACGCCGTCCTCGACGTTCCGGACGGTCTGTTTCGCCTGCACCACGTCGTACGTTTCGAGCCCCGAGACCGCGAGCTCGAACAGGTCGGCCGGGACGAGCGTGTCGACGTCGAGGACCGTGATCACGTCGTCCGGGGCGAACGACTGGGTGAGGAAGGTGTACGTGAGCGCCGCGGCCTTCGTCCGGGGGACCTCCTCGGGGTCGGTGTACCACTGGTAGTTGGTCCCCGTGACGTGCCCGGCGAGCACCGACCGGTCGACGGCGACCTTCCGGACCGTCCACCCGCGGAAGATGGACTCGTGGACGAAGTCGTCGACGAACGCCGTCGTCGTCTCGTCGTCGCGCTCGTAGATCACGTGGACGGTGATCATGTCGTCCGGGTAGTCGCTCTCGTAGACCCGTTCGATCGTCTCCTCCAGGAGCGCCCGCGGCTCCTCGTAGACGGGTATCAGGACGTGTACCGGCCGCTTTCGGGACGACGGCCGCTCCTCGACCCGGTTGACGCCACGCGGCAGGACCAGGAGCACGTCGAGCACGTTGACGAGGAAGTAAAGCGACTGCGAGACGACGAAAAGCACCAGCAACCCCCCCATCCAGGCGACCATCGTTTCACGCCTGGCGGTCGAGATAAATATGCGTTCTGACTGGTTATGGTCGGCGAACCGATCGAGTAAGCCGAGATTACCCTGCGACCGGACCGCGAGCGGCCACGACGGGACCGATCCGTGGAGCGCGACGCGGGAGCAGGGCGGCGACCGGGAGAGCCGTCGTCGCCCGCCGCCCGACCCCCGGGTCCCCGCGCCCCCGAGCGCGACCGCGGGGTGACGGCCGATAGTCGGCTTTTAGTGGACGGCACGCCGACCGGCGGACATGGACGACCACGACCACGGGAGCGAGACGGCGGAGGGACGCGTCACGTCGCCGATGCAGTCGTTCGGGGCGAGCGAGGTCGGGATCGGCGTCCTCGTGTGCCTCGTCGGCCTCGCGGTGACGTTCGCCCTGCCGCTCGCGCTCGCCTGACGTCAGTCCAGTTCCCGCGCGAGCACGTCACGCAGCCCGGCGATACTGTCCACGGGGTACGACAGGTTCCGACCGTCGACCGTCAGGTCCAGCCGCCCGTCGTCGGTCGCGCGCCCGACGCGGCGGACGGGGGCGACGCCGTCGAACGCCGCCCGGACGGCGTCCGGGTCGGTCGTCTCGACGACCGCGCGGCCGACCGTCTCGTCGAACAGCGCCGTCCGGTCGTCGAGGTCGGCCGCGACGCCGGCGCCGTCGGTCACCATCTCGGCGAGCGCCACCGCGAGCCCGCCGCGGCTCACGTCGTGGACCGCGCGCGTGTCCGCCCGGCGCGCGACCGCCGCCAGCGCGTCGACGAGCGCCCGGGGCTCCGCGGGCGGCGCCGGGAAGCGGTCGCTCCCGCCGGCGTTCGCGAGGTACGTCGACCCGCCCAGGTCGCCGCGCCCGCGCCCGACCACGAGCAGGTCCCCCTCGCCGGCGACGGCGGCACCGGGCGCGGTCGCCTCGGGCGAGGTGCCCACCATCGCGACCGTCGGCGTCGGCGGGACCGGCCCGGCGGCGGAGTCGTTGTACAGCGAGACGTTGCCGCCGACGACCGGCGCATCGAGGTCCCGACAGGCGTCCGCGAGCCCGTCGACCGCGGCCGCGAACGCGCCGTACACGTCCGGATTCTCGGGGTTCCCGCCGTTGAGGCAGTCGACGGCGGCGAGCGGCGTCGCGCCGACCGCCGCGAGGTTCGTCGCGTTCTCGACGGCGACGGCGTAGGCGCCCTCGCGGGGCGCGACGCTCGTCCACGCGGGGTTCGCGCCGGCCGAGAGCGCCAGCCCGCAGTCCGCCTCGTCTATCGCGAGCACCGCGGCGTCGTCCCCGGGCCGGACCGCCGTCCGCAGGCCGACCTCGTGGTCGTACTGGCGGTACACCCACTCCTTGCTCGCCGCCGACGGGTCGGCGAGGACCGACTCGAGCGCGGCCCCGAGGTCGGGTGCGGGGTCGGGCAGGTCGCGTTCCGGCGTCGGCGGTTCGGCCCGGTCGAGGTCGTTTGTCGGCGCGCCGTCGGCGAGGAACGCCGCCGGCGCCTCGACGACCGTCTCGCCCTCGAACCGGCAGACGTAGTCGCCGTCGGTCACCTCGCCGATCACCGAACAGCCGAGGTCGAACCGCTCGGCGATCGCCCGGACCCGGTCGACGTCCCCGGGGCGCACCTCGTAGCACATCCGCTCCTGGGACTCCGCGAGCAGGACCTCCAGGGCGTTCATCCCCGGTTCGCGCTGGTGGACCCGTTCGAGGTCGATCCGGGCGCCGAGGCCGCCCTTGGCGACGAGTTCGCAGGTCGCACCGCCCAGGCCCGCGGCGCCCAGGTCCCGCGCCGCGACCGGCAGGTCCTCGTCGAGCAGCGACTCGTTGGCCTCGATCAGTCGCTTTTCGGCGTACGGGTCGCCCACCTGCACGGCCGGGCGGTCCTCGGTCTCGGCGTCCTCGGCGAGGTCCTCGCTGGCGAAGGAGGCGCCCCCGAGGCCGTCCCGGCCCGTCGCGTTCCCGACGAGGACGAGCGCGTCGCCGGGTCGCTCGGCGGTCGCGGTGACGTAGCGGTCGCGGGTCGTCAGCCCCACGCAGGCGACGTTGACGAGCGGGTTGCCCTCGTAGCCGTCGTGGAACTCGACGCCGCCGGCGACCGTCGGCACGCCGATGGCGTTGCCGTAGTCGGCGATCCCCTCGACGACGCCCTCGAACAGGTACCGCGAGTGCTCGCGGTCGAACGAGCCGAAGTAGAGCGCGTCCGCGAGCGCGATCGGGTACGCCCCCATCGACATGGTGTCGCGGACGATCCCGCCGACGCCGGTCGCGGCGCCGTCGTACGGGTCGACGTAGGAGGGGTGGTTGTGGCTCTCGACCCCGAAGGTGACACAGACGTCGTCGCTCCCGGGGAGCGCGACCACGGCCGCGTCGTCGCCGGGGCCGACGACCACCGACTCGGCCTCGGAGTCGAACGCGGTGAGGAGCGGCCGCGAGGAGCGGTAGGCGCAGTGTTCGCTCCAGAGGTTCTCGAACAGCGCGGCCTCCGCGCGCGTCGGCTCCCGACCGAGTTCGGCGACGACGCGCTCGCGATCGGCGTCGGACAGGCTCACACCCACGTGGTTAGACGGCGACAGTATATCCCTTTTCATGTGCACGATCGTGTGGTGGCGGCGCCCGACGGCGCCCCGGCCCGCGCACCCGACGCGGCCCGTCGCCCCCGTGCGTGGCGTCGCCCCGGCCCGCGCACCCGGCGAACCGACGATCGAATCCGGTAGGTCTTTGTTCGCACGTCCGGCTACCGTCGGCCATGGACGAAGGACGTCTCTGGGGCCTGCTCGGCGTGACCATCGCCGCCTTCGGGGTGCTCGTCATCGCGCCGGAGGTCCTCCACGCACTCGGCGAGAGCGGAACCGGCCCGACGATGCTCGGCGCGTACGGCCTCGGCGCCCTGGTGGCTGCGCTCCTGACGGTCGCGGTCATCGGTCCGGACCTGGTCGGTCGCGCCAGCCGGTGACCCCCGCCTGACCGGCCCGACGCCGCCGCCGACGCTTCGCCGCCGGACCGGGGGGCTTTTTTCCGTGGTCCGCCTACCGTGACCCGTGCTGTCGGTCGAGCTCCACACCCACTCCGCGCTCTCCCACGACGGACGCGACCCGGTCGACGCGCTGCTCGCCCGGGCCGCGGACGTCGGGCTGGACGGGCTCGCCGTCACCGACCACGACGCCATCGAGGCGAGCCTGGACGCCGCCGCGCGCGCCGAGGAGTACGGCCTGCTCGGCATTCCGGGGATGGAGGTGTCGAGCGCCGCCGGCCACGTGCTCGCGCTCGGCGTCACCGAACTCGTGCCGGCCGGGCTGTCGTTCGAGGAGACGCTCGACCGGATCCACGCCCAGGGCGGCGTCGCCGTCGTCCCCCACCCGTTCCAGAACTCCCGGCACGGCGTCGCGAGCCGGGTCGACCGCGACGCGCTCGCGACCGCCGACGCGATCGAGGTGTACAACTCGCGCCTGCTCACCGGCATCGCCAACTACCGCGCCCGGCGGTTCGCCGCGATGCGCGACCTGCCGATGACTGCCGGCAGCGACGCTCACATCGCCGAGATGGTCGGTCAGGCGGTGACGGACGTCGCCGCGAGCGAGCGGACCGTCGAGGCCGTCCTCGGGGCCGTCCGCGAGGGACGAACGAGCGTTACCGGCTCGCGCACGCCGTGGCGAGTGAGCGTCAGACAGGCCGCGGGCGGCGCGCGACGCCGGCTCGCCAGCCGGCTCGCCGACCTGTTCTGAGACCCGTGCGCGGCGCCGACGCCGACACGGTCCGTGCGGCGTACGACGCGGGCGACCCCCTCCCCGGGACGGCGGGCTTCGCGGGCCCGCTCCCCGGCGTCGGCCTCGTCCGGGACGTCCTCGGGCGCGAGCCCCTCTTCGTCGACGCCGCCGCGGCCGACCCGACCGACGGGGCGGCGTGGGCGACCGCACCCGGCCCGCTCGACGACCCGCGCCCGGTGCCGCCGGGGGGCGTCGTGACGCCCGAAGGCCGCGAGCGGGCGTGGTCGCTGCCCGACCCGGCGCCGGACGACGCGGTCGACGCGCTCGACGGCGTTCGAAACGCCCTCGACGCCCGGCTCGGGGCGGTCGACGCCGACGCCGTCGCGCTGTCGGGCGGCGTGGACTCGGCGCTCCTCGCCGCGGCGCTCGACCGTCCCTGCTACGTCGTCGGGTTCCCCGGCGCTCACGACCTGACCGCCGCCCGCGAGGCCGCCGAGCGCCTCGACCGCGAGCTCCGCGTCGTCGAGGTGGACCACGACGACCTCCGGCGGGCGGTCCGGGCGGCCGTCGCCGCGACCGGGCGGACGAACGCCATGGACGTCCCGATCGGGGCGCTCCTCCACCTCGTGGGGGAGCGCGCGGCCGCCGACGGCCACGAGCGCCTCGCGCTCGGGCAGGGCGCGGACGAGCTGTTCGGCGGGTACGCCAAGGTGGCGGCGCTCGACGACCGCGTCGCTGCCGACAGCGTGCGCGGGGCCGTCCGCGAGACCGTCAGCGACCTCCCCGACGGCCTCGAGCGCGACGTCGTGACGCTCCGGGCCGCGGGCGTCGACCCCGTCTTCCCCTATCTCCACGATACGGTCGTCGAGGCCGCGCTCGAGCTCCCGGCCGACCTGCTCGTCGACGGCGACGAGCGGAAGGTGGCGCTCCGGCGCGTCGCCCGGGAGCGCGTCGGCGACCTCGCGGACAGGGGGAAGAAGGCCGCCCAGTACGGGTCCTACGTCGCGCGCGAGCTCGACCGGCTGGCGCGACGGGCGGGGTACAAGCGCCGGATGGACGACCACGTCCGGCGGTACGTCGAGTCGGTCGCGGCGTCAGACGCCGGCGAGCAGTAACGCGCCGAGCGCGACGCTCCCCGCCCCGGCCGCGCCCCGGAGGACGGGCGCGAGCCCCGCCGAGAGCGCGACGCCCCAGAGGTGGGCGACGACGCCCATCGTGCCCGTCGAGAGGACGGCGAAGGCGCCGAGGAAGGCGACGGCAGCGCCGACCGTCGGCGCGGCCGAGGCCATCGCGACCACGAGCACGCCGCTCCCCGCCACGCCGTGGAGCACGCCGACGAGGAACCCGCCGCCGCGCCCGTGGCGGTGGGAGACGCCGACGAGCGCGTCCCCGAGACGGAGGTGGCGGTGGCCGTGGCCCCCCTCGTCGTGTGCGTGGCGTTCCACCCCGACCACGTCGAGCAGCGTGACCCCTCCGAGCGCGACGAGCACGAGGCCGACGAGCAGTTCGAAGGCCCCGAACAGCGGCTCGGGCACCCGGACGCCGAGCGCGACGAGCACGAGCCCGATGGCGACGACCGGCAGGGAGTGGCCGACGCCCCACGAGGTTCCGACGAGCCCCGGCCGCTCGGCCTCGTCGTCGACGAGGGTCGCGACGGCCGCGAGGTGGTCCGGTTCGACGGCGTGCCGGACGCCGAGCAGTCCCCCGGCGAGCAGCGTAGTCAGCGACACGCGTCGGCCCTCGGCACGGATCCCCTTAACTCCCGCCAGTCGACGCCGCGTCGGGATCGTGACCCCGCGCAGCGTCGTCGATGGCCGCCAGCCCCAGTTCGCGCACGTCGTCGTCGAGGTCGGCCGCCCGGAGCGCGTCGGGGTCGTACCACGCCCACGCCGACGGCCCGAGTTCGCCCGGCCCGGGATCTATCTCGCGCGACTCGACAGTCGCGTAGTAGACGTGGTCGACGTGCTGGTGGCCGACGTCGCCGTCGCAGACGTTGATGTCCTCCAGCAGGAGGTGGCGCGGCCGCGGGAGCGAGCGGTGGGCGAGGCGACGCGTCGCCCGTCGGCCAGCAGCGTCGGCTCGAGTCCCGTCTCCTCGCGTGCCTCCCGGAGCGCCGCCTCGTGGGGGAGCTCCCCCCGGTCGACGTGGCCGCCGGGCGGCAGCCGAATTTCGAGCCGGTCGTGCTCGTGTAACGCCGTCGCGCCGTCGTTGACCAGGTAGACGGTCGCGACGAAGTGACGCGTCGTCTCCATGCGCGGCGCTCGCCCGGGGCGTGGAAACGTCTTGTGCTCCCCCGGCTTGTGCCGAATCGGTCGGACGAACCCTTAGGGGCGATGACGCGCCAACCGCACCCGTGAGTGATCGACCGTGGGCCGGATCGTGATCGCGGACGGCCACCAGCGACGCACCGTGCCGACAACCGACGTGGTCGGGGAGCTGACCATCCGCGTCGACCTCAGCGGCGGGGAGCGGACGGTCGTCCTGCCGGCCGACGTGCGGGTCGAACGCGACCGGGAGGACGGGGTCGACGGGCGGGACGGGCCCGACCGGCGACCGACGGCGGAACGGGTCGGAGAACCGTGACGAAAAGTGATCGAGGGGGCGCTACGGCAGCTGGACCTGCTCCTCGGCCTCGAGCAGCTCGTGGTACCGGTTGCGGATGGTGACCTCGGAGATGTTGGCGACCTCGCTGACCTCGCTCTGGGTCACCTTCTCGTTGGTGAGCAGCGAGGCGGCGTACACCGCGGCCGCCGCGAGCCCCACCGGCGACTTGCCGGAGTGGACGCCCTGCTCTTTCGCGGTCTTGAGCAGGTCGCGAGCGCGGCGCTCGGCCTCCTCGGAGAGGTCGAGGTCCGAGGCGAACCGCGGGACGTAGCTCTCGGGGTCGGCGGGCTGGATCTCCAGGTTGAGCTCGCGGACGATGTAGCGGTACGTCCGGGCGATCTCGTCTTTCTCGACGCGGGAGACGTTGGAGATCTCGTCGAGGGAGCGGGGGGTGCCGGCCT
>JBDGTB010000038.1:0-16238 GCA_042217235.1 Haloferacaceae archaeon | reverse complement strand
GAGTCGGCGTTCGTCGACCACCACGAGGCGATGGACGTCTGCGAGGGGACGCTCAGGGCGGCCTACCGGGGGGTCGCCGAGAACTGCGAGCCACAGCTGGAGGCGCTGGACATGGCCGAGGCGTTCGAGGTGCCCGACGAGGCGTTCCCCCGCCTGACCTACGAGGAGGCGATCGAGCGGATCAACGCGACGGGCGAGCTCGACGCGCAGCTCGTCTGGGGCGACGACCTCTCGACCGAGGCCGAGGCGGCGCTGGGCGACGACGTCGGCGGGCACTACTTCATCACCGACTGGCCCTCGGAGATCAAGCCGTTCTACATCCAGGACTACGACGACGACCCCCAGCTCTCGAAGGGGTTCGACCTGATGCATCCGCGGATGGAGCTCGTCTCCGGCGGGCAGCGCGAGCACCGCTACGACGAGCTCGTCGCCGGGTTCGAACAGCAGGGGCTCGACCCCGAGCAGTTCGACTACTACACCGAGATGTTCCGCTACGGGATGCCGCCCCACGCCGGCTGGGCGTACGGCGTCGAGCGGCTCGTGATGACGATGCTCGGGCTGGCGAACATCCGGGAGGCTGTGTTGTTCCCGCGAGACCGCCAGCGGCTCTCTCCCTAGAGCCGCCCCGGCGAGCGGGTAGCGGGAACGGAACGACCTGGCGTGACCGAATTCCCGCGAGACCGCCAGCGGCTCTCTCCGTAGAGCCGCCCCGGCGAGCGGGAAGCGGGAACGGAACGACCTGGCGTGACCGAATTCCCGCGAGACCGCCACCGGTTGCGCCCGTGAGGGCGAAACCGCGAGGGAGCGTGGGAGCGGGGAGTGGCGCGGTCCGCCGTCGCGTCCGGCCCCCGAGTCTCGCTCACGCCGGCGAAACAGTGATGGGCCGATCCGTGGAACGTCTAAACGCGACACATGACAGACGCGTTCGTACACGTCGTCGTCGACCCCGGGGCGGTCCACCGGGCGGCGACGGCGATCGACGACATCGACCAGGTCGGGAGCGTCCACCTCGTCACCGGCGACCACGACCTCGTCGTCCAGCTCGACCTTGACGACCGGGAGCGCCTGCCGACGGTCGTCGCCGAGGAAATCCACGGCGTGACCGGGGTGATCGACACGGTGACGAACGTCGCGTACCCCGCCTGAGGAACTGAACCCTTAACTCGCCGGCCGGCAGACCCGGGGTATGGAGCGGGCGACGACGTTCGTCCCCGGGCACGTCACCGGCTTCTTCAGCGCCCACCCGGCCCCCGACCCGCGGGCGGCGGGGTCGCGCGGGGCGGGACTGGCGCTCGCCCGCGGCGTGGAGACGACGGTCGCGCCGGACGGCGAGCCGGGCGTGTGGCTCGACGGCGAGCGTGCCGACCTCGCGGCCGTGACCCGGGTGCTCGACGCGCTCGACGCGAGCGACGTCCGCGTGGACGTGCGAAGCGACCTCCCGCCGGGACGGGGGTTCGGCGTCTCCGGTGCGGCGGCGCTCGGGACGGCGCTGTCGGCGAACGCCGCGCTCGCCGGCCGGCGGTCCGAGAACGAGCTGGTCGGGGTCGCCCACGCCGCCGAGGTGACCGCCGGGACGGGGCTCGGCGACGTGGTGGCGCAGGCCCGGGGTGGCGTGCCGATCCGGCTCGAGCCCGGGGGGCCGGACCACGGCCGGCTCGACGGCGTGCCCGCCTCGCGCGACACGCGCGTCGAGTGGGTGACGTTCGGCGAGCGCTCGACGCCGGACGTGCTCGGCGGCGACACGACGCGACTGACGGCGGCCGGCGAGGCCGCGCTCCGGGCGCTGGTCGCGGAGCCGACCCTCGATCGCCTGTTCGTCGAGTCGCGCCGGTTCGCCGAGCGCGCCGGCCTGCTCACCGACCGGGTCGCGGCGGCCGTCGACCGGGTCGCGACGGCCGGCGACCGGGCGACGATGGCGATGCTCGGCGACACTGCCGTCGCGCTCGGGACCGGCCTGAGCGACGCCGGGTTCGACCCCGAGCACGCCCGGATCCACCCGCCGGGGGCGACGCTCGTCGGCGAGCGGAAGGAAAGGCGTTAGACGGTCGAGCGCCGACCGCCGGACATGGACGAGTCGGTCGACGTCCCCGAGAACCACCCGCGGCGGGACTCCCTCCTGACCCGTCACCGCATCGAGGCGGGCGTCGAGAAGGGGATAACCAGCCGGCAGGGGCTGATCGCCGAGGGGCGCGGCGAGGCGTTCGACTACCTGCTCGGCGAGCGGACGACCGCGAGCGCGGCGCGGGCCGAGCGCGCGGCGGCCGCGCTCTTCTTGCTCGCCGACCACCCGGTGATCTCGGTCAACGGCAACGTCGCGGCCCTCGTCCCGGGCGAGGTCGTCAACCTCGCCGCGGCGACCGACGCCGACATCGAGGTGAACCTGTTCAACCGCACGGACGACCGGATGCGGGCCATCGCGGAGCACCTCCGCGAGCACGGGGCGAGCGAGGTGAAGGGGCTCGACGCCGACGCCCGCATCCCCGGGCTCGCCCACGAGCGGGCGAAGGTGGACGCGGACGGCATCGCGGCCGCCGACGTCGTGCTCGTGCCCCTGGAGGACGGCGACCGCGCCGCCGCGCTCGCGGACCTGGGCAAGCGGGAGGTCGTCGTCGACCTCAACCCGCTCTCGCGCTCCGCGCGGGTCGCGACGGTGCCTATCGTCGACAACGTGCTCCGCGCGGTCCCGAACGTGACCGAGCACGCCCGCGACCTCGCGGACGCCGGGGAGGACGATCTGGAGCGGATCGTCGAGGAGTTCGACGCTCGGGCGGCGCTCGACGACGCCGAGCGGACGATCCGCGAGGGCGACCTCTCGCTGCGCGAGGGCTAGAACCCGCCCACCGGCGTCGCGACGTACTGGGTCGGGGCGGGGCGGGGCGCCGGCGCAGTTCGACCGATTCGACCCACTTCACCCACTGGAAGCCGCGCCGGTCGGACGCGACGAGCCGGCCGCGAGGCTCACCAGCCCGGGTGGCGGGCGCGGCGAGGACGGCCGCGAACGGCGACCGGTCCACGACCCGGGCGGCTGGGGGGAGCCGGTCGAACTCGGCGCGGGCCATAGCCACGCTCGCGGGTCCGGTCACGAGACCGTGCCGGTGGTCGGTCCCCGTCGACACGGGGCCGACGCCACCACAAAGCACATGCCGGCACCGCCGAAAGCCGGATACTGACCGCCTCCGGCGGGGCGGTACTACGACAGGGCCCGTGCGGTCGCGACACGGGGCCCACACCGCCGGGGGAGGCAGTGCGGGAGCGCGTGCGGGGCGCGGTGACGCCCCGTCGCCGGACACTTCTACCGCGCCTCCGGCGGGCGCAACGAAACAGTAACGCGCGGAGCGGCTTACCCTTTACCCCCCATCGTTTCGTCTCCAGGTCCCGTCACGTTCGCGCCGGAAACGGCCGTCGACCGCCGGCCTGCGCCGGGGCGGACCACCTGACGTTCGTCCCCACCTGACGGCCGAGTTAGACGTGTGCCGACAGCGCCTCGGGCGGCCCGCCCGGCAGGCGGTCGCGGTCGTTGGGCGCCGTGAACTCCACGTCCGGGCCGACCGGCACCAGCCGTTTCGGATTGATCTCGCCGTGACTCCGGTAGTAGTGGCGGGTGACGTGATCGAGGTCGACCGTCTCCGCGACGCCGGGGAGCCCGTAGAGCTCCTTCGTGTAGTTCCAGAGGTTCGGGTACTCGTGGACCGCCCGGCGGTTGCACTTGAAGTGGGTGTGGTAGACGGCGTCGAACCGGACGAGCGTGGCGAACATCGCGAGGTCGGCCTCGGTGAGGCGGTCGCCGGCGAGATAGCGGCGCTCGTCGAGCAGCGACTCCCAGCGGTCGAGCGCGTCGAACAGCGCCGAGACGGCATCGTCGTACGCCGACTGGGTGTCCGCGAAGCCGGCGCGGTAGACGCCGTTGTTGATCGGGTCGTAGATCTCCTCGATGATCCGGTCGACGTCCTCGCGGTACCCCCCGGGGTAGAGGTCGACGCCGTTCCCGAGGCCGTGGAAGCCGACGTCGAGCATCCGCATGATCTCCGCCGACTCGTTGTTGACGATCGTCTTCCGCTCGGTGTCCCACAGCACCGGCACCGTCACGCGGCCGGTGTAGTCGGGGTCGGCGCGGGTGTAGACCTCCCGGAGGTAGTCGGCGCCGTACAGCGGGTCGGGGTGTTCCTCGGAGAACGCCCAGCCCTCGTCGTAGCGCTCCGGCCGGACGAGGGAGAGCGAGACGGCGTCGGTCAGTCCCGTCAGCCGGCGCGTCAGCGCCGTCCGGTGGGCCCACGGGCAGGCCCGGGAGATGTAGAGGTGGTACCTGTCGGCCTCGACCGGGAACGGCGCCGGCGCGTCGGGGTCGCCCCACCCCCGGAGCTCGGGCGGGACGCCCTCGACGTACCGCCGGAACGACGTCTCCTCGCGCTGGAACTCGCCCGACTCGTCCGTGTAGTCGTCGACGTCGGTCCGCCACTCGCCGTTCACGAGCGCGTTCATCCTACCACCGCAGCGTGCGTCATCGGTCGGGGTTGGGGCCGCCGACGCAAAAACGGTGTGCGACCGGGCCGACCGATTAAGTGGCCGGACGACGGATCGGGTCGCATGCCGACGTGGACGCCGCGTCGCGTCGCCGGCGAACGGCGCGCTGGCTCGTTCCGGAAGTGCGTCGGGCCACGCCGAACGTGTCGACCCGTCGACGGACGCCCCCCGCTCCGTCCGGGCGCCGTCGTCGGGGCGGGTGCCGACGCCGACGGTGGGCGCTGACATGGGTTCGCTCCGGACGCTACTGGCGCGCACGCGTTCGGGAAAGCTCGGCCTCCCGGAGGTCGTCGCGATGGGGGTCGGGGGGATGGTCTCGGGGGGGATCTACGCCGCCCTCGGGGTCGCGATGCGGCAGGCGGGCAACGCCGTGCCGCTCTCCTATCTCATCGCCGGCGTGATCACCCTGCTCACCGCGTACTCCTACCTGAAGCTCACCCTCCACTTCGGCGAGCACGCCGGCGCGTTCACGTTCGTTGAGCACACCGTCGACAGCCCGAACCTCGCGGCGTACACCGGCTGGGTCCTCATCGTCGGCTACGTCGGGACGATGGCGATGTACGCCTTCGCCTTCGGCTCCTACACGCTCATCGCCGTGCGGGCGGTCGCCGGGGTCGCCCTCCCGCAGCTGCTCCGGCCGGTCGTCTCGGTGCTGGTCGTCGCGGCGCTCGTCGGCCTGAACCTCTCTGGCGTCCGCGAGACCGGCCTCTTCGAGGACCTCGCCGTCTATCTCAAGGTCGTCATCCTGCTCTCGCTTGCCGCGCTGGGGGTCGCGTTCTACGACGGGAACCCGGTCGCGGTGGACTTCTTCAACCGGGGGTACGTCAGCCCGGTCACCGGCTTCGCGATCATCTTCGTCTCCTACGAGGGGTTCCAGCTGCTCGTCTACGACTACGAGGAGATCGACGACGTCGAACGGACGCTCCCGACCGGGATGTACGTCGCCATCCTGGTGGCGATCCTCATCTACACGTCCGTGTCGTTCATGGCCGTCCTCCATCTCACGCCCGAGCAGCTCGTCGCACACGAGGAGACGGCGCTCGCGGCGGCGGTCGCGAACATCCCGATCCTGGGGTCGGCGGGGGTTGGGAGTCGTCCTCTCGGCGATGAAAAGCACCTCCTCCGGCATCAACGCGACGCTGTTCGGGACCGCCCGGCTCACTCACCAGATCGCCACCGAGGGCGCGATCCCGGAGGTGCTCTCCTTTCGCAACCGGGAGGGGATCCCCGTCTACGCGCTCCTGTTGATCGGCGGGGCGACGTGCGCGTTCACCGCGGTCGGAACGCTCACCCAGATCGTCGAGTTCGGCTCGGTCGCCTTCCTGGGGACGTTCGCCGTCACCAACGCCGTGAACCTCCGGCTGGCCGACGAGACGGGCTCGAACCGGGTCTTCCCGGCGCTCGGGCTGGTCGGCACGCTGGTCGCGATCCCGACCGTCCTCTATCACCTCTACCGGACCGACGTCGAGATACTCCTCTGGATCGTCGGCATCTTCCTCGCGCTCTTCGTACTGGAGTTTCTCTACCTCGAACGCAGCCCGTTCGAACCGTCGGGCGAGGAGGGGACGTGACCGTCCGGGAGCACCCATCGGGCGAGGAGCGCGGGGCGGCGCCGGCCGGGGGCGGTCAGGCGAACGAGGCGGCGACGACCGCCCGCAGGTCCTCGGTCACCTCGCGGGGGTTGGTCTTGATCCGGCGCTCCTGGACGAGCGTCTTCTCGACGATCTCGTCGACGTCGCTCTCGTCGAGGCCGAACGCCGCGAACGACTCGGGGAGGGCGAGCGAGTCACGCAGGCGGGTCGCGGCCGCGATCAGGTCCTCGGCGTCGTCGCCAACCCCCAGGTCGCGCGCGACGGCGGCGTACTCCTCGCGGCGGACGGGCAGGTTGTAGCGCAGGCCCGGCTCGACGCTGACCGCGAGACACTCCCCGTGCGGGCGGTCGACCATGCCGCCGACGGCCGAGGCGAGCGCGTGGACCGCGCCCAGCCCGGCGTTCGAGAACGCGAGGCCGGCGAGGTGGGAGCCGAGGCTGACCGCACGCCGGGCATCGCGGTCGGCGCCGTCGAAGGTCGCCCGCTCCAGGTTGCCGGCCATCAGGTGGAGCGCCCGCCGCGAGAACGACCGCGAGACCGGGTTCGCGCCCTGGTAGGTGATCGGCCGGGGCTCGACCCAGCGGTAGTCCCGCGCGGTCAGGGATTCGAGCGCGTGGACGAACCCGTCGAACCCCGATCGGGCGGTGACAGTCCGGGGCAGGCCGAACGTGAGCGACGGGTCGACGAGGGCGACGTCGGGACGCATCCGCTCGTCGCTGATCCCGCGTTTGACGCCCTCGTGGTGGACGACGGCGGTCTGGGTGGACTGGGATCCGGTGCCGCTCGTCGTCGGGACGGCGACCAGCGGCGCCACCGGCTCGGTGAGCTTCCCGACGCCGAGCAAGGAGGCGGGGTCGGCGTCGTGGGTGAGCAGGATCGCCGCCACCTTCGCGGTGTCGAGACACGACCCGCCGCCGACGGCGACGACCCCGTCGACGTCGTCGGGCAGGTCGGCGAAGTCGTCGGTGCTCGGCTCGGTCGCCGCGTCGTAGCGAGTGTAGGGCCCGTCGTAGGCCGCGAGCGCGTCGTCGAGCACGCCCGCCGCGGCCACCCCCTCGTCGGTGACGACCAGCGGTCGCTGGACGCCGAGCCGGTCGAGCGCCGCCGGCAGCGCCTCGACGACGCCGTCGCCGAAGCGAAAGTCCGGCGCGCGAAAGCGGAGCGAGGTGGACGACACGAGGTCTGGGTTCCCGTCCATGCCGGCCCTGCCACAGGGGGACACAAATAACCTCCCGATGCCGGCGCTCGCTGCGCGTCGGGCGCCCGGACGGCCGGCGTGCCGCCGGTCGTCGGCCACGTAGCAGTCTCACGATACGACAGCCGGCCGACCCGAACCCCGTACCTATACCTACACGGAGTGGTAACACCCAGTGGTATGAGTCAGTTCGACTCGTTCAGCGACGTCGGCGAAGCGGACGTGACGCGTGCTATCGGCCAGGAGTGGACCGAGGAGTTCATGGACTTCTCGGACAGCGACGTGATCGTCGTCGGGGGCGGTCCATCCGGCCTGATGGCGGCCAAGGAGCTCGCCGAGCGCGGCGTGAAGGCGATGGTCGTCGAGAAGAACAACTACCTCGGCGGCGGGTTCTGGCTCGGCGGGTTCCTGATGAACAAGGTGACGGTCCGGGACCCGGCCCAGTCGATCCTCGACGAGCTCGACGTGGACCACAAGCCCGCGTCCGACACCGACGGCCTGTACGTCGCCAACGGACCGGAGGCGTGTTCCGGCCTGATCAAGGCCGCCTGCGACGCCGGCGCGAAGATGCAGAACATGACGGAGTTCACGGACATCGTCATCCGCGAGGACCACCGCGTCGGCGGCATCGTGATGAACTGGACGCCGGTCCACGCGCTGCCCCGCGAGATCACCTGCGTCGACCCCATCGCGGTCGAGGCCGACCTCGTCATCGACGCCACCGGCCACGACGCGATGGCCGTCAAGAAACTCGACGAGCGCGGCGTCCTGAATGCGCCGGGCCTCGAGGACGAGGCGTCCGGCATGGACCAGACGGGCGACGACTCCTACGGCGCCCCCGGCCACGACTCGCCCGGCCACGACTCGATGTGGGTCGGCGAGAGCGAGGACGCCGTCGTCGAGCACACCGGCGTCGCCCACCCCGGGCTCGTCGTGACGGGGATGGCGACCGCGACGACCTACGGGCTGCCGCGCATGGGTCCGACGTTCGGCGCCATGCTCGTCTCGGGCAAGCGCGCCGCCCAGGCCGCCCTCGACGAGCTCGGCGTCGACGCCGAACCCGTCGAGATGACGTCGCGGGTGGCCGCCGACGACTAGGGGGCGTGCGGGGACGCCCGCGCGCCGCGACGACGGCCGAGGGGTCCGACGCGACGTGGCCCACCACCGACCCATGACAACCACCGACATCGACCGCGTGACGCTGTATCGCGCCCCGACGACGGTCGCCGACGCCGCGGCGATAGCGTCGTGGCTGCGCGACCGCGTCGACGCCACGGTGTGCGTGCGGGACCGCTTTCTCGACCGCTACGGCGACGAGTCGCTCGCGCGCGCGTTCGCCAGCGCTCGCGTCCTGTCCCCGTACGACCGCGAGACCGGCAACGAGATGCTCGGCATCGTCCGCTACGAGGAGCGCGCGCTCGAGGACCCGACGCGGGCGGGCGGCGTCCTCTACGACGGGCTGGCGGTCCAGCGAGCCTGCAACGAGCGCCTCCCGGACGACGAGCGGGGTCTCGACCACGTCCACGTCCCCCTGCTCGACCGGGCGGTCGCGACGTGGGGCGACCACGACGGCCGCTGGCACAAGCGCGTGACCGTCCCCGGCCAGCCGGCGCTGGTCTCGGTCCCCGGCCTCTACGAGGCGCCCGCGAAGCCGGAGGCCTACTACGAGGCCAAGCAGAAACACGCCCTCGTCTCCGGCGACGCGCCGCCCCGCGAGGTGCTCGAGGAGACAGTCGAGGGCGACTTCCTCGTCGCCGACGACCCGCGGACCGCCGAGGCGCTGAAGGGGTACGTCCTCGCGGCCGTCCACTACCTCGCGACCGGCGAGCCGTTCTGCGACGCCGAGCGCTGTCGGCTGTACAACGCTCACCGCCAGCCTGCGCTCGTGCGGGCCCAGCTTCGGGAGCCGGAGTTCTGCGAGCGTCACGCCGAGCTGTACGAGGCGTGACGGGCGCAGCGCCAGCGAATCCCATTCGCGCGGTTCTGCGAGCGTCACGCCGAGCTGTACGAGGCGTGACGGGACGTGACGACCGGCGCCAGCGCCCGTCGAGTCAGTCGTCCCGCACCCGCCCGGCGACCAGTCGCGCGAAGCCGAGCGCGTGCGTCGAGCGCTCGTCGGGGTCGGTCGCGTCGAGCGCCGCGCGGTGGGCGGCCGCGACCCGGCGGTCGAGCGTGCGCGACGGGGAGTCGTGGCGGGCGCCCGTCCCGGGCGGCGCGAACGCGCACGCGAGGGCGCGAAAGAGCGGGTTCAGTGGGCGAGCCAGCGGCCGGGTGGTGCGGGCGAGATCGAGCAGCGCGACCCGCCCGCCGGGCGCGGCCAGTGCCGCCCAGTCCCGGACGGCGGCGGCGGGGTCGGGGAGCATCCCGACGACGAAGGTGGCGAGCACGCGGTCGGCGGCCGCGACCGGCGGCCGCGCGGCGTCGCCGCGGACGACCTGAACGTTCGGCCACGCGGCGGTCCGGCGCCGGGCGACGGTCAGCGCGCCGGGCGCGAAATCGACGCCGACGACGGTCCCGTCGGGGCCCACCCGGTCGCGGAGGTGCGGGAGGTTCGCCCCGGTTCCACAGCCCATCTCGACGACCGCGTCGCCGCGCTCGGGGGCGAGCGCCCCCACGGCCCGCTCGCGGAGCGCCGTCACGCCGGGGGCGTGGCGGGCGAGCACGTCGTACGCCCGCGCCCAGCGCGTGTAGAACGACTGGGCGGCCGCGACACCGTCTCGCACGGGTCCAGAAGGGGCGTCGAGCGACAAAAGCTGGCGGGTCGCGCGCTTCGCGTCTACAGCAGCACGTCCCGAACGACGGTCGCCGCGGTCGGTGCGTCCGGCGCGAGGAGGTAGACGATCGGCTCGACGCCGTGCGCGCCGGTCTGGTAGAGCACCACCGTCTCGCCCACGTCGCGGTCGGCGAGGGCGGCCGCGACCGCCTCGCCGGCGTCCGCCCGGTCGCCCTCGGGGTCGAACTCGACGGTCGCGTGGCCGGCCTCGCGGAGACGGTCGACGAGGTCGGGGTCGTAGCGGACGTTCAGCGCGGCGCGGGCGTCGACGCCGGCCCGCCTGGCCGCGAGCAGGACGCCGGCGACGTGGCCGCTCACCCCGAACTCGGGGTCCGCGGGCACCGTGGCGCGGCCCTTCACGTCCACGATCCGCCCGGGGACGCCGGCGACGTCCTCGACGCCGGCCGCGTCGGGCAGGCACTCGACGAGGTTCGACCCCACGTCGGGGACGAGCGCGGCGAACCCGCTCGCGGCGGTGAGCGTCCGCAGGCCGCGCTTGACCGACGAGCGCACCCGCTCGGCGGTCCGCAGCGGGCTCTCGGGGTCGTGGATGTCGAACCCGCCGTGCTCGGCGACCTCGGGCATCGCCTCCTCGTGGAGCCGGGCGACCAGGTCGCCGTCCTCCAGTCGCCGGACGAGCACCTCCGCCTCCGCGAGGGCCTGCACGCGGCTCATCTCGCCCGACGCCAACCCGTCGGCGACCCGCTCGACCAGCTCCTCGACCCGCGGGTCGGTCGCCACCTCCTCGCGCCGGCTCACCCCGCCGTGGGCGTACTTCGACACCGCCGACTGGCTGATGCCGAGCGTCTCCGCCACCTCCCGCTGGGTGAGCCCCCGCTCGCGCAGCGCCGCGGCGAGCATCGACCGGAACGTCGGGAGGAACTCCTCGACCACCACCTCCTCGACGAACTTCATCGGTCCCGGCCGCCCTCCCCGTCGGCCTCGGAACCGTCGCTCTCGCCGTCGGCGAACTCCGGGTCGGAGCCGATCCGCGACGCCTGCGGCCCGGTCTGTCCCTGATACTTCGACCCGCGCTCCGCGCCGTACGGCCGCTCGGCGGGCGAGGTGAGCTCGGTGAACGTGAGCTGGGAGATGCGCATCCCCGGCGTGAGCGCGACCGGCGCGGTCCCGAGGTTCGACAGTTCGAGGGTGATGTGCCCCTCGAACCCGGGGTCCCCCAGCCCGGCAGTCGCGTGGACCACGATCGCGAGTCGGCCCAGCGACGACCGCCCCTCGACGTGCGCGACGAGGTCGTCCGGGACGCGGACGCGCTCTTTCGTCGCGCCGAGCACGAAGTCCCCGGGGTGGAGGATGAACTCCTCGCCCTCGGGGACGACCGTCTCGTCGACGTACTCGGCGACCTCCTCCTCGCGGGTCGGGTGGATACAGGAGATGTTCGTCCGCTGGAACTCCAGGAACTCGGTCCCGAGCCTGAGGTCGATGCTCGCCGGCTGGACCTGCATCGCCGGGTCGTCGAGCGGGTCGACGACGAGGTCGCCGGCCTCGATCCGTTCGAGGAGGTCCCGGTCGGAGAGGATCATGGGCGAGAGGGGGGCGTGCGGGGGGTAAAATCCCCCGGTCGGGCGTCGCGACCGACGGCCTTACCTCGCGCCCGCCCGGACCGGCGGCCGTGAAACAGGCCATCGTCGCGCGGGCCGACCTCGGGATGGGCCCGGGGAAGCTCGCGGCGCAGGTCGCCCACGCCGCGCTCATGGCCTCCGAGGAGGCCGACGACCGGACGCGCCGCGCGTGGAAGGGGGCGGGGCAGAAGAAGGTCGTCCTGCGGGTCGACGGCGAGCGCGCCCTGTTCGAGCTCGCGGACGCCGCCGAGCGGGCGGGGCTCCCCCACGCGGTCGTCCGCGACGCCGGCCACACCGAGCTCGAACCGGGGACGGCGACCGCGCTCGCGGTCGGCCCCGGCGACGACGCCGACGTCGACGGCGTCACGGGGGACCTCCAGCTGTACTGACCGGCAGGCCCGGGAGCGAACCACCGGCTGTCCCGACCGACGAGCCCGACGAGCGTCAGGGTTATCTCGTTCGGGACGCGAGCTTCGCCGAAGGAGCATGTCCGGCCAGACCCCGACGGTCCTGATCGTCGAGGACGAACCCGAGCTCGCCAACATCTACGCCCACCAGCTCGACGACGAGTACGAGGTGCTGACCGCGACGAGCGGCCGGGAGGCCCTCGACCTGCTCGACGACGTCGGGGCGGTCGACGTGGCGCTGCTCGACCGCCGGATGCCGAACCTCACGGGCGACGAGGTGCTCGCCGAGATGCGCGACCGGGGCCACGACAGCCGGGTCGCGATGGTCACCGCCGTCGACCCGGACGTGGACGTCCTCGAGATGCCGTTCGACGCCTACCTGACCAAGCCGGTGACCGGCGGGGACCTCCACGAGACCGTCGAGCGGCTCCGCCTGCTCGACGACTACGACGAGACGGTCCGGGAGCGGTTCGCGCTCGCCGAGAAGCGGGCGGCGCTGGAGTCGGCACACGACCCCGAGGAGCTGGCCGACAGCGAGGAGTACCGGCGGCTGTGCGAGCGGCTGGACGACGCCGAGCGACGCGCGGGGGAGACCGCCGAGAACCTGGACCACGAGACGTTCCGCGCGGCGCTCTCTGACCTCTAGTGCGTCGCGCCCACCCCGCGGAGCGGCCGGTCGGGATCGAGTGGTACGCGAGCGACGCCGACGGCACCGGCGGCCGCCTGCGCGACCGGCCGGAGGACTTCCGCGTCCGCGAGCTCGAACGCGACCTCGACCCCGCGCCGGCCGACGCCGACCGCGGCGACTACCCCCACCTGCTCGTGCGGGCGACGCTCCGGCGCTGGGACACCAACGACTTCGCCGCCCGCCTCTCCGACGCGCTCGGGGTGAGCCGCGAGCGGGTCTCGTGGGCGGGGACGAAGGACAAACACGCCGTCACGACCCAGCTTTTCAGCCTCCGGGACGTCGACGCCGGGGACCTGCCGGACGTGCGGGACGCGGACCTGACGGTGCTGGGACGGGTCGGCCGGGCGCTGACCTTCGGCGACCTCGCCGGGAACGCCTTCGAGGTGCGAGTCGCGGAGCCCGAGACGCCCGAGGCGGCCGCGGCGGTCACCGCCGACCTGCGGGCGTTCGCGGGGCTCGACGAGGGGAACGGCGACGGTCCGGGCGCGACCGTCGCCGTCCCGAACTACTTCGGCCACCAGCGGTTCGGCAGCCGTCGCCCGGTCACCCACGAGGTCGGCCTGCGGGTCCTCCGCCGGGACTGGCGCGGGGCGGTGCTCGCGTACTGCGGCAACCCGGCCGAGACGGAGCCGGACGACACCCGCGAGGCGCGGGGCTTCGTCGACGAGCAGGCCGCGAGCGACGACCCCGACTGGGGGCGGGCGGCCGAGCGCCTGCCCCGCGCGCTGGGCCACGAGCGGGCGATGCTCAACCGGCTGACCGACGCCGACGAGACGCCCGCGGACTGGCGGCGCGCGCTCGAGGCCGTCCCCTCGAACCTCCAGCGGCTGTTCGTCAACGCCGCGCAGTCGTACGCGTTCAACCGAATCGTGAGCGAGCGGATGGCCCGGGGCCTGCCGCTCCACGAGCCCGTGCCCGGCGACGTGGTCTGTTTCGCCGACCGGGACGCGCCGGCCGACCTCGCCCTCCCCGACCCGGACCGGACCCAGCGGGTCGACGCCGACCGGGTCGACGTCGTCGCCCGTCACTGCCGGCGCGGCCGGGCGTTCGTCACCGCGCCGCTGGTCGGGACCGAGACGACGTTCGCGGGCGGGGAGCCCGGCGAGATAGCGCGCGAGGTGTGTGACGAGCTCGGGATCGCGCCCGCCGACTTCGACCTCCCCGGCGAGTTCGCGTCGTGGGGCACGCGGCGGGCGGTCTGCTGTCGGACCGACGTGCGCGTCGCGTCCGACCCGCTTCGGTTCACCTTCGCGCTCCCCTCCGGCAGCTACGCGACGACGCTCCTCCGCGAGTACCTGAAACGCGACCCCCGGGAGCTGTAGCCGGTGTGGACCGGGTCGGCCCGCGGGCGCGCCCTCGGCCGAGCGGTCGGCTTTTCACCGAGAAGGCCCACCCTCCCGGCGTGCACTGCGGGGAGTGCGGGTCGCCGCTGGAGCGCCCGGGCGACTACTGTCTGGTCTGTCGCTCGGCGAACTGCGACGGCGTCGTCGTCGACTGCCGGCGCGGGCGGGCGACGCTGACGATGCTCGACGGCGAGTCCGTCGTCGGCGAGACGACGGTGACGACCACCCCCGAGGACGGCCCCGAGACCGAGCCGGTCGAACTGCGGAACTTCGCCGGCCGGATCGCCGACGAGGTACGGCGCAAGCGCCCGGAGGACGTGTACGTCGCGGGCGACCGCGACGTCGTCACCGCGCTCCGGGCCGACCTGCACCACTCGGTGCTCCGGGTGCCCGACGACGACCCCGTGGCCGCGGTCACCGAGCGCCGGGGCGACCGGACGCTCGCGGTCGTCGACGCCGCGCCGGCGGAGAAGCTCGGCGGGTCGCACACGACGCTGATCGGCGGGCGTGACGGCCGCGAGGCGGTCACGGCGGTCGCCGCCCACCCGCACGTCAAGAAGGTGGTCCCGGGACCGATCGACGCGGGGGGGACGAGCGCCCGCGGGGGCGTCCGGGCGAAGGTGACCCGCGCCGACGGGAACGGCAACGTCCGGCTCCTCCTGCGCGACGGGTCGAGCGTCCAGGAGAACCGGGTGGTGACGACGGCGATGGACCGCGAGACCGGCGAGCGGGTGCGGACCGACCTCGACGAGGCGCTCGCGGACGCGGAGCTCGGCGGCGGCTGACGGCCGGCGGGGCGGGCGGCCGACTCGTAGCCTTTTTCCCTCCGTCGGCGGTACGGAGCGGTACTATGGCCAAGAAGAAGTCCGGGGCCGTCGGGAGCGCCGGCCGGTTCGGCGCGCGCTACGGCCGGGTCGCGCGACGGCGCGTCAAGGAGATCGAGGCGGACACGCACGCCGCCAGCGTCGACGGGGACGACGTCACCCGCGTCGGCACCGGCGTCTGGCGCAACGAGGAGACCGGCGAGCTGTTCACCGGCGGGGCGTACCGCCCGCAGACGCCCGGCGGCCGCCAGGTCCGGCGCTCCATCCGCGCGGCGCTCTCGGAGGGCGAGGCGACCGACGTCGACGCCGAGGACGCGTGACCCCCGACCACGAATGAGCTACAAGTGCTCGCGCTGCAAGCGGGACGTCGAGCTCGACGAGTACGGCGGCGTCCGGTGTCCCTACTGCGGTCACCGGGTGCTGCTCAAGGAGCGCAGCCCCGACGTCAAGACCGTCGACGTCGAGTAGCCGACCCGGTGCCCGACGCCGCCCGTTCCCACGACGCCACGCTCTCGTTCGGCTACGACGACGAGCGGCGCGCCCGAACCGTCGCCGACGCCGTCGCCGTCGAGGCGGGGGCGATCGCCGCCGTCGACGACCGCTCGCGGGCGGCAGTCGAACGCGACGGGTCGCTGGTGCGCGTCCGCGTCGACGCCGCGGACCTCGTCGCGCTCCGGGCGGCGTGTAACACCTGGACGCGGCTGGTCGGCGTCGCCGAGGACGTCGCCGACGGGTGAGGACGCGGCCGGATCGCCGACGAAGGACGCGGCCGGATCGCCGACGAAGGACGCGGCCGGATCGCCGACGAAGGACGCGGCCGGATCGCCGACGGGTGAGGACGCGGACGCGGCCCTCGCCGCCCGGGATCCGGCCCGGATTGCGGGGGTTTTTCAGGTCGGGGACCCTCGGGCCGCACATGCAGGGTAACCTCCCGCCGGAGGCTCAGGAGAAGATCGAGGAGCTACAGGACCTACAGGAGACGGCCCAGCAGGTCGCGGAGCAGAAACAGCAGGCCGAGACGGCGCTGAGCGAGTCCCAGGCGGCCCTCGACGCGCTCGACGAGATCGAGGAGGGGGCGACGATCTACCACGAGGCGGGCGAGCTGCTCGTCGAGACCGACTACGACGAGGCCCACGAGGACCTCGACGAGAAGGTCGACTCGCTCGAGGTCCGCGTCAACCAGCTCGAGAAACAGGAGGAGCGCGTCCGCGAGCAGTTCGAGGACCTCCAGCAGGAGCTCCAGCAGATGCTCGGCGGCGGCGGTGGCGGCGGCCCGCCGGGCGCCGGCGGCGCCGGCGGCCCCATGGGCCCCGGC
>JBDGTB010000064.1:0-16313 GCA_042217235.1 Haloferacaceae archaeon | reverse complement strand
ACGCCGCCGTGGACGGGCGCAACGTCACGAGCGGCGAGGAGACGACCGTCCCGATCCCCCGCCGCGACGAGGACGTGCGGGCGCTCCTCGACCGGCTCGAAGCAGACCGCCAGCGGGTCGCGGAGACCGACATCGACGCGCTGGAGGCCGAGATCGACGAGGCGGTGTACGACCTGTTCGACCTCGACGCTGACGAGCGGGAGGTGATCGAGGAGTATCTGGACGTGTTCTGAGGATGCTGGTTGCGGAGGACGTCGTCGAATACTTGCTCGGGGGGTGGGAGGGACGAGGCGAGGCTCCTCGTTCGGGGCGTGGTTCTGGCGATGGCCCGTGAGCGGCTTGGTGGGACGGAAGGGACTCCGTCGTGGGAGCGGGTTCTCGACGAACCCCTCCACGTTCCGGCGGACACCGAGGACGACGTAGAGCAACGGTACGATGACGGCGAGGATCGATTGGCCCCGGCGTCATCGGTTTCGGAGTCGTGGTGATTCGACGCGAGTGGTGGCCCCTATGTTCGCGCTCGCACCCTACGTGTACTCCAGTTCGTCGACCGGCTTCTGGATGATGCGGAACACCTCGCGGGCGCGGAAGACGCGGTTTCGACTCTGGCCCGTGATCTCCTCCAACACGCCGTCGTCCTCCAACTTGCTAACGGCGTTATTCGCGGCTCCGTACGTCATATCGAGGAGTTCGCTCGCTTCGTCGACGGTGAGATACGGTTTCGTGAATACCTCCATAGCGAGATGTGAGACGGAGTTTGGCCCATCCTGATACCGTTCGCGGTACTCGTCACGAAGGTCGAGGAGTTCGGAGGCTCGACTGAACGCCTCTTGTGCCTGTTGGGAGATTCCTTCGAGGAAGAACGTCAACCACTCCTCCCAAGCATTGTCGCGGCTTACAGCCAGCAGTCTGTCCGTGTACTCCTCCCGGTTTCGGTTGAAGTACGAACTCGGGTAGAGGTACGGTTCGGGGAGTAGTTCCTCGTCACACATCATCAGCATGATGAGGAGCCGGCCCATCCGTCCGTTTCCGTCCCGGAAGGGATGAACCGTCTCGAACTGGTAGTGGACCAACCCGATGTCGATGAGCGGCTGGTACGCTCCTCCCGTCTGCATGTACGTCTCCAAGTTCTGCATCGCGTATGGGACGACCGAGGGCGGCGGCGGAACGAACCGTGCTTCGGTCCCGCGACCTCCGATGTACACTTGGGTATCTCGGAACTCGCCGGGTTGTTTGTCTTCTCCACGGACGCCGCTCATCAGCGTCTGGTGCAGGGTCCGGACGAGGTCGAGGTCGATCCCTCCGTCCATCTCCTCAATCCCTCGAAAGACCGCTCTAACGTAGTTGTGAACCTCTTCGAGTTCGTTCCGGCTCGGGCCGCCCCCCTTCTCCCGCCCGGCTTCGTACTCGTACACGTCCGAGAGAGTGACTCGGGTCCCCTCGATCTCGGATGAGACGACGGCCTCCTTGTAGATGAACGGGCTAATCAACATACTCGGGTTGTCGACCCGCCGCCCGATGCCGCTCAGTTGACCGACGTTACTGGTCGCTCTCGTGAACACGTCCAGCAACTCCCCCTCGATACTGATTTCGGGAGGGAGAGGGTCCGGCTTGAAGGCTATGTCTCCGTCGGAGTTCACCAACTCCCCGGACATTCCGCCCTCTTTGAACCGCTCGACGTCCATGTATTCGATTACTTTTTCGGCGCATATTTTACTATTTTCGATTTGCCTACAATATAGGGTCTGGTAGAGAGTCTATATTTTAGCCTACTACGATTCGCTATACTTTGGAGGAAGATGGACACGAAGCGTGATACGTCATCCTGTGGAGAATGACGGTACGAAAGAGCGGGTCGCAAGTGGTGGAATAAGACGTGGAAAGAGAGTGCATGTTGTAGTATACGACGAGATGGTGAAACAAGACGCCGAAAAGGGGGGCGTATTGAAGCGTACGACGAGAGAAAAATAAGACGCGAACGGTTTGTTTTCGGAGGCGCGTCTATTTCGACGGCGGCCCCATCGCGTCGATGTTCGAGGAGAGCGATGGCAAGTTCGTGGTGCGAATGGAAGCAGGCTGTATCGTCAGCCCGGTGGAGGGTTTACGTTTAACCGATCACTGGCACGGAACTCGGGTTCGCGTCAAATATCCGCTCCGAGCGTGACGGAGCGAAGCGACGAACGAGCAGGAGCGGATTCAAGCCCTCCCACGAGCGAGCGTCAGCGAGCGAAGTGGGTCCGGTTCGAATCCGCCCCAGCACCTCGGATCCACCGCCGTCTCCGCTCGACCCACCACGGGTCGCGCCCGCTCGCTTACTCGACGACGTCGACGCCGGTGACCTCGAAGCGCGCGCCCCCCTCGGCGCTCTCGGTCGCCCGGACGTCCCAGCCGTGTACCTCGGCGACCTGCTCGACGATCCGGAGCCCGAAGCCGGTCCCCTCGGCGGAGGTCGAGTAGCCGGCCTCGAACACGTCGTCCCGGTCCGCTTCGGGGATGCCGGGGCCGTCGTCCGCGACGTAGAAGCCGTCGTCGAGGTCGCCGACGGTGACCCGCACGCCCTCGTCGCCGTGTGTCCCGGCGTCGTCGGCCCCCGACCGACTGCTCGTGGAGCCGTGCTCCACGGCGTTCAGGAGGAGGTTCTCCACGAGGCGCCGGAGTCGCCCCTGGTCGGCCCGGATCGTCCGGTCGGTCTCGACCCGGAGCGTCGCCGCGTCGCTCGCGACGTCCCGCCAGCAGCCCCGGACGAGGGCGGGCAGTTCGACGGGACCCAGGTCGTTGGTCTCCTGGCCTTCGCGGGCGAGCACGAGCAGGTCCTCGATCAGCGCCTCCATCCGGTCGAGCGCCTGCGCGATGGGCTCGTGGTGGTCGGTGTCACACGCCTCCCGGGCGAGCTCCAGCCGCCCGCTCGCCACGTGCAGGGGGTTGCGCAGGTCGTGGGAGACGACGCTCGCGAACTCGTCGAGGCGGTCGCGCTCGCGCTGGAGCCTCTCCTCGCGTTCCTTCCGGTCGGTGACGTCGCGGTACACCCACAGGTGGCCGTCGCCGTCGGACAGTTCGATCGGCCGGTGGCTCCGGGCGAACGTCCGCCCGTCCGCGAGCGCGAGCTCCTCGTCGTGTGTGGTCTCGCGCGTTGCCACCAGCTCGTCGATCCGCGCGACGAACCCGTCCGGGTCGACGAACAGGTCGCTGACCTCCTCGGCGAGGCGCTCGCAGTCCGCGCCGACGGCGTCCTCGGGTGACTCCGGCAGGTCGAACAGGTCGACCAGCCGCTCGTTGACCGCCAGGACGTTGCGCGATTCGTCTTCGGCGAGGACGCCGACGGGGAGCGTCTCGAACAGCGTCGAGAGCAGCGCGTTCGTCCGCTCGAGCTCCCGGCGTCGCTCCCGTCGCTCCGTCACCTCGCGGGCGACTCCGACCACGCCCTCGACCGCCCCGTCGACGACGAACGGCGTGAGCCGGTACGACAGGACCACCTCGCCCGCGCCCGGGAACGCCTCCTCGACCTCGCCGCGGACCTCCTCTCGGTCGCCGTCGAGGAGCTCCTGGTAGGGGTCGCCGTCGTGCCGTGCCCGGACCGTGGCCACGAGACGGCTCTTTTCGCCCTCCAGTTCGGCGCGCGTCTCCCCGTAGAGCGCCGCGAGGTGGTCGTTGACGACCTCGAACCGACCCGCCTCGTCGTAGATGCAGGCCGCCTCCCGCATGGAGTGGACCATCCGCTCGTAGCGTCGCAGCTCGCGCTCGCGCTCCTTCCTGGCCGTGACGTCGGTGATGAACCCCTCCAGGGCCTCCAGGTCGCCGCCGTCGGCGTACACTCCCCGCCCCCGCTCCCACACCCACTTCGTGGTCCCGTCCCTGGTGAGGATCCGGTAGGTGGTCTCGAAGGAGCCCTCCGCCGACAGTGCGTCCTGGACGGCCTCCCACGTCCGTTCGCGGTCGTCCGGGTGGATGACCTCCGCGCCCCACTCCACCTCGTTTCGCTCCAGCGTCGCGGCGTCGTAGCCGGTGAGCGACTCGGCCTCGCCCTCGACGGTCTCCATCGGCCAGGCCGGGTCGTTTCGACACCGGTAGACCATCCCCGGGAGGTTGCTTATCAGCGTCTCCAGCCGACGGGTCCGCTCGGCCAGCGTCCGGCGGGACCGGTACGCGTCGACGGCGTTCGCGACCCGGTTGGCGAGCAGCTCGTACTGTTCGGTCCCGGTCCCCTTCTGGAGGTAGTCGGTCACGCCCGCCGAGATCGCCTCGCTGGCGACCGCCTCGGAGCCCTTCCCGGTGAAGAGGACGAAGGGGAGGTCGGGGTGCTCCTCGCGGACGGCCTCGAGCAGTTCGATCCCGTTCCGGTCCGGCAGGTCGTAGTCCGACACGACGCAGTCGACGTCGGCCCCGGCGAGCCGGTCCAGGGCCTCGCCGGCGTCCGTCGCCGGCTCGACGCTGATCCGCTCGTCCGCGCGTTCGAGGAACGTCGCGGCCACGTCCGCGAGGCCCGGTTCGTCGTCGACGTGCAGGACGTCGATCCTACCTGGTGTCCCCCCCATCGTCCGTACCTACCGCGGACGGTCGCTCCTCCGAGCTATAAGCGTGGGGGTGGTCGCGACCGCCGGCCTCCGGGCGGCCCGTCCGGCGGGGCGACGGACCGCCCGGGTCGTCGGGCGAGGACAGCGCGTGTCCGCGACCCCGCTGACGGCCGTCGGCGGGGCCGGGAAGCGCTGCCGCGGTCCGACGACGCCGCGCCGGCGGCTACTCCTGGAAGTGGGGGATCACCTCCTCGCTGAACAGCTCTATCGACCGGCACATCTCCTCCTGCGGGAGCTTCCGCCAGTTGTAGAGGCAGATGACGTTGTCGACCCCGACCGAGTCCTCGAACTCCTCGATCCGGTCGATCACCTCCTCGGGGCTCCCGACGAACCGCTGGCGCAGCATCTCGTCGACGTACGCGTCGAGGTCGTCGAACTGCTCGGCCGTGTCGGAGGCGCCTCGTTCGAGCCACTTTTTCGCGCGGCTTTTCATCCCCTGCCTGGCGATCCGCTCGGCTTTCTCCGTGGTCTCGGCCACGAACGTCTCCCGGTTGAGGGAGATGAACCCGTTCGCGTTCCCGGCCTGGTCGAGGCCGCGCTCGTAGTGTTCGAGCAGGTCCGCCGCCTCGTCGGGCGTCGTCCGCCCGCTGACGATCCAGCCGTCGCCCATGCGCCCGGCCCGCTCGACCGACTTCGTCGCGTTCCCGCCCATGAGGACGTTGGGGTCGTCGGGCTTCGGGTCGATGGAGATGCCGTCGACCTCGAACATCTTCCCGGAGTAGGAGACGTCGTCCTCGTTCCAGAGCCGGCGCATGATCCGGAGCCCCTCGATGAGGCGCCCGACGCGGTCGCTCTTGTCGATGTCGAGCGAGTCGAACTCCGCGTCCTTGTAGCCGAGCGAGACGCCCAGATCGAGCCGCCCGTCGAACATGCTGTCTATCGTCGCGAACTGCTCGGCGGCGACGAGCGGGTGGTGCAGCGGGAGCAGGTACACCGACGTGCCGAGGTTCTTCTCCCCGGCGAACTCGGCCATCCGCGCCAGGAGCGGCACCGTCTGGAAGTGGTTGAACCCCTCGCTGACGTAGTGCTGGCTCGCCCACACCGTGTCGTACCGGTTGTCGAAGGCGGTCCGGGCCTGTTCGAGGGTCATCTCCATCTGCTCGCGGGGGTCGCCGTCCGTGGGCCACGACCAGTTGGGGATGATACCGAACCTCATCCCTGCCACCTCAGGTGCCAGTCGAGGGCCTCGTCGAGGTGGTGTGGGGTCTGTCCGCCGTCTCGTCGCGCGCGTTCGTAGTAGTCCATGAGTTCGTCCTCGTAGCTCGGGTGTGCGCAGTTCTCGATCAGCTCGACCGCTCGCTCGCGCGGGCTCAGCCCCCGGAGGTCGGCGACCCCCCGTTCGGTGACGACGACGTCGATGTCGTGTTCGTTGTGGTCCACGTGCGGGACCATCGGGACGACCCGCGAGACGTCGCCGCCCTTCGCCGTCGACGGGAGCGCGACGATGGAGACCAGGCCGTTGCGGACGAAGTCCCCGCTCCCGCCCAGGCCGTTGAGGATGTCGCGCCCGAACAGGTGCGTGGAGTTTGCGTTGCCGTAGATGTCGACCTCCAGCGCGACGTTGATGGTCACGACGCCGAGGCGCCGGACCACCTCCGGGCTGTTCGAGACCTCCTGGGGGCGGAGGACCATCCGGTCGGCGAACGTGTCGATGTCGTCGAACAGGCGCCGCTGGCCCTCGCGGGTCAGCGCGAGCGCACAGCCGCTGGCGACGTCCATGTGCCCCTCCGCGAGGTTGTCGAGGATCCCGTCCTGGAGCGCCTCGCCGTAGAACGACACGGTGTCGGCGTGCTCCGCTATCGACGGGATGCTCTCCAGCAGCCGGTTGTTGAGGCCGCCGACGCCGAACTGCAGGCGGAGCTCGTCGTCGGGGATCCGCCCGGCCGCCATGTCCGCGACCAGCAGGTCGGTCAGGTTCTCGACTATCGCCGCCTGCGTCTCGCCGCCGCGGCCGTACTGGTAGGTCTTGTCGGCCGCGTCCGTCTCCACGACCGCGTCGACGTGGTCGACCGGGATCGTCGACCGGCCGATGCGGTCCCCGGGGCTCGTGATCGGGATCGGCTCCCGGTCGGGCGGGTCGTCGGGAACGTAGACGTCGTGGAGCCGCCGGAGGTCCGGGTGCTGGTGGTCGTTGACCTCGACTATCACCGTGTCCGCCTCGGCGACGTACACGGGGGTGTTGCCGAGCGAGGTGGTGGGCACGACCTCGCCGTCCTCGACCGCGAGCGCCTCGACTATCGCGACGTCCACGTCGCCGAAGAACCCGTAGCGGGTGTCGTACCCCATCTGGGAGATGTGCCGGTCGGCGTACGCCAGCCGGCCGTCGTTCGCTCGTCGGCGGGTCTCCTCGCCGGACTGGTAGGGGATCCGCCGGGAAACGGCGCCGGAGCCGACGAGCACGTCGTCGAGCTCGTCGCCCACGGTGCCGCCGCTCAGGATCGTGAGGTCGGACAGCCCCTCGCGCTCGGCCAGCGCCGGGGGGACGGCCTTCGGGTAGCCGCTGTTCGAGAAGCCGCTGACGCCGACGACGTCGCCGCTGTCGACGAGTTCGGCCGCACGCTCGGCCGACACCGGCTCGGGAGCGCCCTCACCCATCCGCGCGGTCCTCCCCGCTCGACCCCTCGCTTGCACCTTCGCTCGTCCCGTCGCTCGCGTCCTCGAACGGGATGAGCAGCGTCCGCTCGAAGGTGATGACGGTCTCCCCGTCCTGGTTGTAGCCCTCCGTCTCGACGGTGACGATCCCCTCGCCGTCGCGGGACTCGCTCTCGCGCTTCGAGACGACCTCGCTCCTGGCGTAGATCGTGTCGCCCTCGAAGACGGGGTTCGGGAGCCTGACCTCGTCCCAGCCGAGGTTGGCGACCGTCTTGTAGCTCACGTCGCTCACGCTCATGCCGGTGACGATGGCGAGCGTGAGCGTGCTGTCGACGAGGGGCTCGCCGAACTCCGTGTCCGCCGAGTGGACCTCGTCGAAGTGCAGCGGGTTCTGGTTCATCGAGAGGAGGGTGAACCAGACGTTGTCCGTCTGGGTGATCGTCCGTCCCGGCCGGTGTTCGTAGACGTCGCCGACCGTGAACTCTTCGTAGTACCGGCCGAAATCCTCCACGTACGTCCCGTCGTCCGACTTCTCGTGTCTGTGGACCATCTATGGACTCCGTTCGTAGTAGATGTCGCCGGCCATTATCTCTCGTGCGGTTCGGTCGACGCGCGTGTACTCGACGCGGTCGCCGATCCCGACGCCGACCGTCATCGTCCCCTTCGGGTGGCCGATGGTGACCTCGCTCCGGTCGCCGGGGTCCTCGTCCCACGTCTGCTCGTAGGGGACGGTCCCCTGCAGCATGGCCGTCGCGGCGGTACACATGCCGCCGGTCACGGGGTACGCGTGGTGGGCCTTCTGCATGGACATCACGCGCGCCAGCACGTCGAACTCCTCGGTCGGGACCGTCTCGCCGAACGACGTCTCGAACGCCGACGGTTCGCCGACGTAGCCGACCTTCGGGAGCCCGGGACTGCGCTCGGTCGCCTCGGACGCGTCGTCGACCAGGCCGAGCCACTCGCAGGCGACGCTCCGGACCCGTTCCAGCGTCTCGCGCGCCGGCGAGTCGTCGATCTCCGTCGGGGTCTCGCCGCCCTGCATGCCGACGTCCTCCGCGCGGACGAAGACGACCGGGTTCGAGACGTCGACCAGCGACACCTCGATCTCCCCGAGGCCCGGGACGTCCATCGTGTCGACCCGGTTCCCGGTCGGGAAGAGCTCGCCCGTCTCGGTGCCGGCGGGGTCGAGGAACCGCGACCGGATCCGCGACCCCGTTCCGGGGATACCGTCCACGTCGAAGTCGCCGGTGTAGACGGGCTCCCCGCGGTCGTCCGTGCGGACTTCCTGTTCGACCGTCGTCCCCGTGTTCGTGTTCCGCAACACGAGGGGGTCCTCGGGGGTGGCGATGTTCGCCTCGAGGGCGAAGGGGCCGACCCCGAAGGTCAGGTTGCCGCAGTTGCCGCCCCAGTCGACGACCGGCTTCTCGATCCCGACCTGCCCGAACTGGTAGCTGACGTCCGCGTCCACGTCGGGGTCGTTCCACGCGATGATCGTCTTGCTCGTCACCGAGTGGGAGCCGCCGATGCCGTCTATCTGCATCGGGTCGGGGCTCCCGAACAGGTCGAGCAGGACCTCGTCCCACGCCGACTCGTCCGGCGGGAGGTCCCGCCGGCGGAAGAACACGCCCTTGCTCGTCCCGCCGCGCACGACCGACCCCTCGACAGCGGCCTGCATCGTCAGGACCGGTAGTCCTTCAGGGCGCTGTTGATCTCCTCGTGTGCCCACTTGGTCGCCCGTTCGACCGACCAGCCGTTACTGAACACGCGCTGGTACATCTTGCGCGGGATGGCGTAGTTGACCGAGTCGAGCGGGATCGCCGAGACGTTCGCGTACGTGGCGTTCTCCAGCGTCTTCGCCACCGCGCCGCGCCAGAAGCGCTCGTGCATCTTCGACTGGCCGAAGTAGTCGTTCTGCTCGATCACGCTCGGCAGCGCGGGCGAGAACCCGAGGTTCTCGGAGTTGAGTCGCGCGTTCTTCTCGTTCGCGGCCCAGAACTCCATGAACTCGACGGCCGCGTCGAACTCGCCCCCGCTGAACGCGTCGTCGACGAACGCCATCGCCGGCGTCTTCACCAGGGTCGCCTGCTGGGACCCCACGAACGGCTGGCCCCAGATGTACATCCCGTTTTTCATCTCCTGGGGCTTCTCGTTGAGGAAGCCCGACCAGAGGTCCGCGGTGTCCTGGTTGTGGATCTCGCCGAGCTGTTTGGACCACAGCTTCGTCGTCGTCTCCTCGTCGCCGTAGTTGATGGAGTTCGTGTCGAAGTAGCCCTTCTCCATGAACTCGAACTGGAGGCGAACGGCCTCGCGTGCCTCCTGGGTGTCGAGCACGCTCTTCTGGCCCATCTCGTCGACGACCCCGACCTGGCCGGCGCCGAACTGGGCGAGATACATGGGGAGGAACTCGCAGTCCGACTCCTTCATCGACGTCGCGGACGGGAAAGCGCCCTGCTTCTGGGCGAGGTCGGTCTCCATGAGCTGCTTGTAGATCGGCTCGACGCCGTCCCGCCACTGGAGACCGGCGGTCGTGTGGTTCACCTCCGACGGGGAGATGCCGGCCTGCTCCAGCCAGTCACGCCGCCAGGTGGGGAAGTGCGGACGCAGCCCGAGGGGCCAGGTCACCAGCTTGTTCTTCTCGCCGGTCGCCTGTTGACCCCACACGCGGTGGAACTCCATCAGCGGCTCCGGGGCGTTCTGCCCGGTCTTGGAGGATTCGAGCGCGTCGCCGATCGCGCGGGCGTACTGGAGCGAGCCGGTGTTCGCGGATATCTCCACCAGATGGGGCGGGTTGCCCGCCGACACCTGCGCTTTGAGCTTCGTGGTGAGTTCGGTGTAGGGGACGCCCGTGACGTTGACCGTCGCGTCGAACTGGTCGTTGAACCGGCTCACCAGGCTGTTCAGGTACTCCTTTTTCGCCTGGCTCTCGGTGTAGATGCCGAGCCAGACCTCGAGCTCCGGGGCCTGCGTGGACCCCGGCGTCGACGTCCGGGTGTCCGTGTTCGACCCGGAACCGGAACCGGAGCCCGACCCCGACCCGCCCTCCGGAGTGCCCCCCGAGTCCTGACCGGTACATCCCGCGAGCCCGAGCGCGCCGGCGACCCCGGCGCTTTTCAGGAACGTCCGCCGTCTGGTAGTGTCGTCTGACATCGTGCCTCACGGTGGCGTTCCCGAATGTGGCTATTAAATGTATTTTAATATGTGCTACAGTTCGCTCCCGTGACGTTTCCCGTCGACGGCGACCACCGTCCGACGTGCTCCGCCGCCCGGCACGGCTGCGATGACGCGACTGGCGCGGAACCGGGCCCCGTCGCCGACCGTCGGCCCCCACGTCGGCCGGCCACACCCCAGCATATATATTCCGCGAGCCCGGAGCGGGGGGTCATGGGCTGGCGCCGGGATACGCGGGGCGTATCTAGCGTCGTCGGGGCGGTCCTGCTGTTCGGCTTTCTCGTCATCGGGCTCTCGGGCTACCAGGCGATGGTCGTCCCGGAGCAGAACGCGAAAGTCGAGTTCCAGCACAGCCAGCGGGTCGACGACCAGCTCGTCGGGGTCCGGAACGCCGTCACCGGCGCCGCCACGACGGCCAGGACCCGGTCCCAGCGGGTCGCCCTCGGGACGCGCTACCCCGTCCGGCTGGTGGCGGTCAACCCGCCCCCGCCGAGCGGGACGCTCCGGACCGTCCCCCCCGACGGCGCCGGCGTCCGGGTCGCCAACGCGCGGGCGCTCGACGCCGAGACGGGTGACTTCTGGAACGGCACCAACCGGACGTACGCGACGAAGTTCCTGACGTACCGGGCGGACTACGCCGAGTACCGGGGGGCGCCGACGACGGTCTACGAACACACCGTCCTCTACCAGCGCTTCCCGAACGGGGCCACCGTCACCAGGACCGGCCAGCAGCTGGTCGAGGGGCGGGACGTCGACCTCACCCTGCTCCGGGGGTCCTACCAGCGGGCGGGATCGGGGACGGTCGCCGTCGACGCCTCCTCGCCGACCCGGTCGCCGCGAACCGTGCTGGTCGCGTCCGCGGGCGACCCCGTCCGGATCAGCGTCCCGACGCGACTCCCCCTCGCCACGTGGGAGGAGCTCCTCGCCGACGAGCGGGTCGCGAACGGGGGGTACGTCACGTCGCTGAGCAAGTCCGGCGGGCGCCTCCGGGTCGAGCTGGCGGCGACTGACGCCGCCGGCGACCCGGTCACCTACGAGCTCGCGCTCCCCGTCGCCGCGGTCGGGACCGACGTCCCCGACCCCGACGCGACGTACCTCACGGACGCCCCCGGGACGAGTGCGACCGTCGAGCGGGGCGCCACGACCGAGCTCGTCGTCGAGGCGCGCAACCGCTACAACGGCCCGGAGAGCGGCGTCACGCCGAACGCGAGCGCGACCGCCGGCTCCGCGACGGTCGCCGGGCCGACGGACGTCGAGGGCCGCACGATAGTGGAGTACACCGCGCCCGACGCGGCCGGCGTCGAGACGGTCACGGTCGAGGAGGACCTCGACGGGGACGGCAGCGTCGAGGCCGACGAACGCGTGACGTTCTCGGTCGCCGTCACCGGCGCCGCGGGCGGTGGCGACGCGACCGGGCCGGTGGTTCGGAACCCCGCGGTCGACCCCGACCCGGTGAGCCGGGGGGCCGCCGTCGACCTCACGGCCCGGATCGACGACCGGTCGCGGGGTGGAACGGACATCGTCGCGGCGGAGTGGTTCCGCGTCCCGCCCGGCGAGGACGCCGACGCGGTGGACCCGGGGGCCGGGAACGCGAACCCGATGGCGGTCAGCGACGGGCAGTGGGACCAGCCCAACGAGACCGTCGAGCGTCTCGACGTGAGTACGACCAGTTGGAGGGTCGATGGGGGGACGAGTCAGCACACGATCGTGTTCCGCGGCAAGGACGCGAACGGCAACTGGGGGCCGGAAGTCACGTACACCGTGCGAGTCAGGCGTGACGGGCCCCCCGGCGGCGGTGACCCACCCGACACCCCCTGTGCCGGCGGCCCCCCGTGTGAACCGTGAGACCGAGAACGGCCCCGAACGGCCTCGCAGTCGGACGGGAAACCCGACGGGGGGCGACGCGAACGGTCCGCCGAGACGTTTATTTGCGGGGACGCGGGATCCCCGGCCGTCGATGGCGCTCTCGGACCTCTACATCGTCCTGTTCTCTCTCGTCTACGCCCTGCTGGCCGGCGTCGTCCTGCTCGGACTCGACGTCGTCGGCGGCGACCTCGCCACGCTGACCAGCGTGATCCTGTTCGTCGTGTTCGTCGGGCTGGGGAGCGCCGTCAGGGAGGTCCGGGGATGGAAGTGGTGAGGCGGGTGGCGTCGTCGCCGGACCGCGGTCCCGCCCCGCGACGCGAGCCGGTCGCAAGACGATCGAGGGCCGAGCCCCGCAAACCTTTTTTCACGGGGGCGGAGACGGTGGGCTAGATGGTGTCGCTCGCCGACCTGCTCGATGACCTCGTCGCCGACGTGGACGGCGTCTTCCTCTTCTCACCGAGCAGCGCCTACTACGAGCGGTTCGCGGACCTCGACCCGGACGTCGAGGTGGTGGTCGTCGGGAACGAGAACGCGCTCGACGCCGAGCCGTTCGTGGAGCTCCCGCTCGTCTTCGAGAGCGTCCGGGACCGCATCCGGTTCGGGATCGAGGGGGCGCTGGACCGGGGCATCGTCGGTGACGGCGACGTGGTCGCCTGCGCGGTGTCCCTGTTCGACGACGGCGCGGACACGGACGGCGTCGTCCGCGCGCGCGTCGACGAGTCCCGCCACTCCGGGCTCTACGACCTGTTCACCAACTCCCGCGCGGACCCCGGGGTGATACGCGACGTGTTCGAGGTGGCGATCGAGCTCGGCAAGAAAGGGCAGAAGGGCAAGCCCGTCGGCGCCCTGTTCGTCGTCGGCGACGCGGGGAAGGTGATGAACGAGTCGCGCCCGCTGTCGTACAACCCCTTCGAGAAGTCCCACGTCCACGTGGGTGACCCGATCGTGAACGTGATGCTGAAGGAGTTCTCCCGACTGGACGGCGCCTTCGTCATCTCCGACGCCGGGAAGATCGTCTCGGCGTACCGCTATCTCGAACCCTCGGCGGAGGGCGTCGACATCCCGAAGGGGCTCGGGGCGAGACACATGGCCGGCGGCGCAATCACGCGGGACACCAACGCCACGGCCATCGTGCTCTCGGAGTCCGACGGGCTCGTGCGGGCGTTCAAGGGCGGGGAGCTGATCCTCGAGCTCGACCCGGAGGACTACTGATGACGACCGGACCGGCCGACGTCGTTCGGCAGGCGCGCGGGATCCCCGACGAACTCGTCCGGATGGCGACGGCGGTGCCCGTGCGGTTCTGGCTGGCCGCCGTCGTGCTCGTCGCGGGCGTCGTCGCGGCGCTCGCGGTCGGCCGGATCTGCCGCGACCTGCTCGACCGCCTCGGAATCGCGGGCTTCATCGAGGGGACGGCGTTCGACCGGATCGCTCGCGATTTCGGCACCTCGGCGGTCGCTATCCTCCGCAGGCTCGTCGTCTACTCCGTCGTGGTCGTCGCCGCGTTCGCGGCGCTCTCGGTCGCGCGCGTCGAGTACGCCGACCGGTTCTGGAACGGGGTCGCCGGGTTCCTCCCGCAGCTGTTCGTCGCCTTCCTCGTCGCGCTCGCCGGCCTGGTCGTCGGCGACAAGGTCGAGATCGTGGTGAGCGACCGGCTCAAGGGGGTCAAGCTCCCCGAGACCGGCGTCGTTCCGACGACGGCGAAGTACAGCGTCTTCTACGTCGCCGCCCTGATCGCGCTCTCCCAGCTCGGGGTGGCGACGCTCGCGCTCGTGGTCCTGCTCGGCGCGTACGTGTTCGCGCTGGTCGTCTTCGGCGCCGTCGCGTTCAAGCGGCTCCTCGCGTCGGCCGCCGCGGGCGTGTACCTCCTGCTCAACGAGCCCTACGGGATCGGCGACGAGGTCCGCATCGCCGGCCACCAGGGGGTCGTCCAGGAGGTCGACCTGTACGTCACCCGGGTCGAGAACGACGGCGAGGAGTACATCGTGCCGAACGCGACGGTGTTCAGCGAGGGGGTCGTGCGGGTGCGGGGGTGACGTGGGGGCGATGACGGACATCGAGGCGGCCACCTACCGCGCCGCGTTCGAGGCGACGGGCCTCCCCGTCCTGATCGCCGACGCGGAGCTGGTCGTCCGCGACGCGACGCCGGCCGCCGCGACGACGCTCGGGGTCGACGCCGACGCGCTCCTGGGGCGGGCGGTGACCGACTTCCTCGACGCCGCGGGGACGGCGGCCGTCCGCGACCACTTCGCCCGCGGGGACGAGTGGCACGGCCGGTTCACCCTCGCGACCGACGAGACCGCCGTCAGGTGTCGGGGGACCGCCGCGCCGGTCGTCCGCGACGGCGACACCGTCGGCTGCTGTCTCGCCTTCGTCGACGTGACCGCCCGGCGCCGCTACGAGGACGCCTCCGCGGTGCTCGGCCGGCTCCTCCGGCACGACCTGCGAAACGACCTCAACCTCGTGCTCGGCTACGTCGAGCTGGCGGCCGACCGGACCGACGACCCCGAGGTTGGCGCGGCGCTCGGCGACGCCCGCGAGGTCGTCGACGACATCGTCGCGAAGGCCAACCGCGCCCGGGACCTCCGCGACCTGCTCGACCGCGCCGACGACGCGACGCTCCGGCCCGTCAGGCTCGACACGCTCCTCGTCGACCGGCTGGTCGACCTCGTCGGAGAGTACCCCGACGCCCGCATCGACTGGGGGGCGTTCCCCGCGGTCGAGGTGGCGGCCGACGACCTGCTCGCCCGCGTGGTCGACGCGCTCGTCGAGAACGCCGTCGAACACAACGACGACGAGCCCACCGTCGAGGTGTCGGTCGAGGCCGACGACCGGACGGCGCGCCTCCGGGTCGCCGACGACGGCCCCGGGATCCCCCTGGACCGCGAGGACGTCGTCCTCGGTCGGACGTCCGGCGACCCGCTCAACCACGGGACGGGCATCAGCCTCTTTTTCGTCGACCGCGTGGTCGACAGCTACGACGGGACCGTCTCGATCGAGCGGAGCCGCCTCGGCGGGGCGGCGTTCGTCGTCGAACTCCAGCGGGTGTAGCAGGCCGGTCCTCGTCGGCGTCTCTCGCGCTAGCCGTCCCGCTCGGAGACCACCTCGGCGGGCACGCCGGCGACGGTCGTTCCCGGCGGCACGTCGTCGGCCACCAGCGAGTTCGCGGCGACGCGGGCGCCGGCGCCGATCTCGACGCCGGGCAGGACCACCGCGCCGGCGCCTATCATCGCCCGCTCGCCGACGACCACCTCGCCCGTCCGGTACTCCTCCTGGAGGAACTCGTGGCACAGCAGCGTCGCGTCGTAGCCGACGATCGCGTGGTCGCCGAGCGTCACCAGCTCCGGCCAGAACACGTCCGGGGTCGCCTCCAGCCCCCACGCGACCCCCTCGCCGACGTCGACGCCGAGCCGCCGGAGGAGCCAGTTGCGCGCCCGAAGCGAGGGGACGATCCGCGCGAGGACGACGAGGACGTAGTTGACCATCACCCGCAGCGGCGGCTTCGCGTCGCGCCAGGCCCACAGCGAGTTGCGGGGCCCGGGCGTCGGGTGGCTGGTCAGGCAGTCGCGCCGGCGTCGCTCGTCGTCGGCCATCGACCGCCGGTTCGCGGGGCGCCCACTAACCGCTTTCGTGCCCGGCGCCGGCCTCCGTGTCCGACCCCGGGCTCACTCGCCGCGCAGTTCGCGCGCGTGGTCGACGCGTCGCTGCACCAGGTCGGCCGTCCCCACGTCGTGGCGGACGCGCAGCCCCTCGCCGATCGCCGCCAGTGCCGCGCTGGCCTCGCGTTCCGCGCCCGCGACGTCGTCCTCGACGCCGACGACGGCGAAGGAGCGCGAGGTGGTGGTGTACAGGCCGTCCGCGCGCTCGTCGACGCTGGCGTAGAAGAGCAGGGCGTCGCCGACGGAGTCCTCGTCGACGGCCACGAGCGCCCCGGCCTCGGGGTCGGTCGGGTAGCCCGCGGGCACGGCGTACTTGCACACCGTCGCCTTCGGGGCGAACGAGAGCTCCGGGAGCGGGTCGCCGTCGCGGGCGGCGACGAGCACGTCGGCGAGCGGCGTCTCCATCACCGGCAGCGTGTTCATCGCCTCGGGGTCGCCGAAGCGGGCGTTGAACTCGACG
>JBDGTB010000072.1:0-16313 GCA_042217235.1 Haloferacaceae archaeon | reverse complement strand
CCATCTCGTACCAGGCGATCATCGCGAAGACGGCGTTGTCGTGACAGCCGGGGTAGCTCCCCCGTCGGTGGACGGTCCGGATCGGCTCGACGGTGGGCTCGGCGACCTCCTCGCGGAACTCGGCGGCGGGCAACAGCCGGAGGCTGCCGTTCGTCTCGTCGACCCGGCCGTCGCGCTTCAGGCGGGCGAGCGCGGCCCGCCGGAGGGGGTCGTCGGCGTCGGGCCACGACGCAACCACCTCCGCCTCGGGCCGCACGCCCGTCGAGAGGGGCGCCAGCACGTCGAGGTAGGCGTCCTCGATCCGCGCCCACTCGACGCCCTCGAACCGGCAGTCGGCGTCGTGGAGGCTGTTCCGCGTCCGGCAGTCGGGACACGGGTACTCGAACCGCGGCACGGCCGGTACGTCGCGGTGGACGGGTAATAGGTTCGACGGTCGCGCGGCGACCGCGGCCGGGCGCGCGTGCACGCCACCCGACGGCCCCCGATCGCACGTCGTCGCCGGTCAGCGCCGACGACCCCCGAGCGCGACGTGCGACGCCCGACGCGCACCTCACGGCCGCTCCGGCGACCGTCGTGTTTTTCGCCCCCGGGCCGGAACGACCGGTCGATGGACGGGGAGGTCGACCCGCTCGACGCCCGCTACCCGTACTTCGCCAGCGCGCGGGAGACGGTGAAGCGCCTCGACGTCGCGCCGCCGGAGCTCGCCGCGGCGGACGCGCCGGCGGTCGAGCGGGGCACGGAGCGGGTCAGGCGGGCGCTAGTCGAGGGGACCGTCGCGCCGGCGGAGCCCGAGCGGTGGCGCCCGCGCGACGAACTGCTCTCCTACCCGGTCGCGCGGGTGCTCGTCTCGCTGGTCGAGAGCGAGGCCGCGGTCCGCAAGTACGCCGCGGCCGAGGCCGCGACCGCGCGCGAGCGGCTCGTCGCCGACTTCGGGGGCGACGACGGCCTCCGGACGGGCACGGAGCGGGCCGACCTGGACGCCGTCCTCCGCGAGTTCGACCTCGCCGGCGACGTGACGCCGCTCGACGACCGCGACCGGTTCCGGGTCGGGGTCGGCGCGTACCTCCGTCTCGTCACCCCCTCGTGGGGCGACCGCTGGCGGCTGGTCAACCGGGCGCTCCACGACGGCGCGCTCCCGGTCGAGCGCGAGGAGCTCCACCGGCTGCTCGAGGAGGCCGTGCGCCGCCGGGTCGCCGAGGGGCTCCCCGTCCCGGTGGGGGGCGAGGCGGGGGAGGCGCTCGCGGCGGCGCTCGACGACGAGGTCGCCGCGATCCGGCGGCTGCTCGACGACCACGCCCCCCGGCCGGACGTGGACGTGGTCGCGCCCGACCGGTTCCCGCCCTGCGTCCGGGCGCTGGTCGAGCGCGCGCGGGCGGGCGAGGACCTCCCGCCGCGCTCGACGTTCGCGCTCGTGGCCTTCCTCGCGGACCTCGGCGCCGATACGGAGGAGGTGGTCTCGCTCACGGGGCTCGACCCCGACGCCGTCGAGTTCCCGACGGCGGTGCTCGCGGACGACGGCCGGGCGCAGTACCCGGCGCCGTCGTGTGCGACGATGGACGCGCAGGGCGACTGCGTGAACACGGACGAGCGCTGCGAGACGGTCGCACACCCGCTCGCGTACTACCGCGAGGCCGTCGCCGACGGCGGGACGGCGGGCGAGGACGAGGACGACGACGGTGGGACCGGGAGCGACGCGGGCGCGGACGACGCCGGAGGCGTCTAGCGGCCGTCGAGGTAGACGCCGACGCCGGCCATCACGAGGACGAAGAGCACGATCGTCGCGACCAGCGCGAGCCCGCCCTCGCTGCCCAGCCCGTCGTGGTTGTACCGTACCCCGATGACGACCAGCGCGAGGGTGAAGAGGGCGGCGACGCCGACGGAGAGCCCGATCTTTCGGGGCATCCCCTCCTCAAGGTCCATGTGGCGCCGTATCCCCGGATGATTTAAAACGGCTTCGATGGGACGGCGGGCGGGGCGGACGGCCGTTCGGCGTCGAACGCCGCGCTGTCGGCCGATGCGAGGGTTTAGACCGCTGGAGCCCCTACGCGAGGCGAGGAGCGACCATGACGCACTCCGAGAACGCACCCGCGTCGACCGCCGCTCCCGCCCGCCGGCCCGACGACCGCGCGACCCGGGCGCGCACGGAGCCGATGACCGTCCGTCCGCTGCGCGACGGTCGCTACGTCGTCGAGACCGCGGGCGGCACCTACGTGGTCGACCTGGACGACCGAAGCTGTACCTGCCCCGACCACGCCATCCGCGGCGCGCGCTGCAAGCACCTGCGCCGCGTCGCCATCGAGGTGACGGAGGGGCGGACGCCCGCCCCGGACCGCCGCGCGAGCGCCTGTGCCGTCTGTGGCGAGCGCCTGTTCGCCCCCCGGCACGACCCCGGCCCACATCTCTGTGACCGTCACGCGCTCGCCCCGGGCGACCTCGTTCGCGACCGCGAGCGCGGCGGCCTGCTCGTCGTCGTCGCGACGACCGGCGAGCGCGCCGACGAGCACCGCACCGGGGAGGGCCGTCTCGTCACCGACTACGCGTCCAACGTCGACTACGGCGCCCACGAGCCCGTCGTCCGGGCGGTCTACCTCGACTCGCTCGGCCCCGACGCCGGGGTCGGGCGGGCCCGCCGGTACGCCTTCCCCGCCTCGCGGCTCGTCCCCGCCGACGCGACGGGCGCCTAGCCGCGGATCGCCGCGGTCGCGAAAGCGAGAGACGGAGGAAGCCGGGCGTCCGTCAGGCGAGGAGGCTCTCGCCGGTTTTCGCGTCGAAGAGGTGGACCTCGTCGACGTCGACCGCGAGCCGGATGGTGTCGCCCTCGGTCGCCTCGCTGTCGTTCGAGACGCGGGCGGTGAACTCCGCCGCCTCGTCGTCCTCCTTGCCGACCGGCCGCATGGCGAGGTCCTTGTGGGGCCCCATCGGCTCGACGACCATCACGCTGGCCTCGAACGACTCCGACGCCGGGACGTCGACGTCCTCGACGGCGGCGTCCTCGAACGCCTCGGGACGGATGCCGAGGTCGAGCTCGTCCGGGTCGCCGCTGAAGCCCTCGAGCGCCTCGACGAGGTGGGGCGGGAGCCGGAGGTCGAAGCTGTCACCGACGGCCCGCGCGCCCTCGTCGTCGGTCTCGGCGCGGACCGAGAAGAAGTTCATCGGCGGCTCGCCGATGAACCCGGCGACGAAGCGGTTCGTCGGCTGCTCGTAGACGACCTCGGGCGGGTCCATCTGCTGGACCTCGCCGTCGTTCATCACCACGATCCGGTCGCCGAGCGTCATCGCCTCGGCCTGGTCGTGGGTGACGTACACCGACGTCTTGCCCACGCGGGTGTGGAGCTTGTTGAGCTCCGTCCGCATCTGGTTGCGGAGCTTCGCGTCCAGGTTCGACAGCGGCTCGTCGAACAGGAACAGCTCGGGGTCGCGGACGATCGCTCGCCCGAGCGCGACGCGCTGCTGTTGGCCGCCCGAGAGGTCCGACGGCCGCCGGTCGAGGAGGTCGGAGATGCCGAGCATCCGCGTCGTCTCGTCGACGCGTCGGTCGATCTCGTCCGACGGGTACTGTCGGATCTCCAGGGGGAAGGCGATGTTCTGTCGCACGGTCTTGTGCGGGTAGAGCGCGTAGCTCTGGAACACCATCGCCGTCCCCCGCTCGCGGGGCTCCTGGCCGGCGACGTCCTCGCCGTTGATGAGGACGCGGCCCTCGGAGGGGGTCTCGAGCCCCGCGATGACGCGGAGCGTGGTGGTCTTCCCGCAGCCGGAGGGGCCGACCAGGACGATGAACTCCCCGTCGTAGATCTCGAAGTTCATGTCCTCGACGGCGACGACGTCCTCGCCGTCGTCGTCGAACCGCTTTGTCATGTTCTCCACGCGGAGGCTCACCTCGCGGCTCCCCTCCCCGCCCGGGGACGGTTCGTCCGACTCGACCGTGAACTCGCTGGGTTCGGATGTCGTATCACTCATGGGTATCACTCCGGTGTCGGCCCGGCGTCACTGTACCGGAGCCGTTCGTGCGACCGTCCGGGGTGGGGGTGAGGCGGGTCATCCGCCCTTCATCCCTCCCGTCAGGCCGACGACGATGTACCGCTGGAAGAAGATGACCACCAGCGCCGACGGGATCATGGCGATGATCGACGCGGCGGCCATCGCCGCCCAGTCGACGTTGACGTCCCCGACGAACAGGAACGTCGCGACCGGGATCGTCATCGACGAGAGGTCGGTGGCGACCGTGAAGGCGAACAGGAACTCGCGCCAGGAGTAGAGGAAGGTGAGGATGGTCCCGGCGGCGAAGCCCGGCAACACGACCGGGAAGACGACGTGGCGGAACGCCTGGAGGTTCGTACAGCCGTCCACGCGGGCCGCCTCGTCGAGCGTCTGCGGGATGGTGATGAAGAAGTTCCGCATGATGTAGATGACCAGCGGGAGCCACAGGTAGACGTTCGCGATGATGATCCCGATCTTGGTGTTCAGCAGGCCGGTCTGGGCGATGATCTGGTAGTACGGCGTCACCAGCCCGATCGGCGGGAACAGCCGCGTGAACAGGATGAAGATGAACACCGCGTTGTCGTAGGGGAACCGGAACCGGCTGAACACGTAGCCGGCCGGCGTCCCGAGCACCATCACGATGGCCGTCGACACCGACGAGACGATGATGCTGTTGACGACCGCCCGCCAGAACTCGCGGTCGAACAGCGCCCGCATGTAGGGGTCGAGCGTCGGGTTCCGCGGCAGGTACGTCAGCGCGAAGATCGTCTCCTCGGTCTTGAGCGAGGTGACGAACTGCCAGGCGAGCGGCGCGATGGCGAAAAACACCGCCGCGAACAGCACGAGGTGGACGACCGCGCGGCTCTCGACGAGGTTCCAGAACCGCTGTCGGCGCCGGTACTGGTCGACTGAGAAGTCCTCGCTTGCCATGTTAGAGTTCGATGTTCTGCATCTCTTCGAGGATGTACAGCACGTACACCGTGGCGACGACGAGCGTCACGGCGACGAGGAACATCGAGACGGCGGATGCGAAGCCGTAGTTCAGGAGCTGTACGCCGAAGCGGTGGATGTAGATGGCGAGCGTCTCCGTCGCCGCGCCGGGGCCGCCGCCGGTCGTCGTGAACGGGATGGCGAAGGCCCGGAGCGCGAACATCCAGGTGATGAGCCCGGCGACGAAGAACGACGGCCGGAGGTACGGCAGCGTGACGTGCCGGAACGTCTGGAACGTCGTCGCCCCGTCGACGCGGGCCGCGTCGTACATCTCCTGGGGGATCGACTGGAGCCCCGCGAGCAACACGATGGTCGCGAAGGGGATGCGCGACCACGCGTCGGCGACGATCACGATGATCATCGCCGACAGCGAGTGGCCCAGCCACGAGTACGTGCTCTCCAGCAGCCCGAGGTCGATCAGGATCTTGTTGATCACGCCGAGCTGGCCGTTGAACAGCCACCGCCAGGTGACCCCGACGATGGACAGCGGCACCGCCCACGAGAGGAGGATGAGCGTCGAGTACGCGTCGCGGAGCCGCTGTCTGACCACCTTGTTGAGCGCGAGCGCGATGGCGAGCCCCGCGGCGATGGAGATGAACAGCGACCCGAACGAGTAGGCGAGGGTCCTCTTGACCGAGTTCCAGAACGTCGGGTCGGTGAACATCTGCACGTAGTTGTACGTCGGCGCGAACTCGGTGCCGACGCCGCTCGTGTTCTGCAGCGAGAGCCACAGCAGCTGGGTGACCGGGTAGACGAACACGATGAACAGCGCCACGAGGGACGGCCCCAGCAGGGCTATCCGCATGTGGTCGTTCACCCAGTCGGAGACGAGACCGACGACTCCCTCCCCGTGGGGGCTGGCGTCGGTCGTGCGTTCCTCAGTCGCCATGGTAGCGAAGTGGCGGTCGTGGTCGGGACATCAGTTGTTGACGTTGTCGTCGACCCAGGACTGGACCTGGCCCATGGCGTCGGCGGGGGAGATCTCGCCCTGGATGGCCCGCTGGACCGGGGTGACCATCTGGGTGAACACCGACTGCATCTTCGGGAACAGCTCCAGGACGCCGTTGTCGATGGACTGCCCGAGGATGTCGGCGAAGGGGACGGCCCCGGCCCCGGCGGCGTCGTCGTACACGCGGCTCATGTACGACATGTTCCCCTCGTAGGTGAACTCCCACCACTGGCTGGGGTAGCTCAGGCGCAGGTCGCCGTACAGCGTGGCCGCGAGGCGCTCGCCGACCGTGCTGTTCGGGTTGACGGCCGTCAGGTTCGGGTCGACCAGGCTCGCCTGGGTCGGCGAGGGGCCGGCGTTCGCCGCCGGCGGGAGGATCGCCTGGTACTGCGAGCCGCCGCCTCGCCGAACTTGTTGACGGCCTGCGGGACGAAGTCGCTGAAGCCGGTGGCGAAGGCGATCTGGCCCGAGAGGAACGTGTCGACGAGGTCGCCCTCGCCGTACGTGACCACGTCGGTCGGGACCCAGCCCTTGTCGACCCACTCGTGCATCTTCTGGACGACGCGGATGGACGCGTCCGTGTCGACTTTCACGGTGCCGTCGTCCTGCACCATCCGCCCGCCCTGCTGGTACAGCAGTTCGCGGTACGAGTACGAGAGGTAGATGGCGTCGCCGGCGTAGAAGCCGAAGCCGAACACGTCGGTCCCCTCGAACGCCTTCATCATGCTCTCCAGGTCGTCCCACGTCCACTCGCCCTGGAACGTCGCGGGGTCGAGGCCCTGGTTGCTGATCAGGTCGGTCCGGAGGTGCCCGAGGCTGCCCTCGGTGATGTTCGGGAACCCGTACCAGTGGCTCCCCTCCGTGGGCCCGATGTCCCACTGCATGAGGCTCGACAGGGCGGGGATGTACGGCTCCACGCTCCCGTCCGGGTAGAGCGGGTCGACGATCTGGAGCCAGCCCTCCTCGATGAACACGGGGGCGAGCGGCCCGTTCACGTTGAACGCGTGGGGCTTGCCCTCCCCGGAGGAGAGGAACTGCTGCTGGCGCGTCGTCGCCTGCTCGGCCGGCACCGCGAGCACGTCGACCTCGATGCCGGTCTGCTCGGTGAACAGCTCGTGGGTCGCGAGCGTCGCCGGGTCGTACTGCATGTTCGCGGCGCCGTGGTTGAGGATCTGGATCTTGTCCACGTCGCCGGCCGCCGTGTCGTCCCACCCCTCGGGCGGCGCCCACGCGTTGTTGTCGACGGCGCTCTGCCAGGCCCCGCTGTTCGTCCAGGTCGTCGCCCCCGACTTCGGGACCTGCAGCCGCTTGTCCATCGGCCAGTTGTCCACCGCCTGCTGGATCCGGCGCTGTTGCCAGTTCTCCGAGATGCCGAGCTCCTGTACCGCCTCGTCGTAGTTCCCACCGCCGCCACCGCCGCCGCCCCCGAGACCGGCACAGCCGGCGAGACTCGCCGCCAGCCCGGCCCCGCTCATCTTCAGCAGTTTACGCCTGTCGGTTACGATCGGCCGAGACATACGGTACCATCATTCAGGAAAGCGTTGAAATAACTTTCCCCACGAAGATCGACACAGATCCCGGGACGGTCGGCTAATCGGCCGAAAAGTGTAGATCCGTTGTCTCGATTTCGGCGGGAGCGGTGCCGGACGCGACCGCCGAACGACGCGCCGAGCCGGCCGCGACCCGCCCGGGGCCGGGGCGTGCCGCCGTCAGGTCCCGTCCTCGCCGACCTCGTCGAGGGCGACCTTCCGCGAGTCCCCGGCGAGCTCGGCGAAGTCGGTCCCCTCGGCCAGCGCCGTCTCCTTTTTCACGCGGTAGCTCCCCGCGTCGGTGGTGTACAGGTCCCCGGGGTGGAAGAAATACCAGTCCTCGCGGTCGAAGCGCACGGCGATCCGGGCGTTCGCGCCGAAGTTCTGCGCGAAGTAGACGAGCGACTCGACCTCCTCGCCGTCCAGGTAGATGGGGTCGCCGGCCGAGGACTTCGCCTCGATGGCGTAGAATCGCTCGCCGTCGCCGGCGAGCACGTCCGGCAGGTCGCGGTCGGTCGCGCTCCCCGAGGCGGGGGCACGCATCACCGCGAACCCGGCCTCGTCGAGCCGGTTGACGAGTTCGCGCTCCCGCCGGTCGCCCTTCCGGTTGGCGGACATGGGCCGTCGTCAGGCGTCCGCGGCCTTAAGCGGGTCGGGCGGCGCCGTCCGCCGCAGTCCGTGGCGTCGCCGCCCCGGACGGCTCACGTCCCCGTCGAATCACGCCCCGGGCGACCTCTCACGTCCCGTGCTGCCAGGAGTCGAGGTACTCGCGCTGGTCGTCGGTCAGCTCGTCGTACGCGATGCCCTCGGCGTCGAGTTTCGTCTCCGCCACCTCGCGGTCGACGGCGTCGGGGACGTCGTGGACGCCGGGGTCGTACGCCTCGCCCTCGACCAGTTCGAGCACCGAGAGCGCCTGCACGCCGAAGCTCTGGTCCATCACCTCCGCGGGGTGGCCCATCGAGAGCGGGCCGGCCAGGTTCACCAGGCGCCCCTCCGCGAGCACGTGGAGGCGGCGGCCGTCGGGGAGCTCGTACTCCTCGACGCCGTTTCGCACCTCGCGCCGGTCGACGGCCAGCTCCCCGAGGTCGCCGAGATTCATCTCCACGTCGAAGTGGCCGGCGTTCGCCAGGAGCGTCCCGTCCTGCATCCGCTCGAAGTCCTCGCGGGTGATCACGTCGCGGTTGCCCGTCGTCGTGACGAACAGGTCGCCGACGGCGGCGGCCTCGTTCATCGGCAGCACCTCGTGGCCGTCCATGTGCGCCTCCAGCGCCCGCCGGGGGTCGACCTCCGTGACCACCACCTCGGCGTCCAGCCCGGCCGCCTTCCGGGCGACCCCGCGCCCGCAGTAGCCGTAGCCCGCGACCACGACGGTCTTGCCCGCGAACGTGAGGTTGGTCGTCATCGCGACGTTCGTCACGACCGACTCGCCGGTGCCGTGGACGTTGTCGAACAGCCGCTTCATCGGCGTGTCGTTGACGGCGAACACGGGGTACTCGAGCGCCCCGTCCGCGGCCATCGACCGCAGGCGCTTGACCCCGGTCGTCGTCTCCTCGCAGCCGCCGCGGACGGTCGGGATCAGGTCGGGGTACTCCTCGTGGATCAGCGTCACGAGGTCACAGCCGTCGTCGACGGTGACGGTCGGTTCGAACTCGGCGACGGCCGCGAGCGCGTCGTAGTACCCCTCGTCGTCGACGCCGTGTTTCGCGTAGGAGGTGACCCCGTCGACGGCGTCGAGGGCGACGCTCACGTCGTCCTGCGTCGAGAGGGGGTTGCAGCCGGCGATGGCGACCCGCGCGCCGCCGGTCGCGAGCAGTTCGGTGAGCACGCCCGTCTTCGCCTCGACGTGCATCGCCATCCCGACCCGCTCCCCGTCGAGCGGCCGGTCGGCCGCGAACCGCTCGCGCAGCGCCGCGAGGATCGGCATGTGCTGGCGCGCCCAGTCGAGCTTGCGCTCGCCCTCGGCGCGCTGGGCGTCGGCGTCGTCTAGCTGGTCCGTGATCGGCGCGGTCATGTGCCGGCGTCCGTGCGGCGGCCGCAAAACCCTACCGTGTCGCCGTCGGCGCCGTCCGTTCGTCGTCGACGACCGCCAGCTACAGCGTCGCCGTCGGCGCCGTCCGCTCGCCGTCGAAGCCCGCCAGCTACAGCGTCGCCGTCGCCACCGTCCGCTCGCCGTCGCTCCCGGCGTGCACCACGACGACGCGCCCGGGGAGCCCGCCCTCGAAGCGCACCGTCGCCGCGTACTCGCGCGCGCCGAGACACTGGACGCAGGCGTCGGTCGTCGGCGCCGACGGTCCCACGACGACCCGGAGCTCGTTGGCCGCGCGGTCGTAGGTCGCCGACCGGAGCTCGGCCCCGTGACACGGCGTCGGCGTGACGAGCGTCCCGGTCACCCGGACGGCGTCTTCCTCGAACGCGACCGACGCCGTCCCCGTCTCGCCGGTCGCACAGGTGCTCTCGCCCGGAGTCAGCGACCGGTCGGTGACCGTCGGCGAGTCCGACGAGGTCGACGGCGTCGACGACCCGGAGCCGCCGGTGCCGGCGCCCGCACAGCCGGCGAACGCGAGCGACAGCGCGGCGAGGACGCTTCGACGGCGCATACCCCGGCGGAGAGGCGCCGCCGGTGAATACCTTCCCGAGACTCAAACGACCGCCGTCGTCACGCCGGAGGGCGGCGGGAGGGGACGGGCTCGCCGGGCGGCGAGCGCGGCGCGACGGACGCCGGGTCGCGGGGCGTGGCGCGGCGCGACGGACGCCGGGTCGCGGGGCGTGGCGCGCGGCTCGCCGGACGCCACGCCCTCACGACTCGGCGCGGGCGACCAGCGCCCGCGCTCGCTCGCGCGCCTCGCTGACGACGGCGTCGACGTCGAGCGTCAGCACCTCCCGGTCGCGCATGAGCACCCGCCCGTCGCACACCGTGTGGCGCACGTCCGACCCGCGGACCGCGTAGGCGAGATGGGAGACGAGGTCGTGGGCGGGCGCGAGGTGGGGGCGGTCGAGGTCGACCACGGCGAGGTCGGCCTTCCGCCCGGCCTCGATCCGGCCGGCGTCGATCCCGAGCGCGTCCGCGCCGTTCGCGGTCGCCAGCCCGACAGCGGCCGGCGCGGCGACGGCGCTCGCGTCGCCCGACTCGACCTTCCCGAGCATCGCCGCGTCGCGGAGCTCGTCGAACGGGTCGAGGTCGTTGTTCGAGGCCGGGCCGTCGGTGCCGAGCGCGACGGTGACGCCCCGGTCGAGCATCCGCTGGACCGGCGCCGCGCCGCTCGCGAGCTTCATGTTCGACGCCGGGCAGTGGACCGCCGCCGCGCCGGTCGCCGCCAGCGCGTCGATCTCCGCGTCGTCGACGTGGACGCAGTGCGCGAGGAAGTCGCCCGCCTCGAGCAGCCCCTCGTCGCGGGCGTACACCAGCGGCCTGACCCCGTCCTCGACGTAGGGCCGGACCTCGTCGCGCGTCTCGTTGGCGTGGTAGTGCAGCGGCAGGCCGGCCTCGCGGGCGCCCCGGGCGGCCCGCCGGAGCCCCGCCTCGTCGACGGTGGTGAGGCTGTGGGGCGTCACCATCCCCGAGACGCGGCCGTCCGCGCGGCCGTCGAGCCGCTCGGCCGTCGCGACGGTCTCGTCTATCTCCGCGCCGGCGGCCGCCTCGTCCTTGCCGACGGTGATCGCGCCGTAGCCCAGCAGCGCCCGCATCCCCGCCTCCTCGACCGCCGCACAGACCTCGTCCATCTCGAAGTACATGTCCGCGACGGTCGTCGTGCCCGCGCGGATCATCTCCGCCAGCCCGAGGCGCGTCCCGGCGCGCACGTCCGCCGGCCGGAGCTCGGCCTCGACCGGCCAGACGTCCTCGCGCAGCCACCGGTCGAGGGGCTTGTCGTCGGCGTGTCCGCGCAGGAGCGTCATCGCGACGTGGGAGTGGGCGTTGACCAGCCCCGGCATCACGAGCCCGCCGCTCGCGTCGAGGCGCTCGGCCGGCCGGTCGGCCACGTCGGTCCCCACGGCGGCGACCTCGCCCGTCGCCCGGTCGGCCAGCACGTCGGCGCGCTCGATCGTGCCGTCGGGGCGGAGCACGCGCCCGCCCGCGACGAGGAGGTGGCCGTCCCCGGCCGGGTCGTCGTCGGTCATGTGCCGGGCCTCGGCGGGGAGGGGCAAGACGCTGTCCCTCCGGGTCGGGGAGAGCGGACACGACCGAGGGCCCTGGCGTCGGGGTCGACGGACGCCTCCGACCCACCGCTCCGTTCGACCGCGTCGGCCGGTACAGTTAACCGACCCGTCGACGGGGGCGGTGCCATGAGCGACTGGATCGAGCTCTCTCACCCGATCGAGCCGGACGTCGCCCGCGCCGGGTTCCTGCCCGCGCCGCGGATGTCGCCGATCGACGACGCCTCGCTGCGCGCGACCGAACTGGAGATGGTCACCCACGTCGGGACCCACCTCGAAGCGCCGGTCCACCTCGTCCCGGACGGCGCGAGCATCGACGAGTACGACGCCGACCGGTTCGTCGGCCACGCCGTCGTCCACGAGGTCGACGCCGACCCGCTGGAGGAGGTGGGTCTCGACCGGATCCGCCCGGCCGGGGAGCGCCTCGAACACGGCGACGCGCTCCTCCTGTGGACCGGGTGGGACGAGTTCGTCGGCGAGGAGCGCTACGGCGACCACCCCTACCTCTCCGAGGCGGCCGCCGAGTGGGTCGTCGAGCGGGGGGTGAGCTGGCTCGGCGTCGACGCGCTGTCCCCGGAGCTCCCGCCGCAGGCCCGTCCGGGGGGCGAGTTCGACTACCCGGTGCATTCGACGCTACTGGAGAACGACGTGCTCATCGCCGAGAACCTCACGAACCTCGGCGCGGTCGCCGGCGAGCGGGTGGCGATCAACGCCGTGCCGCTCCGGCTGACGGGGTCGGACGGCTCGCCCGCGCGCGTCCTCGCCCGGCCGAGCGAGTGATGGGGATGGACGAGCTTCCACTCGCCTTCTACGCCGACGACTTCACCGGCGCGACGGACGCCCTCGGGGCGCTGAGCGTCGCCGGCGTCCGGGCGGTGCTGTTCCTCGACCGGCCGGACCCGGCGACCGTCGAGCGGGAGTTCCCCGGCGTCGACGCGCTCGGGATGGCCAGCCAGGCCCGGTCGATGACGCCGGCGGAGATGGACGACCGGCTCGACCCGGACTTCGCCGCGCTCGAGGCGTTCGACGCCGCGGTCCTCCACTACAAGGTGTGCTCGACGTTCGACTCGGCGCCCGACGTGGGGAGCGTCGGCCACGCCGTCGACCTGCTCCAGCGGCGGTTCGACTCGCCGTTCGTCCCCGTCGCCGTCGGCGTCCCCCAGCTCGGCCGGTTCGTCGTCTTCGCCAACCACTTCGCGACGCTCGACGGCGAGACCCACCGCCTCGACCGCCACCCGGTCATGCGCGACCACCCCGTCACGCCGATGGACGAGAGCGACCTCCGGCGCCACCTCGGGGCGCAGACGGACCGCCCGATCGGCCACCTCGACGTGTTCGACCTCGAGGGGCCGCTCGCGGAGACGCGGGCGGCGCTCGACGAGGCGACGCGGGACGACGAGCTGGTCGTCCTCGACACGCTCACCGAGGACCACCTCGACGCCGTCGGGGACCTGCTGTGGACCGAGGCGACCGAGCGGGAGGGCGCCGACCCGCTCGTGACCGTCGGGTCGTCGGGCGTCGAGTACGCGCTGGCCGACCGCTGGGCGCGCGAGGGGGTCGTCGCGGGCGACCCCGAGTTCCCCGACCTCGACCCGGTCGACCGCCTCGTGGTGATGTCGGGGAGCGCGTCGACCGTGACGGACGAACAGATCGAGCGGGCGCTCGCGGACGGGTTCGCGGGCGTCCGCCTCGACGCCGCGAGGCTGGTCGACCCGGACGAGGCGGCCGCCGAGCGCGAGCGGGTCGTCCGGGCGGCCACGGCGGCGCTCGACCGCGGCGAGAGCGTCGTCTGCTACTCGGTCCGCGGGCCGGACGACCCGGCCATCGAGCGGACGAACGAGCGGCTGGCCGACCTCGACGCGGACGAGGGGGTCGGGAAGCGGCTCGGCGAACAGCAGGGGCGCGTCCTCCGGTCGGTGCTCGCCGACGCCGACGTGGACCGGGCCTGCATCGCCGGCGGCGACACCTGCAGCCACGCCGCGCCGGAACTCGACGTGTACGCGCTGGAGGTCGTCGCCCCGACCGCGCCGGGCGCGCCGACCTGTCGCGGGCACGCCCGCGACCCGCAGTTCGACGGGGTCGAACTCGCGCTGAAGGGCGGCCAGCTCGGGCAGCCGGACTACTTCGAGCGCGTGCGGCGCGGGGAGTAGGCCGGCCTCGCCGAGGCTGCGACCGGTCGCCACCGAGCCGTGCCCGGAATCGGTTCGCCGCCCCACCCGTCAGAACGAAGTCGCCCGGCGACGACGGTGGACCATGCGCCTCGCAGTCCCGAACAAGGGCCGGCTCCACGACCCCGCCATCTCGCTGCTCGAACGCGCGGGGCTGCACGTCGAGAACGGCGCCGAGCGGAAGCTGTACGCCGACACGGTCGACCCGGACGTGACGTTGCTGTTCGCGCGCGCCGCCGACATCCCGGAGTACGTCCGGGACGGCGCGGCCGACGCGGGGATCACCGGGCTCGACCAGGTCCGGGAGTCCGGCGCCGACCTCGTCGACCTGCTCGACCTGGAGTTCGGCCGCTGCCGACTGGTGCTCGCCGCGCCGGAGGACGGCCCGATCGTCGACGTGGCGGACGTCGGCAGCGGCACCGTCGCCACCGAGTTCCCCGGCGTCACCCGCGAGTACTTCGCTGGGCACGGCCTCGACCCCGAGATCGTCGAGGTGACCGGCGCCACCGAGCTGACCCCTCACGTCGACATGGCCGACGCCATCGTCGACATCACCTCGACGGGGACGACGCTCGCGGTCAACCGCCTCGCGGTCGTCGACACGGTGCTGGAAAGCTCCGTCCACCTGTTCGCCCGCCCCGACGTCGCCGACGACCCGAAGGTCGAACAGCTGGTGACCGCGCTCGACTCGGTGCTGGCCGCGGAGGGGAAACGCTACCTGATGATGAACGCGCCGCGGGACCGCCTCGACGCGGTGCGCGACGTGATCCCCGGGCTAGGCGGGCCGACGGTGATGGACGTCGCCGACGGCGAGGACGGCGAGGAGCGGGTCGCGGTCCACGCCGTCGTCGACGAGCGCGACGTGTACGAGGTGGTGACCGACCTCAAGGGCGTCGGCGCGAGCGGCATCCTCGTGACGGAGATCGAGCGGCTCGTCGAGTGACTACACGCGCCGGTCCGGAGCGTCAGCCGGGCGCTCCGCCGACGCGTCGGCGGAGCGCTCGACGGACCCGGTCGAGGCCCGCCACCGGAGGTCGGGGATGACCACCGCGTCGAGGGCGGGCGCGCCGTACCGCCAGCGGGCGTAGCCGACCACCGCGGCGCTGCCGAGAGCCGACGCGCCGACGCCGACCAGTCCCGCCTCGGGGCCGAACGCCCCGCCGGTCAGGATCGGCGGCCCGGACTGTCGGACGACGAGCAGGGAGACGCCGACGTCGAGTCCGCTGACGGGGAGCCCGTACACCGGACCGAGGAAGAGGTTCCACGTGACGTGGAGCCCTGCGGGGAGGCCGACGTCGCCCGTGAGGACGTAGCCGAGGCCGAGCATCACGCCCGCGAGGCCGATCCCGGCGACGCCCACGGCGGTCGCGTTCGGATTGGTGGCGTGGAGGGCGCCGAAGGTCGCACTGGAGAGGGCGACGGCGAGCGCCACCGCCCCGCGCGTCCCGAACGGGCGCAGCGCCTCCGCGACGTTCGTCAGCAGGTACCCCCTGATCGCGACCTCCTCGCCGACGCCGACGGCGAGGAAGGCGCCCGCGACGGCGAGGACGGCGACCGGGAGCGAGAGCGGCCCCGCGACGCGACCGGTCCCCGCGACCGTCGCCCAGCCCGCGGCGAGTTCGACGGCGACGGCGAGGCTCACGAGCGCGGCGCCGAGCAGGAGGCCGACCGCGAAGTCGACCGCCCAGTCCCGGTCGAGGTGGAGCCCGTAGTCGGGGACGCGCCGGCGGTCGAGCGCCAGCGCCGCGACGGCGACGACCACGCCGACGAGGGCGGCGTCGAAGAGCGAGCGGCCGAGGAGGGCGACCTGAGGGGGGACGGAGAGGGTGAGCGGGAGCGCCGCCGCGGCGAGCCAGCCCGCGAACGCCAGCGCGACCGCGACCGCCACGGCGCCGAGCAGGCGGACGGGCGTTCGGAGGCGACGCTCGGCGGGGTTCCAGACGAGGTCGACCGGGCGCACGTCAGCCCGGTGCGCTCTGCAGGAGCAAGAACGTGCCGACGAGGATCGCGCCGAGGAGGACGCTCACGACGGCGTGGATGAACGTGACGTAGACCGAGAGGCGCGCCCCGCCGCGGTACACCCGGTCGATGGCCAGCCCGTCGAGCAGCAGGGCGAGGGGGACGGCGACGGCGGCCGGCCAGGAGAGCGCGGTGAAGACGAACGCGACGCTCGCGGGCCAGGGCCCCACCACGAACGCCTGCTTGACCGACACGTCGCCGAGGACGTTCCGCGCCGCGACGTGGGCCGTGATCGAGAGGAAGAGCGCGAGCGAGAGGTACGTGCCGATGACCGCCACCGGCCCGCCGCCGGCCTGCAGGACGACCACGTTCAGTCGAGCAGCCCGAGCTCGTCGAGCCGAGAGACGATCACGTCCACCGCCTCGGCGGCGTCCTCCGGGCGCTTGCCGCCCGTGATGACGAGCTTGCCCGACCCGAACAGGAGCGCGACCACGTCGGGCTCCTCGAGGCGGTAGACGAGCCCCGGGAACTGTTCGGGCTCGTACTCGATGTTCTCCAGTCCCAGCCCGATGGCGATGGCGTTGAGGT
>JBDGTB010000124.1:0-16472 GCA_042217235.1 Haloferacaceae archaeon | reverse complement strand
TCATGCTGCTGGCTGGGCTCGTCGGCGTCAACGTCGCGCTCGTGTACTCGCGCCGGAAGCGACCGGACGTCGAGCGTGGATTCGAGGTGCCGCTCGTCCCGTGGCTCCCGGCTCTCGGTGCCCTCACGAACCTCGTGTTGCTCGCGAACGTGCAACCAGTCAGCCTCGTGCTCGGTGTCGGCGTGGAGGCGATCGGGGTCGTCATCTGGCACGTACACATCTCCGACCCCGAGCAGTCCCTCAGGCATCTGCTCGAAAAGATCTGACCGATCGCTGCTCGGGGGGACGGAGTAGCCAGCCAGGTCGGAAGCCGACCAGCGTGCCCGGGGAATTCGGAGCGACGACGTTGCAGTGACTTGATACGCCGAGACGCGGATTCACCAGTAGATGACGTCCCGGAGATCGCGGGTGAGGGTGACGTTGCTCAGTTTCGCCCTCGCGACCGGCCTCCTCCTTGCGTTTCTCTACGTCGTCGGCGTTGACGAGGTCGTCGCTACCCTCCTCGCGGCCGACACCGGCGCGATAGGTGGTCTCACGGCCGTCGTCTTCTGTTGGATCGCGGCGTGGAGCGCTTCGTTACGCGTCGTTCTCCAGCGCTCCGACCTCCCGCACCCGCTCGTCCGGACGTATCTCGCCTACACCACCATGATGTTCTGGGACAACGTTACGCCCCTTTCGACGGCCGTTGCGGACCCCGTCGCTGCGGGAGTACTCGCTCGGGCGTTCGATATCGAGTACGAACGGAGCCTCGCCGTCGTCATCACGGTCGATTTTCTCAACTTCGCCCCATCGCCGCTCTTTGCGGTGTTTGGCCTCCTCTACGTCGCGTTGACCGCCGTCGGAGGGGAGAGGATCGAGACGATCGCCGGTCCCCTGCTCGCCGTCCTGCTGGTCATCGCTGTCGGAAGCGTCCTCGTCTGGCGACACCGTCGTCAGCTCGGCGAGCGGGCCGTCTCCGTCCTCGGGGCGTTGGAGTCGACGGTCCGGCGGCTTCGCCCGGGCAGGGCGTCGGGGGACCGACTGGCGTTCGAACGGCGGGTGGAGCGGCTCATCCAGCATCTGGAGACGGTCGCGGCCAGTCGCCGAACGCTCGTGACCGTCCTCCTGCTCGCGGTGGCCGGCTGGGCGCTGCTCGCACTCGCGCTCTGGCTCTCGCTGTACGCCGTCGGTGTCGGGACTCCCGTCGGCATAGCGCTGTTCGCCGTCCCCCTCGTAACCGTGACCGAACTCCTCCCCCTGCCCGGGGGCGTGGGCGGACTGGAACCGTTGCTCGTGCTCCTGCTCGTCCCGACGACGGGGGGCGGCATCGTGGCCGTGACGGCTGGCGTGGTACTCTTTCGGATGGGGACCCACTGGTTCCCCATCGTCTGTGGCGGGGCCGCGCTCCCCGTGCTCCTCTATCGCTGATCGGCGAAGGTCGCCGATCGAGGCCGCCACCGAGGGGATATCGCGACGGAGGGAAAAAGCGAGGCCGATCCGTCCGAAGCGACGGAATAGCGCGTTTCGCTGGCGCTCTCGTCTCCACCCGCGAGCGCCTCCGTTCCCCCCACGTGATATAAATAGCACCGCCTCCGTGTTCCGTGGGACGCCGTGAGTGGTGGGATGACAGAGCGGACTATCGTGCCTGCTTGGAAAGCAGGTGGCCGCGAGGCCTCGTGGGTTCGAATCCCACTCCCACCGTACTGGCGTCGAGCAACGAACTCGCCGTGCTCCCGGACCGGACGTTTCGTTCCCCGACCCAAACTCCGATCCACGCCAGAAGCCACCTTCGAAGTCGAGGAGGCCGGGGAACGGCGCTGGCGGCTCGTGCACGACGACGGCACCATCCTCGCTGACAGCGGCGACGGCTACGCACGCAGACAGAACTGCGAACGGGGCTCGAGAGCGTCGAACGGACTGTCGAACCTCGTGAACGTCGACGACCCGACCAGCATCGAGTCGGGACGGGTCGGTGGCGTTTCGCGTCGTGCGGAGGTCGATCGTCGAGAGGCCGCCGGCTGTGCTCGGCCACTGCAGTGACCGGATACCCGATCCCCGGTCAGAATCCCCAGGGATAGAGGTCGGGCACGAGCCCCCGGTCCGCGTGGAGTTCGAGCGGGTGAAGGGCACGGGTTTCGTCGAGGTGGACGAACGCGTCATACCGGTCGAGGAGGTCCGTCGGCACGTAGTTCCCGGCTTCGCGGTCGGGGTGGTGAACCGCCTCGGGGTCAAGCCCCGGGGCTTCTGTCTTCCCGCAGTTTAATCGGACACTCCCACTGTCCTCGACGCCACACCCCGAGAACTGCCCTCATCTCGTCTTCCGCAAACAGTTCCAACGTGTCCTCCACAAACACGACGTCGGCGACGTTCTCTCGAAACGGAAGCGCCCGAGCGTCCCCGAGACAGATCTCGATTCGCGTATTTGCACCCTCCCGAACTGCCCGCCGGCGGGCCCGGCCCACCATACTCGCTGCGCCATCGAGCCCGACGACCTCCCCGTCTGGACCGACTCGCTCGGCGAGCGCAACTACTGCATGCCCGGGCCCACATCCGACCTCCACGACGTGTGCCCCACGTTCGATAGCGAGCACGTCCAACGCCCGCTGCCGTGTACCCGCTTGCAACGGTGTGATGAACCAGTCGTACAGTGTGGCCACTCGGTTATGGTCTCGACGACGGTTTCGTTGGACACATCTGGCTCGAACGGCGTGGTCATTTGGTGGCGGTGGAGCGCCGATTTCCGGGACGTGCTATCGAGTGGCTATCCAAGGAAAACACCACACTCTACCTCCGTCCCGGGGAGAACGGTTTCGACGGCAACTGCTCCACGAGACGCCGCTAACACGGACAGCCATCCCGGTTCATCCGGTGCCATCCCCGGCGGTTCGATAGGTTCGAACGTCCTCGAGAGTCGGGATGCCGCCTCGTGCGCCCTCCTCGCGCGTGGAGAGCGACCCGGCGATCGTTCCAATTTCGATGGCGTCCCGTAACGACGCCCCGGCCGCGAGTTGGGCCGCGAGGAATCCGTTCAGGACGTCGCCGGCACCGGTCGTATCGACCGCGTTGACCGCCGGTGGCGTGACGGTGAACCGCCGTTCCGCTTCGACGACGACGTCGTCGGCCCCCCGTTTGCGAACGAGGACCCCATCGAACGCTCCGAGCGAGGGTCGGAGCGCGCGGTACTCGCTTTCGTTCGGGGTGAGGTAGTCGACCGCATCGCAACCGAGGAGTCGTTCGACTCCCTCCGCGGGCGCCGGGTCGAGGATGACGGTCGGTCGGTCCCGTTCGGCAGCCAGCTCCGAAAGCAGTGCCGCAACCGGCTCGATCGGAACCTCGTTTTGCAGGAGGAGACACTCGGCCGAGCGGATCGCATCGTACTGCTCCCGGATGTAGGCACTGTCGATGGCCCCGTTAGCCCCCGGCCGGACGACGATCCAGTTGTCGCCCGCCGGTCCGACGAACACGTGGGCCGTCCCGGTCGGTTCCGACGCCGTTCCGATCCGGGTGACGTCGACGCCCGCATCCGCGAGGCGACGGCGGACCCCGAACTCCCCGCTATCGGGGCCGACCTTGCCGAGCATCTCGGTTGCTGCTCCTGTCCTCGCCGCAGCTACGGCCTGGTTCGCGCCTTTCCCTCCGTGACGAACGCTGTCGGGGTCGGCTGCGAGATCGGTCGGGGGGGCCCGGACCTGAACCGTCTGGCCACGGTCGGGAAACCAGCTGTACCGACGCCTGAGGTCGGCGATCTCTGCGTCCGACACGTGGTGTATCCTGTCCACGTTGATGCTCCCGAGGCTGACGACGTCTCCCATATCGGAACCTCACCCGGACACCGTTGCTCGCATCGGCGTGCCCTACGGTACGCTCACCCACCCCAAAGCGGTTGGCCTTCAGCCGTGAGAGGTGGAGGGTTCTTCTGGCTGCTTTGTTCGCCCGAGAAGAACGGTCCGGGACCGGGGCTGGGACCGGAGAGATCGCCCGTGCGTTCCAGTGGAACGGCGTGACGAGGACAGTCACCGTCTCGGCGCCGTCGCAGGGGCGTAGTCGAGGTGCGGGTTCCACGACGCCGGCGTCGACCGCCGGCACCGCCGTCGCCGACCGCGCCGCTACAGGGCCGACTCGATGGCGTCGGCGACGGTCCGGTAGCCGTACGAGGAGAGCGCCTCGCCGTCGACGAACACCGTCGGCGTGCCCGACACGCCGGCGTCGCGACCGCGTCGCCGGTCGGCCGCCACCGTCGGCCGGAAGCGCTCCTCCCTGACGGCCTGGCGGACCGCGTCCGCGTCGGCCCCGACCGCGTCCGCCAGCCGGCCGATCAGGTCCATCGAGTACTGGCCCTGGTTCTCGAACAGGCGCGTCGCGTACTCGAAAAACGCCTCGTCGCCGACGGCGTCCTGGACGGCGCGCGCGGCCAGCGCCGCGTCCCACGACCACCGCTCGTCGACCGGGATCGGGAAGTCGTGGTGCTCGTAGCGGACCTTCCCCGGAGCGACGTACTCCTCGCGGATCCGCGGGAAGACGTCGAGCGCGTACGTCCGGCAGTGCGGGCAGGCGAAGTCCTCGTAGGAGGCGACGGTCACCGCGGCGTCGGGGTCGCCCAGGACCGGCGCCGACAGCGAGGGCTCCGGGGTCGCGGTCCCGCCGCCGCCGTCGCCGCCGAGACAGCCGGCCGCGGCCGCCCCGGCGGCCACGGCGAGGTACTGGCGTCGGTACATACCCCCCGGTTCGGCGTTCAGACACATCCAGTTGTTGGTTCGGCCGCGGGGGCGAGGCCGACGGTCCCCCCGACGCGTCCGGTCTCGTCGACCCCCTCGATCGGCGACGGGTTTCGACGCCCCTGCCGCGTACAGGGTACACGCCGTCCGCGAATCCCACCGAGCGCCCGCCAGTTCTTCCGCCGGCGCGATGTGGCCCGTTCTCGCGACCCGTGGTTTAACTACTGGGGCGGCACAACTGGGTGGGAATGACGGAACCGCTCCTCGGCGGGGTCGAGGGAGCCATCGACGAGCAGGGTATCGTCGCCGACGTCGGGGAGGAGGTGTGCGTCCTCCACATCGAAGACGACCGGAGTTTCTCCGAGCTCGTCGCGACGTTTCTCCAGCGCGAGCGCGATTACTTCGACGTCGAGACGGTGAACGACCCCAGGGACGGTCTCGAACGCCTCGACGACGCCGACGTGGACTGCGTGGTCTGTGACTATGACATGCCGGGGTTGGACGGGCTGGAGGTGCTCGAACGGGTGCGAGCGAAGTATCCGGACCTGCCGTTCGTCCTGTTCACCGGCAAGGGAAGCGAGGAGATCGCCAGCGAAGCCATCTCCAGGGGCGTCACCGAATACCTGCAGAAGGGCGGCGGCACCGAGCAGTACGAGGTGCTGGCCAATCGCATCGAGCAGGCCGTGGCGCGACACCGGGCGGAGCGGCAGGTGACCCGGGGGTTCCTCGCCATCGAGACGGCCCACGACGGCATCAGCCTCCTCGACGAAGACGGGCGGTTCGTCTACGTCAACGAGGCGTACGCCGACATCACGGGGTACGACCGCGAGGAGCTGCTCGGCGACCACTGGGAGGTCCTGTACCGGGATGACGAGCTGGACCGGGTCCACGAGGAGATGCTTCCCGAGGCCCGGGCGAACGAGTGGAAAGGCCGGACCGTCTACGTGCGCAAGGACGGCGAGCCGGTCGAGGTCGACCACCGGCTCACGTACACGACGGGCGACACGCTGATCTGCACCATCACCGACGTGTCGGACGCCGCGGCGGTGCGCGAGGAGCTGTCGGTGAAAGAACGCGCGATGGACGCAGCGCCGGTCGGCATCACGATCACCGATCCCGATCAGGACGACAACCCGATCGTCTACGCGAACGACGGGTTCGTCGAGCTGACCGGCTACCCCCGCGACGCGGTCGTCGGGCGGAACTGTCGGTTCTTGCAGGGCGAGGACACCCGAGCGGAGCCGAGAGCGGAGATGCGAGCGGCCATCGACGACGCCGAGCCCGTCACCGTCGAGCTGCGGAACTACCGAAACGACGGCGAACTGTTCTGGAACCGCGTCAGCATCGCGCCGCTCTTCGACGAGGGGGGAGCGCCCGAGTACTTCGTCGGCTTCCAGCAGGACGTGACCGAACGACGCGAGATGCAGGCGCGCCACGAGGAGTGGGTCGAGATGATCCAGGGGTTCGGGCGGTTCCTGTCCCACGACCTGCGGACCCCCCTCGACGTGGCCCGGGGACGCGTGGCGTTGACGCGTGAGACGGGTGACATCGACCACCTCGACGACGCGACGACGGCGCTCGACCGCGTGGAGGAGCTGACCGAGGACCTGGCGGAGGTGATGCAGACCGGCGAGCTGGTGAGCGACGTGGCGCCCGTCGACGTGGCGGGCCTGGCCGCGGACGTGTGGAGCACGCTGGACGTGGGAGCGGCGTCGCTCGACGTGGACGGGGACCTCCCGGACGTGCACGCGGACGAGAAGGCGCTGCGGCGGCTATTCGAGAACCTGCTGGGGAACGCACTGGAACACGGCGGGGCGGACGTGACGGTTCGCGTGGGCGGGCTGGCCGACGAGGACGGGTTCTACGTCGCGGACGACGGCCCCGGCGTACCGGAAGACGAGCGAGACGACGTGTTCGCGCCGGGGTTCACGACGAAGGCGGGCGGCACCGGGTTCGGGATGGCGAGCGTGGCGCAGATCGTCGCGGCGCACGGGTGGCGGATCCGGGTGCGGGACGCGAGCGACGGCGGAGCGCGGTTCGAGGTCTTCGACGTCGAGATGAGCCCCGTCGGGCGGAACCAGCCCAGTCGATAGACGGCGACCGGCTCCCGCGCTGTACGGTCCCCGGTACGGAGTGAAAAGGTGGCGTGGCGTTTGTGAGCCCCACGTCGGAACCGCTGTCGTAGCGTTTGCAACTCTATTCGGCCGCCGTCGCGATGCGGGGTGTGAGACGACCATCTGGCGGGGGGTGACAAAACGAGTGAGCAATACTTGCAAACGCTACTACAGCTGCAGCGGTTGCACCGATCGAATCTGGGCAGTTTTGTGAGCCGACGGCGACGGCGTGCGGGGCCGCTCGCCCGCTCCGGCCGCGCGTTCGGAGCCACCGCCGGGACTAAGCACGACGACACGAACCACGTCACCCGGAGCCCGCCAGACCCATGTCCCGATACGAACCGGTCGACTCCCCGGACGCGACCACCGTCTTCCCGTACCACGACCTGACCCCGCCGACCACGGGCGACGTCTACCGCGCACGTCCCGCCGTCAGCCGTCGGCTCCCGCGAACGCCGCTCGTCCGAAGCGAAGCCCTGTCGGCCGAGTTCGAGGCGGACGTCTACCTGAAACGCGAGGACACGCTCCCGACCGGCGCGTTCAAAGTCCGCGGCGGGATCACGCTCGTCTCCCGGCTGGACCCGGAGTTTCGCCAGCCGGGGGTGATCGCCGCGAGCACCGGCAACCACGGCCAGTCGATCGCCTACGCCGGGCGGACGTTCGACGTCCCCGTGACGGTCGTCGTCCCCGAGGACGCGAACCCGTCGAAGGTGCGGGCGATGGAGCGGCTCGACGCCGACGTGCTGTTCCACGGGGCCGACTTCGACGAGGCCCGCGAGCGCGCCGAGCGCCTGGCCGCCGAGGAGGGGTACCGATACGTCCACTCCGCGAACGAGCCGTCCCTCGTCGCCGGCGTCGGCACGGCCGGCCTCGAAGTGGTCGAGGACCTGCCGGACGTCGACTACCTGTTCTCCCCGGTCGGCGGCGGGTCGAGCGCGTCGGGCTACTGCCTCACGGTCGGCGCGCTCACCGACGCGACGGTGATCGGGGCGCAGTCGGAGGCGGCACCGGCGATGCATCGGGCGTGGGCGGAGGGTCGGCTCGACCCGCACGACCGGATGGAGACGTTCGCCGAAGGGGTCGCGACCCGGGTGCCGTTCGCGCTGACGACCGACCTGCTCCGCGACCGGCTCGACGACTTCCGCCTGGTGAGCGAGGCGGCGATCGAGCAGGCGGTGCGGGACTGCTTCGAGCGGGAGTCGGTCGTCCTCGAAGGCGCGTCCGCGACCAGCATCGCGGCGATGCGACAGCTGGCGGCCGACCTGCAGGGCAGCACGGTCGTCGTTCCGGTCTCCGGGCGCAACATCGACCCGGACACGTTCGGCACGCTGCTCGACGGCGAGGGGTGACCGGTCGGCCGGCCGCCAGACGGAGTGCGTGCAAGCGACGTCCGCCCGGACCGCCGCAGTCGGCGGTCGCCCGGTGCACGGAGCGACACCGACCCGACACTCGCTTGGCGACGGGTCGCGCTGCTCGCTGCACGCGGCCGGCGCGGGCGGTGACGAGTCGCCGGTCGAACGCGGCGCTGCCGCGAGGAGCGTCCCCGGGGGGTCGTTAGACGAGGACGACCAGGGACCTCCCGACGGGGGGATGCCCGGCTGTGCCGGGTTCTCGACCGTCTGTGGCGGTCGAACCCCACGACTTCAGTCCTGGGAGAAGTCAGAGGCGGTCGAGGCGAATGCTCCGGGGCTTGACCCCGAGGCGGTTCACGCCGTTCGCTCGGTGAGGGTGAGATCCGGCTCGAATTGTCGGTGGAACGCGTCGCCAGGTGTCCGGGCGACACCGCTGTGACCTCGCAACTGCCCGTCGACAGATTCTAACCCCTGTCCCCACCACCACCGACCGATGGCCACGCGTCGTCGCCAGCGGTTCGTCCACGGGCAGCTAGCGTGGATGCTGGCCGCGGTGCTCGTGCTGGCGCTGCTCGACGCGCTCACCTACGAGCTGTTCTTCGTCGTCTCGCTGATCGGCCTGCTCGTCGTCACGGAGCTCACCGCGCCGTTCGCCGTGACGCCGCGCTGGCGCGCCCGGCTGAAGTGGCTCATCGCGCTCGGGCTGGTCGTCTTCGGGTACGTCGTCGTCAGGCGGGTTCTCGCAATTTTGCCGCCGGGGGTGATCTGAATGGCCGACGCGTTCGACGTCGACTATCCGCGGGCGGTGCTGGTCGGCCTCGCGGTCGCGACCGCCCTCGCGCTCGTCGTCGCCGCGAGCACGTCGAGCGCCGCGTTCGGCGCGTACAACTCGGCGTGGGACGGCGCGGCCGGCCTCCGCACCGCGGCGGAGGACGCGGGCGCCGAGCCCGCGGTCGTGTTGAACACGACGCGCTACGGAGGGGTGGCGGCAGAGGAGACGGTCGCGGTCGTCCTCTCGCCGGATCGGGCCTACACGAGTCGAGAGGCCGCCCGCGTCCGGGCGTTCGTCGAGCGGGGCGGGACGCTCGTCGTCGCCGAGGACTACGGCACCCACTCGAACGCGCTGCTCGATGCGGTCGGCGCGAGCGCGCGGTTCGACGGGGCGCCCGTCCGTGACGAGCGGTCCAACTACCGGTCGCCCGCGCTCCCGGTGGCGACGAACGTCTCGGCGTCGCCGCTGACGGCTGGCGTCTCGCAGCTCACCCTCAACCACGGGACGGTCCTCGAACGTCGCGATGCGAGAGTCCTCGTCGCCACCTCGGCGTACGCGTACCGCGACACGGACGGCGACGGCGAACTCGACGACGCCGAGTCGCTCGACACCTATCCCGTCGTGACGGTCGAACGCGTCGGATCAGGGCGGGTGATCGCGGTCGCGGACCCGAGCCTGTTCATCAACGCGATGCTGGATCGGCCCGGCAACCGGCAGTTCGTCGACAACGCGTTCGCCGCCCACGACCGCGTGGTGCTCGATTACTCCCACGCCGAGCGGCTGCCGCCGCTCGCGCTCGCGCTGCTCGTCGTTCGCCGGACGCCGCTCCTCCAGGCTCTTCTCGGCGTTGGGGGGGTCGTCGCCGTGTACGCGTGGGGGCGGGGGCTGTTCTCGCCCCTGACCGACCGGCTCCGTCGCGACCGGCCGGCAGCCGACGGTTCAGAGCCGAGCGCCGCGGACGTCGCGGCGGACCTCCGCCGTCGCCACCCGGAGTGGGACGCGGAACGTGTGAATCGCGTAACGGAAGGCGTTATGCCGCGGCGCGGCGAATCACCGGACGAGCATGAGTGACCCGGCGGGAGTGTACGAGTCCCTGCGCGACGAGGTCGGGACCGTCCTGATCGGCAACGACGACATCGTCGAGGGGCTCACCGTCGCGCTGCTCACCCGGGGCCACGTCCTCCTCGAGGGCGTCCCGGGCGTCGCCAAGACCACGGCGGCGAACCTCTTTGCCCGCGCGTCGGGGCTCTCCTACAATCGCATCCAGATGACGCCGGACATCCTCCCGGCCGACATCACGGGGACGAAGGTCTACCGCGAATGGACCGGGGATTTCGAACTCCAGAAGGGCCCGGTGTTCGCGAACGTCGTCGTCGCCGACGAGATCAACCGGGCGACGCCGAAGACCCAGTCGGCGCTGCTGGAGGCGATGCAGGAGCGCCGCGTGACCATCGAGGGCGAAACCTACGACGTGCCGACGCCGTTCGTCGTCATCGCCACGCAGAACCCGATCGAGTACGAGGGCACCTTCGCGCTCCCGGAGGCCCAGCGCGACCGCTTCCAGTTCAAGCTGACCGTCGACCTCCCCGACCGGGAGACTGAGGCCGAACTGCTCGACCGGTTCGACGCGAGTCCGGAGCTCGGCCCCGAGGCCGTCTCGCAGGTGATCGACCCGGACGACATCCTGGCCGCCCGCGAGGCCGTCGAGCGAGTCCACGTCGAGGACTCGGTCAAGGCGTACGTCCTCGACCTGGTCGCGGCGACCCGGGCGAGTCCGGACGTCGAGTACGGCGCCTCGCCACGCGCGTCGCTCGCCTTCCTCAACGCGTCGAAGGCGCGCGCGGCGATCCAGGGTCGCGACTACGTGATCCCCGACGACGTGAAGGCGCTCGCGACGCCGATCCTCGCCCACCGGCTCGTGTTGAGTGCCGACGCCGAGCTGAGCGACGTGACGCCGACGCAGGTCGTCACGGAGACGCTCGACCAGGTCGCGGCGCCGGGCAGCGACGTGACCGTCGACGAGATGGCCGCCGTGGGCGACGGGGGCGACGTGGACAGCCGGTCCGGCACGACCGCGACCGACGAGTAGACCGCGCGTACGGCCCGAGCACGCCGCTCAGTCGGTCGGTTCGTACCGCCGCACGGTGACGAGGTAGTCGGCGCGGTCGTCGCCCGCCTCGACGGAAAGCGTCACCGGGTCGTCGCGGCCGCGGGCGATCCCGACCGCGAGGAAGGAGGCGACCGGGTGGTCGAACCGGTCGACCGGGCCGTAGGCGCTCCCCGAGACGCCGACCGTGACCCGCCCCTCGCTGGCGTCCGTCTCGACGCGGACGCCCGCCACGAGTTCGAACTGCTCGACGAGCGCGTCGCCGAGCTGGTCGGCGAGCGGACCGAGGTCGGTCCGGAGGTCGCCGGCGAGTGCCTCCTCGAACGGGTCGAAGAGGGCGTCGCCGGTCGGGTCGAGCGCGACGCCGCGCCGGTCCGTCTCGTCGGTCGCGACGAACGTCGACGCGAGCGCGTCCGCGCCGGGCAGGTCGAAGGACTCCTGTTGGGGGACGAACAGGCGGACGCCGGCGTCCGTTCCGTCGTCGGGGGTGTCCGTCGGCACGTACACGTGTGGGCCGGCGAGGCCGAGGTCCGCCGCGAGCGCCCCCTCGTTGCGTGCGAGGGCCGTGTAGACGCGCTCGCCGACCGTCGCCGGGACGAACTGCTCGGGCGTGAGGTAGTACGTCAGCACGCTCGCGAACAGGCCCGTCCCGCCGAGTGCGAACAGGACGCTCCGGTCGTCGGGGAAAACGAGCCCGCCGGCGACGCCGAGGAGGCCGAGCACGGCGAGCCCGACGGCGCTTCGACGGTACTGGCTGGTTCGAGCGCGGGCGTACTCGCGGCGGAGGCGACGGTTCTCCGCGGCCAGGCGTTCGAGCCGGACCGCCAGCTCCGCCTCGCTGTCGTCGGCGTCGTCGGCCTCCGTCTCGATGGGGTCCTCGATACTCACGCCTCCTCACCCCCGACGCGTCCCAGCGCGACCAGTTCGTAGCGATGCAGGCCGTAGGCGAGCGTGGCCGCCGCCCCCACGAGCAGGGCCGCGCCGAACGAGAGCGCGTCGCCCACCCGCCACCCGGCCACGGCTAGCCCCGCGAGCAGCGCCGTGAGACCGACGTACGCGACCACGGACCGGATCGGCGCAGCCGTCCGTGCGAACGCGAGCCCGAACGCGACGAGCAAGGCGAGTTCCGCACTGACGAGCCACACCGTCGCCGACGCGGGGACGACCGCGAGCAGGGCCAGCTGTCCGAGCGCGAAGAGGATGGGTGCACGCGGAAGGGTGGCGTCGTCCGTCGACGTCGCGATACTGTCGCTCATCCGGGCGTCACCTCCGGTCGAGTCGCGGTGCGGCGCTGGCGTCGCGCGGCGAGGAGCCGTCCCAGCCGATCGCCGGGCGCGACCTCGTAGGCGACGACGCCGTCCATCCGGGCCAGCGACCGTCGGAACTCCTCGAACTCGCGATACCGTTCGTAGGCCGCGTCGAGGTCGGTCAGGTCGTCGGGGTCGAACAGCGCACTCGGCGTCAGGAACACGGCGACGCCGCTCTCGCCCCGGCGGACGAGCTTGACCGTCTCGCGGAGTTCGGCTCGGTTGGTGTCGTCCGTGACGATCACGGTGAACGCCCGGTCGGCCACGCGGGGAAGCACGCGGCTGGCGGCGCCGAACAGCGGGTCGCTCGCAACGCGGGTGACGTAGGGCGCTCTCGTCTCGAAGTACGGCCGGAGGGTCGTCCCGAACGAGGAGTCGTCGGCGCGAAGCGCCTGCGCCGCGCGACGGGCGCTCGCGGGCGACCGCGGCGCGTGTCCCTCGCGAGCGTCGGTACGCGACCCGGCGCGTCCGGTCGGACGCAGGGCCGCGAGCCGCTTGCGGAGGGTCGCGTAGTGGGGGTCGCCAGTCTGGGGTGCGAACCGACCCGTGACGCTCTCGTCGCCGACCGTGACGAGACCGACCGCGTCGTCGAGGGACGCGGCGTGGTCGAGCAAGAGGAGCGCGGCCTCCCGGGCGTAGTCGAGTTTGGTCTGGCCCGGTCGCCCGTCGCCCATCGCGCCTCGGTGGTCGACGAGCAGGAGCGTCGTCCGGTCGGTCTCGGCCTCGAACTCGCGGACGAACAGCTGGTCGAGACGGGCGGAGGCCTTCCAGTCGATCCGGGAACCTGCGTCGCCGGGGACGTACTCGCGGACCTCGGCGGGCTCGATGCCCGTCCCGCGGCGGCCCCCCTCGTGTCGGCCGTAGGCGGCCGGGGCGCGGTCGCCCCCCTGGCCGACGTGGAGGTCACGCGTGGTCCGGGGGTCGACCGTCAGCGTCGGCGTCGGGCCGCGGTCGAACCGTGTGGCGAACAGGCCGGCCGCGTCCCGAGCGTGAACCGTCGGCTCGTCGAAGGTGACGACGCCCGCGACCGGCGCCCGGAGTTCGACCGTCGTCGCCGCGCCGGTCTCGCCCGGCGACAGGTCGAGTCGGCGCTCGGCCGCCGTCGATCCGGTCGTGGCGACGGGCGGGTCGGCGGCGACCGTGACGGCGAGCGACGACGGCGCGTCGAGGCTGGCGGCGAGCGTGAGGGCGACGGGATCGTCCGTGGCGACCCGGTCGGTTGCGAGGGACTGGTCGACCGCGAGCGCCGCGTCCAGGGTCGTGAGGTCGCGGACGAACCGATACTGGCGGCTCAGGAGCCACGCGGCGACCGCGGCGGCGCCGCCGAGGAGGACGGGTCGCCGGAAGACGACCGCACCCACGGCGAGCACGAGGCCGACGGCGGCGACGGTCCAGAACCGGCGGGTCACCCGCATGTCGCCGCCAAGGGGCAGTCGCCAAATCAACCTGCTGGTCGCGGGGAGGCGACCGGGGTCGAGGGCGTCGACGGCCACGCTAAGGAAGGGTTTTCCCGTTCGGCGTCGCAGTCCGACCCGAACACCGTGTCCGGGGTCACCGGCCGCGGCGTGGGCGTCGCGCTCCTCGCGCTGGCGTTGCTCGCCGCACCCGCCGTCGTCGCCGTCGGAGGCGCAGCCCCGTCGCCGGCAGCCGATACGCACGCGACGGCCGCAGGGGCGGGCGCGACGCCGGCTGTCGCGACGCCGACGAACGCCTCGAACACGACGCGCCACGTGGACCCCGACGACGTGCGCCAGCCGGGGGACCTGCGGATGGTCCAGCGGTGGCTCGCCGGTCGGATGAGCGGGACGCTCGTCGACTGCACGGCCGCCGCTCGCGCCCGGCAGGCCGGCGTCTGTGACCTCGACCGGGAGTACCCGGGCTGGCTCGACAGGTACGTCGACGTCGCCGGCGAGACGGCGATGGAGCGTGACGACGCCGCCGCGTCGGGCTTTCGCGACGCGCGCCGCAACCAGGCGCGGTTCAACGACCGGGTTCGCGAGTTCCGCGAAACTTACGACGAGTACCAGGAGGCCCGCGAGGCGGGCGACACGGAACGCGCACGGGAGCTCGCGCGGCGACTGCTGGAACTCCAGCCCCGGGTGACGAACGCGTCGAACGCCCTCGTCGGGGACTACCGGGTCATCTCGAACGCCACGGGCGCGAACCTCGCGGATTCGGCCGCGACCGTCGAGGCCGTCGAGGGGAACGTCACGGCGACGACCGAGGACGTCGCCGCGGACCTGTTCGTCGAGACGACGCTAACGGTCACGGCGGCCGACTCGCGCGTCTCGTTCGACGACCCGCTCCGACTTTCCGGCCGACTGCGGACCGACGACGGCGCGCCCCTCGCCGGCCGGACGGTCACGCTGGTCGTCGGGGATCGCCGGCTGGAGACCACGACCGACGATACGGGTCGGTTCGCCCTGAGCTATCGCCCGACGACGCTCCGAACCGACGTCGACGCCGTCCGGGTGCGCTACGACCCGCGCAACGACTCGGTGTACCTGCCGGCGTCGGCCCGCGTCCCGGTGACCGTCGACCAGGTCCGGCCGACTGTCACCGTCGCCCGGACGCCCGCCACCGTCGGCTTCGTGGACGCGCTCACCGTCAGGGGCCGCGTCGCGGCGAACGGGACGGGAGCCGCCGGCGTCCCGGTGACGGTCACGCTCGGCGGCGTCCGGATCGGGGCGACCCGGACCGCCGCGGACGGCCGGTACGTCGTCCGCGGGCTGGTGCCCGCCGCCGTCGCGTCGGGGTCGCGGTCGGTCCGCGCGACCGTCCCGCTCGAGGACCGCGCGCTCGCCGAAACGAGCAACGCGACGCCAGTCACGGTGACGACCACGCCCACGACGGTGACGGTGAACGGGACGGCCGTCGGCCCGCGGACGGTCCGCGTCCGGGGTCGGCTCGCGACCGCCGACGGCACGCCCGTTCCGGGCCAGCCGGTGACGGTGGCCGTCGCCGGGGAGCGCGTGACGACCATCACCGCGGGACAGGGGGGGCAGTACGGCGGGCGGGTGACCGTCCCGTCCGACGTGCCGGCGAACGCGACGGTCACCGTCGCGGTTCAGTACCGGGACGAGGGGACGAACCTCGGCCCGTCACGGGCCGAGACGACGGTGTCGCTCCCGGCGGCAACGGAGGACGTGAACGCCGCCGGGATGGGGCCGATAGGGATGGTTGCCCTGGCCGCACTCGTCGCTCTCGGGGGGCTCGTCGTCCTGCTGGGCGGCTACGCTTTCGTCACCGGCGCGCGACCGTGGCGAAGCAGTTCGATCGGGGACTGGGCGCAGGCGGTCGGGCTCGTCGGGTCGGACGACGGCGATGCGGATGCGGTGTCAACGGACGACGACGCCACCTCGACGGCCACGGCGTCGACCGAGGGTCCTGCGGCCGACGACCCGGCCCCCCCGACCGAGGCGACGACGCCGACGCTCGTCGAGTACGCCCGCGAGCAGGTCGAGACCGGCGACCCCGACCGCGGCGTCGTCGCGGCGTACGTCGCGACCCGGCGGGCGCTGGCCGACCGCGTCGGCGACGAGGCGACGCGAACCCACTGGGAGTTCTTCGAGCACGCGACGAGTGCGCTGGACGAGAACGAGCGCAACCGGCTGCGCACGCTCACCGAGGCGTTCGAGCGGGCGGCGTTCGCCTCGACGTCGGCGTCCCGCGACGACGCACGCGACGTCGTGACCGCCGCGACCGCGTTCCTCGACGCGTGACGGTCGGTTCGACGGCAGGGGACACGACCGCAGTCGGGGACACCGCCGTCCGACGCGTCGGTCACTGGGGCATACCAACCCTTATGACGTGATGTTCACATCAGGATCCATACCACATGTATTCCGGTCCCGAGGGGGGCGTGGACGCTCGGACGCCGGAAGTGGGCCGTGGCTGTCTGTGGGATCTCGAACGATGTCAAAAGGAGACGACAGAGCACCGGATGGGAGCGGAGAGGGGGACCAGCACCCCGCCCGGCGACGGGAGGGGGTCGATCGCTCAGCTGGCGCGCAGTCGAACGGACACGCGAACGCGGACGCATCGGCGGTTCCGTCGGGCTCCGAGCAGGACGGCGTCCTGTTGCCCGCGGACAGCGAGGCCCGGCCGGTGCTGTCGGTGGTGTTGC
>JBDGTB010000067.1:0-16715 GCA_042217235.1 Haloferacaceae archaeon | reverse complement strand
GGTCATTGCCTCGAGAGGGCAATATGATTGGCCGGACTACACTATCGGAGCGCAATCACAGGTTGCGACGAAACACGTTTAACGGTTCCGTTTCGCTGCCGCCGTGTGTCGGTTTGTCGGGGCGGGCCGGCCCGTCCCACCACCCGGACTGAAGGGGGATCCGGCCGAACGGGCGGTATGGCACTCGACGGACGGACGGCGCTGGTCACCGGCGCGAGTTCGGGCATCGGCGAGGCGGTCGTGCGCGAGTTGGCCGCGGCGGGCGCCGACGTGGCGCTGCTCGCGCGGCGCGAGGAGCGACTGCGGTCGATAGCCGACGAGCTACGGGAGGAGTACGACTGTCACACTCACGTCCGGGCGGCCGACGTGCGCGACGAGGCGACCGTCGAGGCGGCCGTCGAGGAGGTGGTCGACGCGTTCGGCGGCCTCGACGTGGTCGTGAGCAACGCGGGGCTCGGACGCGGGGCGGGCGTCGCCGACCTCGACACCGAGGCGTACGACGCGATGGTGGGGACGAACGTCGACGGCTGTTTCTACCTCGCGCGAGCGGCTCTCCCCCACCTGCGTGCGTCGGCGGGCAACCTCGTGTTCGTCGGGAGCTTCGCCGGACAGTACCCCCGGCCGGCGAACCCCGTGTACGCGGCGACGAAATGGTGGGTCAGGGGGTTCGCGCTGAGCCTGCAGGCCCGCGAGGCCGACCGCGTCGAGCGGCCCGGCGACGCCGTCGCGGTGTCGACCGTCAACCCGACGGAGGTGCGCACGGAGTTCGGCGGGCAGGACGGCGAGCCCTTCGCCGAGCGGTTCGAGCCGGGCGAGGCGCTCGAACCGGCTGAGGTCGCGGCGGCGGTCGTCTTCACGGCACAACAGGAGCGGGCGGTCGTCCCGGAGGTCGACGTCCACCGTCGGGACAAGTTCAAGGGGTGGTGACGAGGGCGCAGGCCGGACTCGCCGTCGCCGGGGCGGTCGTACGGTGGGCTTACGCCGAGTCGTCGGCGTCGTCGGGGTCGTCGGCGTCGTCGGGGAACGCGGCAGCCACCTCCGCGGCGTCGAGGTGGCGGTAGCCGTCGGCGTCGACCACGGCGACCACGAGGTCGGCGGCGTCGAGGTCGTCGTCGCCGGCGCGGAACGCCTCGACGAGTAGGGAGACGGCGTCGTCGACGGCGACGTCCTCGTCGTAGGTCTCCTCCAGGCGTTCGCGGATCGGGTCGGCGTCGGCGCCGATGACCGCCGCGCGCCAGGTCTCGGGGACGCCCTCCGGCCCGAGGGCGTACAGCGCGGGCTCGTCCTCCACGAACCCGCCGACGAGCAGCGCGGCGCCGAACGGTCGGGTCCCGCCGGACTGGGTGTGCTCCTGGATCTGGTCGGCGACGTCCGTGACCAGGGTGTCGGGGTCGGCCGGCTCGCCGTAGCGCAGGCGCTCGCGCTGGGCGCGCTGGCGGGCGTAGTCGACGAGCCGGCGCGCGTCCGCGGCGTGGCCCGCGGTCGCGGCGCCGAGGTGGTCGTCGAGCTTGTGGAGCTTCTCGACGCTCTCCTCGACCTGGAGCGTCGAGCGGGCCTTCACGACGGCGCCGAGCACGACGCCGTCGCGCGCCCGAACGGCGCCGGCGGGGGCGCCGCGGGCGACCGCCTCGCGGGCGTACTCGACCTGGTAGATCCGACCGTCGGGGGAGTAAAGCGACGTCCCCCGGTCGTACGCCTGCCGTTCGTTGCCGTTCATCGAGCGGCCCCTCCCGCGGCGGCGCGGCCGCGTCCATCGGTCATGGCCGTCCGTCGGGCGTCCCGACGCAAAACGTTTCCCTCTCGTCCCGACGTCGAGCGGCCCCTCACCACGTCCGGCGAGCGGCCGGCGCCCGGCCGTCACGAGCGCAGGTCCCCACCGCTGGCGCTGCCGGACCGGGTCGCCGCCCCGGCCGCCGTGCGGCGAAGGCCTATGGTGGTGGGTCACACAGTGACGGCCGGTGACTACGACGTGAAGATCGCTATCGTCGGCGGCGGACAGGCGGGCGGCAAGGTGGCCGACGCGCTGGTGGCGTACAACGAGCGGACGCGGGGTAGTTTCGTGGCCGACGCGCTCGCGGTCAACTCCGCGAAGGCCGACCTCCTCGGCCTGGAGCGGATCCCGCCCGAGCGCCGGGTGCTCATCGGCCAGTCGCGGGTGAAAGGGCACGGCGCCGGCGCCGACAACGAGCTCGGCGTCGAGATCGCCCGCGAGGACAGCGGCGAGGTGATGGGCGCGATCGACGACGTGCCGACACACACCGTCGACGCCTTCCTCGTCGTCGCCGGGCTCGGCGGCGGCACCGGGAGCGGCGGCGCGCCGGTCATCGCGGGGAAGCTCCGCGAGCTGTACACCGAGCCCGTCTACGGGCTCGGCATCCTCCCCGGACGGGACGAAGGGGGGATCTACACGCTCAACGCCGCCCGGTCGTTCCAGACGTTCGTCCGCGAGGTCGACAACCTCCTCGTGTTCGACAACGACGCCTGGCGGATCGGCGGGGAGAGCGTCAGCGCGGGGTTCGACGCCATCAACGAGGAGATCGCCCGCCGGCTGGGCGTGCTGTTCAACGCCGGCGAGGCGACCGAGGAGGTCGTCCCCGAGAGCGTCGTCGACGCGAGCGAGGTGATAAACACGCTCGCCGGCGGCGGAGTCACGACGGTCGGCTACGCCAGCGCGGCCGTCGAGCGCCGGAAGAAGGGCTTTCTCGCGCGGAAGACCGAGTCGGAGGTCGACCCGACCGCGAACGTCAACCGGATCACGACGACCGTCCGCCGGGCGACGCTCGGTCGGCTCACCCTGCCGGCGAACATCGAGTCCACCGAGCGGGCGCTGGTCGTCGTCAGCGGGCCGCCGGAGTACCTCAGCCGGAAGGGGGTCGAGGACGCCCGCAAGTGGGTCGAGGAGGCGACCGGCACGATGGAGGTCCGCGGCGGCGACTACCCCGTACCCGACTCCGACTACGTCGCCGGCCTCGTCGTGCTCGCCGGCGTCAGCGACGTCCCCCGGATCCGCGAGCTCCAGCGGGTCGCCATCGAGGCCCAGCAGAACATCGCCGCGATCGGCGAGCGCAGTCAAGGGGCGCTCGAGGACCTGGTGTGGGGCGGCGGGGACGACCTCGACCCGCTGTTCTAGGGCGCCAGCCGGTTCTTGCGGTTTTTCATGTGCTCCTCGTAGTGCTCGAAGGTGATCGGGCACCACTCGGCGGCGAGGTCGAGGACCCGCTCGGTCATCTCCCGGATCTCCCACTGGCTGTCCGCGGCGGCGCGCATGTCGGCGACGTGCATCAGCATCCGGGCGTTCATCGACATCACGACGTTCACCTCGGTCCCGATCGGGAGGACGAACCGGGCGTCCTCGGGGGGCATCCCGAGGTCGAGAAGCTCCTGGTAGTCCTCGACCGAACGCCGGACCGACTCGCGGAACACCTCCTCGCGGCGCTCGACGGTCGCCTCGTCGACCTGCCCGGTCTGCTGGTTGCGCCCGACCCAGTCGGGGTCGGTCGCGGAGGGCGGCGTGACGACCAGCGCCCCCTCCTCGACGTCCGCGGGGTCGACGTCGTCGAAGGAGACGTAGCGCATGCTTCGAATGTCGAAGCTGACGTGTCTGTGGCGGGTGATCTGGGCCATGCAGGACCGGCTCATCCCCTTGATGCCGAACGTGGCGCTCGGATGCTCGAAGGGACCGAAGTGGCCGTGGTCGAGCAGGTGGCTGATTAGCGTTCGTTTCTTCTCCTCCAGCGTGCCCCCCTCGACGGGGGACATGATCTCTTCGAACGACTGGTCACCGACGTACTCCTCCATGTAGTCGTTTCGCGCGGCAGTACAGAGGAGTTCTTCCGGGTTGGCCGTGGCTTCGAGTAGTTCGACTTTCATTGGTCAGTAGTGGTCGTACGCGTCCGATAGAACGTTTCCTTCGCGGTGCGATACGCCGCTCTGCGTTCGGTCACGAACTTGTCGTCGTAGCCGGTCTGGCCGCTCCCGACGTAGTCAAGGAACGTCTCCGCCTCGTCCGCGTTGAACGTGATCCGTTCCTCGTTGATCGATGGGCTCAGTGGGGTGTCCTCGAACGGCGCGGCAACTCGGGAGGGCCGGTCCGCCGCGTTCGGACACGACATCCGGAGACTCGGTCGCTGATGGCCGGCAGTCCCCCACGGGGGGCTCCCGTCACAGACGCACCACTGCTTGAGTATGTAGGGGGTGGGTTCCAGATCGTGCGGGAATCGCCTGTCCCCGTCGTCGTACCACGACACGAACTGGTTCAGCACGGGGTGTCGACGGGTCGAAAGAACGTACTGGTCCCGGCCGTCGTACGCGAGCGACGAGAACCGTTCGTGCGAGGATCGAGCGTTTTCTTCGGCGATCTCCGCGCTCGTCCGCCACAGCGAGACGCCGGTCGATGACCGGTCCAATCGTTCGTCGAGCCATTCGAGAAACGAACGGCTGACGTTCGTAACCTGACGTCGAGCGTTCCGGGCCGAGTCCGGGCGATGGATCGTTCCGTCGCCCATCAGAACGCCGGTTATCGTCTCGATCCATCCGTCCGGGACGGAGGGGCACTCGCAGGCTCCCACCGCCCAGTGTTGGGCAAGCCGGTCGTACTCGTCCCCGCACGTCGGACAGCGGGTCATCGGCTCGGGGGATCTGTGCAAGGCATTCTCGGACGGATCGATTCGTCCCAACTCCGAACGACCGGGTATTAGTTTCGTCGGTGGTCCCTCGTGTCGACTGGGTTAGCTCCCGTCCCCGTCCGTCCGCTCGCCGGTCCGCAGGCCGAAGTAGCCGGGTTCGTCGCCCACGGGGTCGGAGATGACGAGCTCGTCGCGGTGGGCGAACAGCCACGGGATCGTCCACGCGAGGACGCGCTCCTCCGTCTCGGGATCGAGGTCGGCCTCGGGCGCCAGATCCTGGAGCAGTCGGGCGATCTCGTCGACCGTGTACATCTCGTCCGGGTCGAGGACCTCCGCCGGGGCGTACACCTCGTAGGTGTAGAGCGTCTCGAACGACGACTTGGGCCGGGGCATGGTCGGGGGGACGGGGGGAGCGGCCGAAACGCTACTGGTTCGCGGCGCGAAAAAGGCTGGACTGACCGGGTTCGTCGCGTGCCGGCGTCTACTCGAACAGCTCGACGGCCTGCTCGTAGCGGCTGGACGGCTCCTCCCAGTCGACCACGTTGAAGAAGGCGTCGACGAAGTCGCCCCGGGCCGGCCCGTAGTCGTAGTAGTAGGAGTGCTCCCAGACGTCGAGCGCCAGGACGGGGTGTGCGCCCCAGAGCGCGCCCTGGTCGTGCTTGTCGACGACCACGTTCCGGAGCTGGTTCGAGAAGCTGTCGTACACCAGCAGCGCCCAGCCGGAGGCGTTCGAGGCGGCCGCGCGGAACTCGCCCTCCCAGGCGTCGTAGGAGCCGAAGTCCTCCGCGATCCGGTCGCCGAGCGCGCCGCCGGGCTCGTCGCCGCCCTCGGGCGACATGTTCTGCCAGAACAGGTCGTGAAGGATGTGGCCACAGCCGTTGTGGGTCACGTTCCGGATGGCGCCGGGGGAGTCGCCGAAGTCGCCGCTCTCGCGGTTCGCCTCCAGGGTCTCCTCGGCGCTGTTCCAGCCGTTCACGTACCCCTGGTGGTGGGTGTCGTGGTGCCAGGTCAGAACCTGCTCGGAGATGTGCGGTTCGAGCGCGTCGTAGTCGTACGGCAGCGGGTCGAGTTCGTAGTCGCTCATCGTGTCCCTCCGTCTACCCGATGGGCGCGACGCGGATTAAATATTGGTGAAATGGACGGTGCGTGGTACCGTACGACACGAACTCGTCCGGTGGTCGCCGCGCCGTCCCTCGGTCGAGCGCGACGCGTGACGGGGCGACTCGCGCCGACGACGTGTCGGGGATCAGTCGCGTCGCTCGTACTCCATCGCCGTCGTCACCCGCTCGGCGACGTCCGCGCCGGCAGCGCGCTCGACGAGGTGGAGCGCGAGGTCGATCCCCGACGTGACGCCCCCCGCGGTCACCACGTCGCCGTCGTCGACGACCCGGCGCTCGACCACCTCGGCGTCGGTCGCGCGGAGGTCGTCGAGCGCCCCCGCGTGGGTGCTCGCGGGCCGGCCGTCGAGGATCCCGGCCGCCGCGAGCAGCATCGTTCCGGTGCAGACGGCGGCGACCGTCGCGCCGGCGCGGTGGTGGGCGGCGACCGCCTCGGGCACCGCCCCGCGCTCGCGTTCGGCCCACGCGCCGGCCGCGGTACGGTCGTTCCAGCCGCCGCCGGGGACGACCAGCAGGTCCGGCGCGTCGGGGTCGTCCAGCGCCGGGAGCGTCCCGTCCGGTTCGACGCGCAGGCCGTGGCGGGCGGTCACCCGATCGGTCGGGTCGAGCGTGACGAGCGACGACGAGCAGTCCGCACCCGCCGACCCGGCGCGCCGGAACACCTCGTGGGGGCCGACGGCGTCGAGTTCGTCGAATCCGTCGTAAATGACGATGGCGACGTGCACGCCGACCCCGTCGTGGCCGCCCGCCAAAGTCGTTTCCCGGGTCGGACGGGTACCGTTCGGAAACTTCCCGGGCCGGGCGTTCGACCCCGCCGGGCGAGTGTGACGTATCCCGCCGCTCGCGTCGCCCTCCCCGTCCTCGTCGCGCGCCGGATCAGGCCGCGTCGCCCTCCCCGTCCTCGCCGCGCGCCCGTCGGAACGTTGCGAGCGCCGCCTCCCGGCGCTCGGCGTGGTCGACGACCGGGGCGGGGTAGTCGGGGGCGACCCGGTCGCGCTCGGCGGGCGACAGCTCGGTCCACCCGTGGACGACCGCCGGGTCGACGCCGCGGAGTTCGGGGACGTACTCGGCGACGTACTCGGCGTCGGGGTCGTAGCGCTCGCCCTGCGTCACGGGGTTGAAGATCCGGAAGTACGGCTGGGCGTCCGTCCCCGTCGAGGCGGCCCACTGCCACCCCCCGACGTCGTTCGCGGTGTCGTGGTCGACGAGCTTCTCGCGGAACCAGTCGTACCCCGCCCGCCAGTCGACCAGGAGGTCCTTCGTCAGAAACGAGGCGACGATCATCCGCACGCGGTTGTGCATCCAGGCCTCGGCGCGGAGCTGCCGCATCCCGGCGTCGACGATCGGGTAGCCCGTCTCGCCGTCCTTCCACGCTTGCAGGCCCTCGGGGTCGTCGCGCCACTCGATCGGGCGCTCGTACTCGCGGAAGTTCGCCGTCACCGTGTCGGGGTTGTACCGGAGGACGTGCGCGTAGAACTCCCGCCAGGCGAGCTGTGACCGGAACGCCTCGACGGACTCGGCCGCGTCCTCGTCCGCGTCGGCCAGCGCGTCGCCCGTCGCCGCGTACACCGCCCGGACGCCGACGGTGCCCCACTTGAGGTGCGGGGAGAGCCGCGAGGTGCCGTCGCGGGCCGGGTACTCGCGGTCCGCCTCGTAGCGGTAGATCGGTCCGTCACAGAACGCCTCGAGTCGGTCGCGGGCAGGGTCGGGACCCGCGTCGGGGACCTCGGCCTCGGGCTCGTCGACGCCGAGGTCGGCGAGCGTCGGGAGCGGGTCGCCGTTGACGTCGGCCAGCGCACCGGCGGGCGGTTCGGGCAGGGGCGTCGCCTTCTCGCGGTCGCGCCACTTCTTCCAGAAGTAGCTGTAGACGGAGTAGTGCTCGCCGTCACCGGTCGTGATCGACCCCGGCTCGTGGTGGAGGCGGTCGTGGAACGACGTAGCCGGGACGCCGACCGCGTCGAGCGCCGCCCGCACGTCCGCGTCGCGCGCCCGCGCCAGCCCGGAGTAGTCGCGGTTCCACACCACCCGGTCGACGTCGCGTTCCCCGGCGAGCGCCGGGAGCTCCTCGCGCGGGGCGCCCCGCCGCACGAGGAGGTCGCTCCCCCGCTCCCGGTACCGCTCGCGGAGGGCGGCGAGGGCGTCGAGCAGGAAGCGGACGCGGGGCGGGGAGCCGTGCTCCAGGACGGCGTCGTCGAGGACGAAGACGGGGGCCACCGGCTCCTCGGCGTCCCCCCCGTCGGACGGTCCGTCCTCGGGGCGCCCGTCGTCGGAATCCACGCCCGCCGCGGCGGCGAGGGCCCGGTTGTCGGCCGTCCGGAGGTCGCGTCGGTGCCAGTGGACCTGCACGGACGGCCCCTGGGGCGACGGCCGGGAGAACCTGTCGGCCGACGTCGGGCCGACGGACGACCCGGCCGGCGGCGTGCGGTCGCCCGTGAACGCCCGTGGACCGCCTCGCCTGCGCGTGGCGGCGCTCGACCGCGTCGCCACCTAGGCGTCCGACCCGCCGTCCGGCCCGCGTCCCCGCTCCGCGTCGAACAGGTCGAACCGGTCGCCGCGGCGGTACTCGAGCCACCGGAGGAGCCGCTCGGCCCACGCCAGCTTCCGTCGCTTCTCCGGCCCGACGGTCGGGTCGTCGAGGTCCCACCCCACGAACCGGAGCGTCGCGGCGTCGAAGGCGTCGGCGAGGAAGGCGGCGCGGTCGCCGTCGGTGAACCCGCCGTAGTCGACCACGGGCCCCCGTGGCGCCGCCTGCGTCGTCGGGAGGACGTGGTCGCCGTCGCATGCCGGCACCCACCCCCGGAGGGCGGGCACGTTGTCGCCGTGTGCGTGGACCGCGACCGGCGTCCCCGCGCGGGTCAGCTCGACGGCAGTCTCGGGGTTCTTGTCGAGGTCGGTCACCAGCAGGTCGACGTCGACCCCCGCGTCGCGCAGGCGGTCGGCGGCGGTCGAGGCGGCGACGACGCGGTCGGCGGCGGCGGCGCGCTCGAGGGCGGCGGGCTCGGTGAGCGACGGTCCGGCGCCGGCGACCGCGACGGTCGCGTCGGCGAGCCACGCGAGGCGGTCGGCGTCGAACGGCTCGACCATTCCGGCGAGGACGTCGCGTGCACGTTCGTCGGCGGCGCGGTCGTACCCGAGGTCGGCGAGGACGAGCTCGTACACCGGCTCCCAGTCGGCGAAGTTCACGGCCGTGGCTCCGCGGTCGATAGAATGCAGGACGTTCGTGCGCCGACGGACCACGAAGTACCCCTACCCGCGTGATCCGTCGGCGTCCGGTCGACTCTATCCGGCCGGCCCGTCATAAGTTTTCTCTTACCTCCGGTCCGTCGCCGCACGCTCGAGTGCCCCACAGAGCGCCTCGCTCGCCCGTTCTCGGCGTTCTACTACGGCGAGCAGCGCCCCGATCGCGTCAGACGTGCCGATGACGAGCGTCGCGCCGCCGTCGGTCGACTCGTCCCCGTCGCACCCGTGGACGACGGCGGCGCGGGTGCCGGCCGCCGCCTCCTCGAGCGCCGCGCGGTCCGGGTCCGAGAGCCCGGCGAGTTCGAACACGCGCGTCGCCACGTTCCCCACGTCCCGGTCGACGCCGAGCCGGTCGAGGTGGCGGTCGGCCTCCGCGGCCGTCGTGACGTCGAGCTCCTCGACCGCCACGTCGCCGGGCTCGCGGGTCCGTCGCCGGGCGAACTCCCGGCCGACCAGCGCCGCGTCGCGCGTCTCCGCGACGTCGTGCGTTCGGACGACGTGTGCCCCCCGCTCGACGGCCATCGCTGTCGCGCCGAGGCTGACCGGCAGCGCCGCCTCGGTCGAGCGGTCCGCGACGGCCCGGAGGAAGTTCTTCCGGTTGATCGAGACGAGGATCGGCCGGGCGAGCCCGCGGAACTCGCGGAGGCGACGGAACGTCTCGCGGTCCTCGGCGAGCGTCTTCGCCTCGCTCCACCCGCCGAACGCCGGGTCGACGATGGTCTTCTCCGTGAACCCGTCCCGCCGGAGGGCCTCGTACACCCGGTCGACGAAGTCCGCCGCGGCCGCCCACTCGGGGGACCGGTGCGTCGCCCAGTCGACGTCGTGTACCGCGCCGGGGCGCGCGAGGTCGGCGGGGCTCGCCATCTTGACCACCGCGGCGTCGCGCTCGGCACAGACCCGCGGGAGGTCGGGGTCGGCGAAGCCACACACGTCGTTCACCATGTCGAACCCGCGGTCGAGGGCGGCCCGTGCCACCTCGTGGTAGCGCGTCTCGATGGAGAACACGGGGTCGCCGGAGACGCTCGCGATCGCCTCGACGGCGACGTCGAGGCGGTCGAGCTCCTCCTCGGCGCTCAGCACGTCGAGGCGCTTGTTCGCCGACTCCAGCCCCACGTCGACGATGTCGGCGCCCTCGTCGACCATCCCGTCGGCGTGGGCGGCGGCCGCGGCCGGGTCGTCGAAGACGCTCGGCTTGTACGGCGACTCCCGGCTCACGTTGAGCACGCCCATGATCCGCGGCGGGTGGTCGTCGCCGATCCCGAGCCCCGCGGCGTCCACGGTTCGCATGCCACCCGACACGGGTGGGGGCGACATAGGCCCGGCGATGCCGGCGCGGCCGTCACGGGTCCCGCAGCCGGCCGGGATGACGCCGCGCCGGGATGACGCCGCTTTTGTCCGGGCGCCCCCAACCCCGGCCGATGGCAAAGGTCAGCGTCGGGCTCCGCGGCTGGCGGTTCGAGGAGTCCGCCATCTTCGACGAGGACGGCGAGTTCCGGCCGCTCGACGAGATGCCCGAGGACGACCGCGAGCGGATCGTCCGGCTCGTGAGCCTCGTCGAGCGCCCCTGTGACGCCTGCTATCTGGTCCACGGCGAGGAGGAGATCGAGCGGTGCCGACAGGCGACGGTCGTCTACGGCGAGCCGCTGGACGAGGTGGTGCTCTGTGACGACCACGAGACCGACTTCGTCTACTGGTACCACGAGGCCGGCGGGCGCGCGTACCGCGGCGAGCCGGAGCTCCGGGACGCATTCCACGCGTGGTTCGACGACGGCGGCCGCGCCCCCGAGGGGTACGGCGGCGTCGACCACGTCGAGACCGACCCCGAGGGGCTGCCCGACCCGCCGGACGCCGCCACGCTCCAGGCGCGCCTGGAGGAGGGCGTCGAGCGCGAGAAGGTCGACCTCCGGGAGGCGGCCGCCGAGCTGCTGGCGGACGGCGAGGACGAGGGCGGGACGAGCCACGACGGGGAGCGCGTCAGCCGGGAGCAGGTCGACGCGGCCGACCTCGACCTTGACGCCGAGTACCCCGGCGGAGGGTAGCCGTGACGGACGCCAGCCGGGCGCCGACCGTCGTCCTCGTCGACCCCAAGACGCCGGGGAACGTCGGCACGGTCGCCCGGGCGATGAAGAACTTCGGGCTCGCCGACCTCCGGCTCGTCGACCCGCCGGCGCTCGAACCGGGCGGCGAGGCGTACGGCTTCGCCGGGCACGCCCGCGAGGACGTCCTGCCGAACGCGACGGAGACGACGTTCGACGACGTCGTCGCCGGCTTCCACACCGTCGGCTTCACCGCGATCACGGGCGAGGACGGCCGCCGGCACGTCCGCTTTCCGTTCACCGAGCCCGCCGACCTCGCGACGGACCTGCAGCGCGTCGACAGCCGGACCGCGCTCGTGTTCGGCCGCGAGGGCAAGGGTCTCTCGAACGCGGAGCTGTCGCGGCTCGACCAGGTCGCCTCCATCCCCGCGAGCGACGACTACCCCGTGCTCAACCTCGGCCAGGCGGCGACGGTCGTCATGTACGAGCTCCGCGAGCTGACCGTCGCGGAGAGCCAGCTCCCCGACGTCGAGCGCGAGCGCGCCGACGAGGCGGCGATAGAGCGGCTGTACGAGTTCGTCGCCCGCCTGCTCGACGCGGCCGGCCACGACGAGCACGAGCGGGCGCGAGTCGAGCGGCTCGTCCGCCGGCTCGTCGGGCGCGCCCACCCGACGGACCGCGAGGTCCACACGCTCATGGGCGTGTTCCGCCGGGCGAGCCGGCAGCTGGAGCACCGCCGGAAGCTGCTCGAGAAGTACGACGAACCCGACCACTGGCAGCTGCCCGCGGAGCGGGAGGACGGGCCGGACCAGTCGGCAGGGCCGGACCAGTCGGACGGCTAGACCGGGTCAGGGTGGCGGGGTGTTCGCCCCGTCGGTCGGCTCGGGCACGTCGACGGTTCGCTCCCTCCCCCGCATGCCGTCCGGACCGGGGTACTGCAGGGTGAGCGTTCCGCCGCCGTTGTTCTCGAAGTACAGAAGCATCTTTTCGGCCCTGCCGCTGTAGCGTCGGGACGCCCCCACCGGGACGGAGAACTCGACAACCTCCCGCCCGCTGAACGCCTCCATCGACACCTCCGCGAGGAACCGGCCGTCGCGCTCGCCGTCGTTGGCGACGGTCAGTTCGAGCACGAGGCGCCCGTCCCGACTGGGGACCGCGAGCTCCTCGACGGAGAATCGGGGCTCGCGCGCGAGGGCGTCCCGGGTCGTGGCGGGCAGACCCCAGGAGACCGCTCTCTCGTCGGTTGCCCAGCGCACGGCCGCCGTCTCGTGGCGCTCGGCCGGAAACGGGAAGGCGAAGCCACCCTCGTCGAGGGCCGGTAGCGGGTCGCCGTCGGGGAGCGGCGTGCCCCCGACGGACGACCGGAGGGCGACGTCATCGAGTCGGTCCGGGGTACTCCCGTCGACGCGCACGTCCGCGACGACGAACTGGCCCGCCTCGGCCAGCACTCTCGGCTCGTGGACGCCCAGCGTCGTGACGGCCTTCCTGACACGCGGGCTCCCGACGGTCACTCGCCGATCGCCGACCTCGACCGTCTCGTCCATCCCGACGCGGCGCCCGTCGGAACTCGAGGTGGTCGTTTCGCGGGACGGCGTGGAGGGCTCGTCGGCCGAACGACCGACACAGCCGGCGGGGAGACCGATGCCTGCACCGAGCAGGGCGAGATAGCGGCGCCGGTTCACGGACGGCAGGTCCGCAGTCGGCGGTAAGTGTCTTCGGTACCACACGCCGACGGGGGGACGAACTGTCCCTACGCCTCGGCCTGGACGCGCTGGATCTCCTCGCGGAGGGCGTCGCTCACGACCTCGCCGTCGGCCTTGCCGCGCAGCGCGCCCATGCACTCGCCCATGAGCGCCGAGAACGCGCTCATCCCCTCCTCGCGGACCTGCGCCTCGTTGCGCTCGACGACCTCGCGCACCGCCTCGCGGACGTCGGCCTCGGTGACGCCGCCGAGGCCCGCCTCCTGGATCGCCGCCTCGGCGGTCAGGTCCGGGTCCGACGCGAGCGTCCGGAGCACGTCCTCGACGCCCTCCTTGGCGAGGTCGTCGGCCGCGACCAGGTCGAGCGTGTCGAGCAGGTGCTCGTCGGTCAGGCGCTCGACGGCCACGTCGTCGCGCCGGAGCTCCGTGAGCGTCGACGCGAACGTCGTCGCCGCGAACGTGGGGTCGACGCCGGCGTCGACGGCGCGCTCGAACAGCGGCATGTGCTCGCCGTAGGCGACCTGTTCGGCGAGGTCCGGGTCCAGCCCGAGCTCGTCGCGGTAGCGCTCGACCCGCTCGGTGAGCAGTTCGGGGACCTCCACCTCCGAGGGGTCCGGCTCGACCGGCGGCACGTCCGTCTCGGGGTACATCCGCGCCGCGCCCGGGAGGGGGCGCAGGTAGCGCGTCGTGCCGTCCTCGTTCGCGCCGCGGGTCTCCTCGGGGACGCCCTCGGTCGCCGTCTCGGCCCGCTCGGCGACCGCCTCGACCGCGAGGTCGGCGGTCTCGGCGTCCGCGGCGACGATCGCGACCGCGTCGTCGGGGCCGGCGCCGACCGCGTCCCGCAGCGCCGCGACCTCCGCTTCGGTGACGCCGTAGGCCGGGAGCTCGTCGGTGTGGAAGATCCCCCCGGCGCCGTGGCGCTTCGCGTGGTCCGAGAGCTCGGTGCCGAGCCGGCGGTCCGGCTGGATCTCCCGCCCGACGAGCCCGTCGAAGCCGAACAGGGGAACTGCCCTGACCGCGCCGCCGTCCGCGAGCGTGCCGGCGATCACCCCGGAGTCGGTGTCCGCGAAGACGTCGGTGACGTCGGTCGGCTCGCCCACCGACGCGTCCCGGTCGTCGAGCGCCTCGGCCACCTCGAGCAGGGCGACCTGTCGCTCGACCTCAAGCTCGACGATGTCGTCGATCAGGTCGAGCGCCTGCACCCCCTTTATCTCGACGCGGGCGCCCTCGGCGATCGAGACGTTGACGTCCTGGCGGATGGTGCCGAGCCCGCGCTTGACCGCGCCCGTCGAGCGCAGGAGCATCCCGATGCGCTCGGCGGCCTCGCGGGCCTGCTCGGGAGACCGGATGTCGGGATGGGTGCCGATCTCCACCAGCGGGATGCCGAGGCGGTCGAGGCTGTACCGCACGCCCGCGTCGGTCCCGGCGACGCGACCGGCGCTCTCCTCTTCGAGCATCAGGTCCTCGATCCGGACGGGTCCCGCCTCGGTCTCGATCTCCCCTTCGCGTGCGAGCAGCAGCGTCCGCTGGAAGCCGGAGGTGTTCGACCCGTCGACGACGATCTTCCGCATCACGTGGGCCTGGTCGACGACGGTCATGTCGAGCAGGCGGGCGATCTGCATCGACACGTCGAGCGCCTCCTCGTCGAGCCTGTGGGGCGGTTCGTCGTCCGCCTCGACCAGGCAGGTGGTGTCGAACGCGAGGTACTCGAACTCGCGGTCGACGCGGCTCTCCTCGACCGCGGCCTCGTCGAGCTCGCCGAGCTCGCTCCGGGTCGGGTGGAGGTACCGCGTGAACGTCCGCGCGGCCGCCTCGGGCTCGCGGCGGGTCGTCGGGCAGGCACAGAACAGCTTCGTCGCGGTGTCCAGCTGCTGGTGGATCTCGAGGCCCGCGACGAGCCCGAGCTCCCCGTAGTCGAAGCCGCTCATGGTTCTCGGGTCGGCGGGCCGGGTCAAAAGGGTTGCAGTTCGGCCGCGGCCGCGTCCCGGGGCGACTCCGAGCGGGAAGCGTCAAGTGTCACACCCCCGAACGCCGCGCCATGTCGGACGCGAGGCGGGTGGCGACGCTGGCCGCGCTGGCGCTCGTGGTCGCGACGGTCGCGGTCGGGACGGGCGCCGCCGGCGCGGCCGACCCGCTCCGGCAGGAGGTCACCGTCTCGCACGACGGCGGCGAGGTGCGGGCGGTCGCGCGGTACGAGGTCCCGTCGAGCGTGACGGACCTGACGGTCACGTTCCCGGTGCTCGAGCGGGGGAACGCGGTCGTGGTCGGGGCGGACGGGTTCGAGCGGGTCGACACGGCGCGGTTCGAGTGGACCGGCGCCGCCGAGCCCCGGGTCGAACTCGCCCTCGCCGCCGACGCCCGCCGGGTGATGACCGGCGACGGGTGGGCGATGGTCGTCCGGCCGGACGCGACCGTCAGCTACCGCTACCGCGGCTCGGAACCCGAGTTCACGACGGCGTACGCGGTCGCCGGCGAGGGGTACGCGGCGTCGCCGTTCGCCTACCTCGGCCCCCACGAGACGTCGACGACGATCGCCGGCGGCGAGCGGACGACGTTCGTGGTCGCCGCCGCGGCGGGCGACCCCGACCTCGACCCGGCCCGGGAGTTCCTCCGGGTCGCACCCGGGCGGTTCGACTTCGGGGTGCGTCGCGACCGGACGACCGCGTTCGTCCTGCCGGCACACGAGGGCGCCGGCGGTCCCCACCTCGCGGGGGCGACCGCGGAGACGAGCTTCTGGGTCGGCGCCGACGCCGTGCGGCTGTCGTCGACGGACACGGCGTTCACCCACGAGTACGTCCACACCCGGCTCGGCGCCGTGGGGACGACGGCGTCGGCGCGCTGGCTGACCGAGGCGACCGCCCAGTACTTCGGCCACGCGTTCGCGCTCAACGCCGGCGCGGGGAGCTACGGGTCGTTCCGCGGGGCACTCCGCAGCGAGAAGTACGCCCCGGACGAAACCGCGGTGACGCTCTCGCGACCGGAGAGCTGGGAGGGTACCCTCGCCGACTACCGGAAGGGCGCGCACGTGCTGGCGGCGCTCGACGCCGAGATCCGCGAGCGGACCGACGGCCGGCTGACGCTCGCGGACGTGTTCGCCGCCCGGCCCGGGCCCTACGAGAGCCACGCCGCCTTCAGGCGGGCGGTCGTCGAGGTGACCGGGGCACCCGGCCTCGCCGAGTGGATCGACCGCTACGTCGCGAGCGATGCGCTCCCGCCGCTCCCCGACGACCCCGCGAGCTACGTGTACGGCGCCGACCTCGACCCCGACGGCGACGGGGTCCGGAGCGGCGCGGAGCGCGCTGCGGGGACGAACCCGTTCGTGGCCACGTCGACGCCCGCGACGACGGCCACGCCGACCGCGACGGCCACGCCGACGCCGACCGCGACGCCGACCGCCACGCCCCCGGCGTCGACCGCCACGCCGACCGCCGCCACCCGGCGCCCGACGACCGGGACCGGCGACGGGTTCGGGCCGCCGTCCGTCGCCGTCGCGGCGCTCGCCGCGTTCGCCGTGGCGACGAGGCGCCGCTGACGAGGCGCCGCTGACCGCGAGCGGCGGCCGACGCCGACCGTCAGTCGCCGCCGAGGATGCCGGTGTGGGTCATCCGTTCGGGGTCGAGTACCTCGTCGGCCTCCGCCTCGGTGAGATACCCCTCGTCGACGGCCACCTCGCGGACGGTCCGCCCCTCCTGGAGCGCCTGCTTGGCGACCTTCGACGCCGCGTCGTAGCCGATGGCGGGGTTGAGCGCTGTCGCGAGCGCCATCGAGCGCTCGACCTGTTCGGCGCAGCGCTCCTCGTTGGCCTCGAGCTTCGCGACGAACTTCTCCGCGAAGGCGTCGGCGGCGTTGGCGAGCAGGTCCGCCGACTGGAGGAAGTTGTGCGCGAGCACCGGCTTGTAGAGGTTCAGGTCGATCTGGCCCTCCGCGGCGCCGGCGGACACCGCGGCGTCGTTGCCGACGACCTGCTTGTGGACCTGGTTGACCGCCTCGGCGACG